>CAYYIP010000015.1:0-52262 GCA_964472015.1 uncultured Hyphomicrobiales bacterium | reverse complement strand
TTAATTATATTGTAGAAAATACAATAGGAAAGTTAATAAAAGGAAAGAAACCAAAAGAGATTGCTGAAATGAAATTTGCTGATATTGCTTGCGGAAGTGGAAGTTTTCTTATTGGTATTTATGACTATCTTTTGCGCTATCATACTGATTATTATAATAAACCAGAAAATAAAAATGAAGCTAAAAAATCAGGTTGTATTAAAGTAACTAACAATAATAATTGGACATTAAGTATTAAACAAAAACAAAATATTTTGCTGAATAATATTTTTGGTGTGGATATTGATTTACAGGCTACGGAAGTAACGCAAGTATCACTATTTTTAAAGTTATTAGAAGATGAAACTATGGCTACTGCGAATGAAATGCAGGTATTATATAGTGAAACTATTTTGCCAAATATGAACGACAATATAAAGTGTGGTAATTCTTTGATTGGTATGGATGTATTTGATGGTACTTTAGAGTTTGGAAAAGAAGAAATGAGAAAATTAAATCCGTTTGATTTTGAACTTGCATTTCCGAAGATATTTAATAGAAAAGAAAAAGGGTTTGATGCGATTATTGGAAATCCACCATATGTAAGTATTAAAGATGTTGGTAAATTAAATTTATACTTATTAAATAAAAACTATATACTAAGTAATAAACAACCTGATTTGTTTACTTTTTTTATTGAAAAATCGTTAAAATTAATTAAAAACGATGGTTTTATTTCTTTAATAATACCAGATTCTATAATTGATAGAAGTAATTATATAGATACTAGAAAAATATTAATAGAAAATGATGGGTTTCATTACTTATTAGTTTTAAATAATGTATTCACTGATGCTAGTGTTGGAAGTTTAGTTTTTGTATTTCAGAAAAATTATAAAGGTTTTTGTAATTATATAAAAAGTGAAAAAGATAATTTTAATTCTTTAATATTAAAAAATGAAATTTTTAAAAAAAATGAAAATTTTAATTTCCTTTTTATAGATGTTACTACTTCTAAGTTATTGAATAAATTATATGTTGGAAATATATATTTAAAAGAATTTACATTTATGGGCAGGGGGGAAGAGATAAGTAAAAATTCTGATATAATAAATGAAAATAATATAGCAACATCAAGACCATTTATTTCTGGAGATGAAATATCAAGATATTTGATATTAAATAAAAAAAAGTATATTCAAATAAAATATATAAAGAAAAAAACAAATTTATATAAAAATAAAATTGTTGTACGTCAAGTTGGCTCGTTTATTAATGCTTCGTATGATAATTATGCTTGTGTTACTTCTCAATCGGTATATACTATTTACTCTATTGATAAAAATATTAATAACTTATTTATTTTAGGAATTATAAATTCATCTTTAATTAATTTTATATTTCAAAATAAATATAATACTAAAAAGTTGTTTCCGAGAATATTATTAGAAAACCTTAAGCAACTTCCATTTCCTAATATAACATATGTTAATCGTAATAAACACGACTTATTAGTATCTTTAGTTGACAAAATGCTTATAGTCAAAAAACAAGAATCTGAAGTAAATTCAGAATTAGAAAAGAATTTACTTATACGTCAAATAGATAAATTGGAAAATGATATAAATAATTTAGTTTATCAGCTTTATGAACTGAACGATAACGAGATAAAGATAATAGAAAGTTAAAAAATAAATAAAAACAGTGAAAGTATATTTAATTTATATTATGTTATATTTTCGGTTTACTTTTCTAAAACAATACTCATAACTATGTTTATTAATAGATTATAATTTATAATAATTGATATTGTATTACTTAATTTATTAAGTCAATATTATAAAAATACTATTAAAAATTTTCTATAATTTCTAAAAATTTATTATATTACTAATTCTTTATATTTATTTTTTTAATTTTTCAATAAAATTTAAATTTAATTTTTAGATTATTTTATATAATATCTTATTATGATATCTTTATTTAATAAACCTATCTGGAGTGCTTCTGAATTTGCAAGTCCAAATAGAATTAAAGTATTTAAAATAATAATTTTATTAATTTTTATTTTGCTTTTTGGTAGACTTTTTGAATTACAAGTTATTAATTACAGTAGATATTATAGTCAAAGTGAAGCACAAGCAATAAAACGTGTTAGAGTTTCGCCTGTTCGTGGGAATCTATATGATAGGAATGGTAATTTAATGGTTTATAATATACCTTCTTTTACTATTACTATTGTTCCATATGAATTTGATCATAAAGCAATGGAGTTATTTTCTTTTATAACAGGAATGGATTCCTCAGAAGTTAATAAGATATTATATAGATATAGGCATTATTCTAAATTTGTTCCTATAAAAATAATTAGAGATGCGTCAGAGGAGATTGTTGCTAAGATAGAAGAGTATTCACAATATTTGTCAGGTGTTGAAGTTGTTGTTGATTCAAAACGTATATATAATTTTGAATGTAATATGGCACATTTATTAGGATATACTCGTGAGATAACAAGTGAGCAATTGAAAAAATATTCATATTATAGTCCGGGTGATATGGTAGGACAAAATGGTATCGAACAGTCTTATGAAAGTTTTTTGCGTGGTCGTGATGGTATGCAATTTGTTGCTGTAAATAAATTAGGACAAAAAGTAACTTCTTTTGAAAATGGTAATAGAGATGTTCTTCCGAGTAATGGGTTTAATTTAAATTTATCTATTGATATACGATTACAAGAACTTAGTGAAAAATTGTTAGCAGGTCGTAGAGGAGCAGTTGTTGCAATAGATCCAAATAACGGTGAAGTTTTAATTTTTGCAAGCAAACCAGATTATGATACTAGGGCTTTTAGTGGGCGTGTACCTGTTGATTTATATAGGACTTTAAGTTCTGATAGTTCTTTTCCTTTATTGCCACGAGCATTACAATCTCAATATCCTCCAGGTTCTACTTGGAAGATGTTAATGGCGTTAGCGGGATTACAGTCAGGTGTTATTAATGAACATACTACTATAACTTGTTCCGGTGGTTATACATTAGGTGGACGTTCATATAAATGTCATGGAGGTGGATGTGGAAGTGTTAACGTGCGACAGGCATTACGTTCGTCTTGTAATACTTTTTTTTATGTACTTGCTTTACGTTTAGGAATGGAAAATTTTGAAAAATATGGAAAAATGTTTAATTTTGGTGAACGTACTCATATTGATTTACCAAATGAAAAACCCGGGCGATTACCAACAGCAGAATGGTTGAAGAGTAAAGACAAGACACTTAGGTCTTTTAAAGGACGATTAATAAACTATGGAATTGGTCAAGGTGAAATTTTAGTAACTCCTTTACAAATGGCTTGTTATGTAGCTGCTATTGCTAATAATGGAATTTATTATCAACCACATGTAACAAGATCTGTATATAATCAATTAACAAAAAAAATAGACTATATAAACTATGATTCAAGGAAAATAAATATTGATGCTAGGTATTTTGAAATTGTAAAAAATGGGATGTGGGATGTGGTAAATGCAGGTGGTACAGGAGGTGTAGCGTATATACCGGGGATAGATGTTTGTGGAAAAACTGGTACTGCACAAAATCCACATGGACTAGATCATTCTTGGTTTGTAAGTTTTGCTCCTCGTAAGAACCCAAAAATAGCAATGTGTGTATTTGTTGAAAATGCAGGATTTGGGGCCACAGTGGCAGGGCCTATTACAAGACAGATTTTAGAAGCTTTTTTCTTTCCTAATAAAGCTCAAACAGAAAATAAAATAGAAACGGATTCTTCAAATATTTCAGAAGAAAGCAAAAAAGATACAAATATGCTACCAAATTAATAATATGCAATAAAAATAAAAGCTTAAAATTTTAAAAATTATATCTTTTGTAATTCACATATTGAAAAAACAGCTATTCCTTTACTGTTTCCTATATGTCCTAATTTTTCATTAGTTGTTGCTTTGATTGAAACTTGCTCTTCTTTTAAATTAAGTATTTTAGCTATATTTATTATAATTTGTTTTTTATATTGTGTTAATTTTGGTTTTTCCAATATTATAGTTGCATCTATATTAATAATTTTTAATTTTTTATTTTCTATCATCTCTTTGGTTTTTAACAGAAGATTGCAACTATTTATATTCTTGTATCTTATATCTGTATCCGGGAAATGAGTTCCTATATCACCTAAAGAAGCAGCACCTAAAAGTGCATCAATAATTGAATGAATTAAAACATCGCCATCACTATGAGCAATTGTTTTAAATTCACATGGAATTTTTATTCCACCTAATATTATATATTCTCCATTTATTATTTGGTGAATATCATAACCTATACCAACCATAAATTTTATATTTTTTATTAACTTTTTTATGAATTAATCGTAAATTTAACTATATAACTAATATTATATAATAAATTAAATATTATACTATATATAACAAATAACAAAACAAAAATAATAAAAAATAAAATAATAATAAAATATTCTTTTTTTTGGTATTTAGTTTGTTTTTTATTAAATTTGAAATCGTTTCATTTCTAAATAAGTTTTATTTAAATTTCTTTAATAAAAATATATATATAAATATATTACAAAAATTTAATAGAATTTTATTTTAGACTTATATTATAGATATTATTTAATTATTAATAAAGATATTAAGAAAAATCAAGAAAAAATATTAAGAAAAACAGCTATATACTTTATATAGTTAAGTTATAGGAATAATAAATGAAAAATAAAGATAAGAATAGTTCAGAAAATAATCCAAATAATCCTAAAATTCCTAATGGAATTTTTATGAAGGTTATAATATGGGTATTATTTTCTGTAATGGTACTTTCAGTTTATTCGTTATTTTATGAAAATAATACAGATGAATGGGAAATTTCTTATAGTAATTATAGAAAGTTTCTTGAACAAGATTTAATTACAAATGCAGTTATCAAAAAAACAGGTGTTAATGATTATGAATTTTATGGAAAGTTAAAGGAACCTGTGACATTAAAAATAGATGGTAATAATCGTGAAGTGAAGAGATTTATTACAAAAATAGCAGTAATAGATGCAGCTACGGAAAATGAATGGGCAACAAGAGGTATAGTATGGACTTATAAAGATGGTAACGGTGCTTTTTGGAATACTATTTTATCTTTTATTCCTTGGATTTTAATTATTGGAGCTTATGTTTTTTTCCTTCGTTGGATGCAACGTGGTGGTAGTTCTGGTGGCGGTGGTACAAAAGGAATTTTTAATTTTGGCAAGAGTAAAGCAAAGTTATTAAATTCTCTTACTAATAAGGTTACTTTTATGGATGTTGCAGGCGCTGATGAAGCAAAATATGAGCTTATAGAAATTATAGATTTTTTAAAAGAACCTGCTAAATTTCAAAAATTAGGCGGTAAAATTCCTAAAGGGGTGTTATTATTAGGACCTCCAGGAACAGGTAAAACTTTATTAGCAAGAGCGGTAGCAGGAGAAGCAAATGTTCCTTTTTTTACAATATCGGGTGCTGATTTTGTTGAAATGTTTGTTGGTGTAGGGGCAAGTAGAGTTCGTGATTTATTTGAAACTGCTAAAAAAAATTCTCCTTGTATTGTATTTATTGATGAAATAGATGCAGTTGGACGCCAACGTGGTGCAGGTGTTGGTGGTGGACATGATGAACGAGAACAAACATTAAATCAATTACTTGTTGAAATGGATGGTTTCGAACAAAATAGTGGCGTTATAGTAATAGCTGCTACTAATAGACCAGATGTTTTAGATTCTGCTTTACTTAGACCGGGACGATTTGATAGACAAGTAGTGGTTGATAGACCAGATGTTAAAGGACGTGAAGGTATTTTTAAAGTACATTGTGCTAAAATAAGAATTGCAGATGATGTTAATATTGAAGTTTTAGCAAAAGGTACACCGGGCTTTTCAGGTGCTGATATAGCAAATGTAGTTAATGAAGCAGCGCTACTTGCTGCAAGACGTAATGGTGATAAAGTTACAATGTATGATTTTGAAAATGCAAAAGATAAAGTTGTAATGGGGGTAGAACGTAAAAGTCTTGTAATTTCTCCTAGAGAAAAAGAAATGACTGCTTATCATGAAATGGGGCATGCACTTGTTGGTAAATTATTACCAAATGCTGATACGGTTCATAAAGTAACGATAATTCCACGTGGACGTGCCTTAGGAGTTACTTCATATTTGCCAAAAGAAGATACGCGTTCTTATACAAAAGAATATATTATAACAAATATTACTATAATGCTTGCAGGACGTGCTGCAGAAAAAATTATTTTTAATAATCAGACAACAGGAGCATCTAATGATTTAGAACGTGCTACAGCTTTGGCAAAAAAAATGGTTTGTGAATGGGGAATGAGTGACGTTGTAGGGCCAGTGACATACAAGAGCAATTCTGAAGAAGTATTCCTTGGACGTGATTTTTCACATCAAGAACGTTATAGTGAAAAAATGGCACAAACAATTGATGATGAAATACGAAAAATATTACACGATGCAGCAAATACAGCAGAAAATTTATTGCGTGATAATATAGATATATTACATGAAACTTCTAAAATATTATTGGAAAGAGAGACCTTAGAAGGTGAAGAATTAGATTCTATTATAAAAGGTGAAGATTTACCTCTTATTTCAAGACAAAAAATGAATGCGCTTAAAACTATAAAAATTGAAAACTTGAATACAGATAATATATCTTCTTTAGAAGATAATTTATCTTCTGAAGATAATAATTAATAATAAATATTACTAATTAAGATTTAAAATTTAAAAATTTATTAAAATTTATTTTATTAGATTCTATTATAAAAACATTGTAAAAACAGT
Source organism: uncultured Hyphomicrobiales bacterium (assembly GCA_964472015.1). GTDB lineage: Bacteria > Bacteroidota > Ignavibacteria > Kapaibacteriales > UBA2268 > JAAYTD01. Next base: position 45,430 of record CAYYIP010000015.1, on the reverse strand, counting down.
TAGGGGTGTATATCGTGAACGAAAACATATTAACAAATGAAATGAAACACACCGTTTGGAAACGTCAAAATGGCATGTGTGCTTTAACAGGTAAAAAATTTGATGAATTCAATGATTCTATTGATGCTGAATTTATTTTTATTAATCCAAAAGACGATACTAGTGATTTAAATAATGTCGTTATGGTTTGGAAATTACAAGATATTCCAAAAGGAAGATTACATAAATATAATTTTCAATATGCAAATTTTATGAACTATGGACAAGAAGAAAGATTAGCTGATATTAAAGAAGAAATTGAATATGTATTTGATCTATCAAATTCAGATGAAAATTTAAAAAATACTAAAAATTTAATAAAAGATATATCTAATACATTAAATAGTATTAATATTCCTAATATAAATAAAAATGAATTGAGAGAAAAACTTGTTGATGCACTAAATAATGTTAATAAAAGACAATTAGAACAAAATGAAAAAAATAAAGTAATTTTTAGTAAAAATTATGAAATTTTAAAATCAAAAACACTTGAAGTTATTGAATTTGTAAAGGCATCAAAATCATTTAAAGAGGCACGTGAAAAATTAATTAGTTTGCAAGGGGAAGTTAAGAATAGTAAAATATTATTTGAAAATAAAAATGAGCTTGATAAGTTAATAAATGAAACGTTTAATGATTTAAATAAAAGACAATATGAACGTAATGAAAATTATGAAATGGAATGTATTGAAAATTATTATAAATTAAAAACATTAGTTGATGTTGCTATTAATAAAGCAAAAGAAAGTGAAACTTTTTTAGAGGCAAAAAAATGTCTTATAAACGCTCAAAATGAAATAAAAGAAAAAGTATTAAGACGTGCGCAGAAAGATGAATTATATTCATCTATACATTCTGCTTTTGATATGTTACGAGAAAAATTTAATGAGGTAAGGTTAACTGAAGAAGAAATGGAAGCTAATTATAATAAAGTTAAACCTATAGTTATTGAAGCAGTTGAAGTTGCTAAAAATGCAACAACTATTGAGCAAATACTGGAAGCTCGTGAAAAACTTATTCAGATGCAAAATTTAATTAAAGAAAATCGTTTAATTAGAACTAAAAGTAATGAATTATTTTCTATTATAAGAGAAGTCTTTAATAAAATAAATCAAGTTTTACAAGAAGATCGTGAACAATATGATGCTGAATCTAATATTAATTATGAAAAATTATCCTCAAAAATAGATGTTATTATAGTTGAAATTGAAAATGGTATAGATTTTAGTCAAAATGCAGAAAATTTGTCTACAATAAAAACAGAGATGCAGCTTCTTAAATTAAAAAGAGAGCATCGTGGAAAGTTATATGACAAGATACGTACTGCTTTTAATTTGTTATCAAAAATGAGAACAAAATATAATAAACGTAAAGTTGAAGAAAAAATGCATAAATTAGATTCTATTGTTTCTAATTTAGAACATAAAATTACAAGATTAAACGCTTTATTAAATAAAGATAAAGAGATGCTTGAAAAGCAAACAAAAAAGATTGAAGTAGAGACCGATGAACAAATAAAAGAAAGTATTGCTAATGTTATAGAAATTATTAAATCTAGAATAGAAAATCAAGAAAAGAATATAAAGGCTACGTTGGAACGTATTACTGATATTAAAAATGAGAAAGAAAAAATAGATTCTAAAGAAGAAGATTCTAAAAAAGAAGATTCTAAAGAAGAAAATTCAGATAATATAGAATAATTAACATAAAATAGATATTTAATATGTAATTATAACATAAATTAAAAAGATATTTTATATTTTTTATAAGTAAAACATTATAAAGAATAAAGATATATTTAATTATTTATTTTTGAAAAAATACATTATTTTTTATAATAAATTCATTTTTTTCTTTTTTCTTTAACTTCTTGTAATAATAATTCATTGGTTAATGAAAAAGAAGCACTTGTTGGTAAATTTACTTGAACCGAATGGTAACAAAAATGGTTTATCTTATGGAAAAAAGAGCCAACTAATGAATATTTAAAATATGGAATAAAAATGTTGCCTACTATAATTATTTTGAGAAATAATGTAGAAACGGGAAAAATATTAGGAACATCAGAAAAACTTTGGAACAGCAATTGTTTGATATTCTATTTTATGAAATATGCAAAAACAAAAATCAATAATATTACTTAGCGGAGGAATGGATTCGCTAGTAACTTTAGCTATTGCTATTGATAAAGGATATATTCCTTATGTATTGCATTTAAATTATTCACAAAATACACAAGAAAAAGAATTAAAAGCTTTTAACTCTATTTGTAATTATTATAGTCTTTTAGAAAAACAACGATTAATAATAAATATTGATTATTTAAAAAAAATAGGTGGTACATCGTTGATTGACGTTGATAAATTTCATAGTTGTAAAGAAGAAAATAATATTAATGTGCCAGATAGTTATGTACCTTTTAGAAACGCTAATATTTTAGCAATTGGAACTTCTTGGGCGGAGGTAATAGGTGCAAATGCTATTTTTATTGGTGCTAGTCAAATAGATTATAGTGGTTATCCTGATTGTCGTAGAGTTTTTTTTGATGCTTTTGAAAAAACAATTTTATATGGTACTAAAGAAGATACAAATATAAAAATAATAACACCATTGATAAATATGTCTAAAGAAGATATTGTTCGTAATGGAATAAGATTAAAAGTTCCTTTTGACTTATCTTGGAGTTGTTATTACAGTAGTGATTATGCTTGTGGCAAATGTGATAGTTGTAAATTAAGATTGAAAGGTTTTAAAAATGTAGGAATTAAAGATCCGATTTTATATAAAAATTAAAATTATATTAAAAATGCAAAATTATTCTAAATTATTTAAAATACTTGTAACTTTTTTTGCGTTAGGTTTTATAACTTGGTTTGGCGGAACAATATTAAGAACAAGTATAGGTTATGATTTATTTATTCCAGGTACTGATTTTATTTTAAAACCTGAATATACAAATGAAATAAGAATGTATAATGTATATATTTATGTTATAACTTCTTTGTATACTGGTGTTGGGTATGGAATTGCAGCAATAACGTCCTTAATATTAGCTTTTAAAACGCGTGTTGAATTTAAAAATAGAGGATGGTTATTTATGTCTTTTATTTTATTTGTAATTACCATTCCTATTCAAGTATATTTAATGTATTTAGATGTAGAATTAGCAAATCAAGTATATATTATTGGAGTTAATGATTTTTATTCACCTATTATACAAGATAATTATATAGCTAGACTTGTTGAATCTAAATATACAACGATTACTAGTATTAGTATGTTAGCATCCATAACTTGTGTACTTTATTTTATATGGCGACCGCTTGACAAAACGTTGAATAAATAAATTACTGAAAACCTAATAGATAAAAGTAAATATTGTGAAAATTAAAGTTTTATTTGATGAATTATTAACTCTTGCGAAGAAAAGTGGAATTAAAGTTAGACGTGATATTCTTATAAAATCGAAAGGTGGTGCATGCATTTTAAATCAAGAAAAAATTATTATTTTAAATAAGACTTTTCCTATTGAAAAACAAGCAAGTTTTCTTGCTAGATATATAGCAGAAATTAATCCGCCAGAGTTAAATGAAATTAAAAATACTGAAATATATCAATATATATTAAATGAATACTCAAATGAAAAGTCAACTTCTATAGAATTTATAGTATAGAATTTAAATTTTATTTATAAATTTGAGTTAAAATTATATAATAAATAATTTATTAACAATATTTTTATAATGGATATAAATAATAATTTTTCTAGTAAAATTGCAAAAAAATATTTCATAATGTAGAAAATGCTAAATTTTTTTTGAGAGAATTACAAAAAGTAAAGCAATTTGATTTGCCTGTTAAAGAAGTTTCAAAAGGAAAAAATAAAGGGAATTTAAAATTAAACTTAGAAAATGAACAAATATGGAATAAAATAGTTGAAAAATGGGATTTAAATATTGCTACGCCTATTATAAGAAATATGTTTAAAAATACTTCAAAATATAAAAGCGGAAAAGATTCATTTAATATAGTTGAAGTATTAATTAAGGAATGGAATAAATTAAAATTAGGCGAAATATCATGGCCGTTTTCACAAGGTAAGTTTGATGATTTTGTACAAAGTATAAATTCTGAAGATATAGATGGTTTTTCAAAGGATAATAAAGTTAAAGAAGCAGCTGTTAAATTTAGAAGAATTAAAGAAATAAATACAGTAAGAAATGATTTTATAGAAACTTTAATTTTTGAAAAGAATAAAAATATATTACCAACTCTAGAACATATTAGAAATGTAGACTTTTTTATTAATGGATTTTCTTACGATCAAAAAGTTGCAAAAAGTCCTACAAAAGAATTCAAAACTGATTATGGCAAATAACAATACAGATTTAAATAATCCTTTAGAAATTAATTTTACTTATACCCATAACAAGAATAAGAGCAATGAAACTAATCAGGCTTATAAAGTAAAATGTTTTATAATTCTTTTGAGTAATTAATAATATGAATTATATTGGTTCTAAAAAATCTCTGTTACCTTTTTTAGAATTTTATATTTTAAAATGGTTAATAATATTTCTATTACTTTAATAGATTTATTTGCGGGCACTGGTGTTGTAGGACAGCATTTTAAAAATATTGGTTATAACATATTATCAAATGATATACAATATTATAGTTATGTACTTAATAAAAACTATATAGAAAATAATTTTATATTGAACTTTATAGGATTAGAAAACGAACTAAAAAAATAAGTTCTATTGAATATAAATATAGAGCTGATTTTGTATGTAATTATTTAGATAATATTGAGTTACAAGAGGGATTTATATATAATAACTATTGCTTGGGAGGTACAATAAACAAAGAGTTTAAAAGACAATATTTTTCTGATATAAATGGAAAAAAGCTGATGCTATTAGAATACAAATTGAAGATTGGAAGAAAAACAAACTAATTAATGAAAATGAATATTATTTTCTTCTTGCTACACTACTTGAAAATATTGATAAAACTGCTAATACTGCTTCAGTTTATGCAGCTTTTTTAAAAAATATTAAAAATAGTGCTTCAAAAGTATTTTCAATGATACCAGCATATTTTAGTTGTAGTGATTTTCTTATATAAAGTATTTAACGAAGATGCTGAAGAGCTTATAAAAAAGATTAGTGGTAATATATTATATCTTGATCCACCATATAATAATAGACAATATGCTACAAATTATCACGTTTTAGAAACAATTGCTAAATATGATAATCCTGAATTATACGGTAAAACAGGTTTAAGAGAATATTCGTCTCAAAAATCTAAATTTTCATTAAAAACTGAAGCATTTAAAGCTCTAAATTCGATAATTTCTGATGCTGATGTTGATTATATATTTTTAAGTTATAATAATGAAGGAATATTGTCGTTAAATGAAATTGAGTATATTATGTCCCAAAGAGGTGAATATGGTTTATTTACAACGCAATATAATAGATTCAAAGCAGATAAAACAGAAAATAGAAATCATAAAGCTAATAGTGTAACCGAGTATTTACATTATGTTATTTGTAAGGGTAATACAACGAAAAGAACTATTTTTACACAATATAATTTTAAAATGTCTAAGAATAGACAAAATCAACTAATATTCTAAGAATATAAAAAAAAGCTTATTGTATAATAATAATCTTTTTTTTGTTATATATTATAGATATTCTTATAAATTATGATATTCTTTTAGTTTTTTTGTAATATAAACAAAAGCTTCTTCAGGATTAGAACAATATTTGTATAGAAATAAATCATCGTGATCTATCATTCCTATTTCAGCTAAGTATTCAAAGTTAAATGATTTTCGCCAAAATTCTTCTTTATATAATACAATGGGCATTTTTTTTGTTATTTTTTTTGTTTGTATCAAGGTAAATTGTTCAATTATTTCATCAAAAGTTCCAAATCCGCCTGGCATTGCTATTAAAGCTTCTGCTAAACTACTAAACCAAAACTTCCTCATAAAAAAGTAATAAAATTCAAAATTCAATTCTTTTGATATATAAGGGTTTGGATATTGTTCATATGGTAATGAAATATTAAAACCTAAACTAGGAGTTTTTTTATTATATGCACCTTTATTTGCAGCTTCCATAATACCGGGACCGCCACCTGTACAAATATAAAATCTTTTTTCTTTGGGTAATTTAAGACTCCATTCACATAACATTTCAGAAAGTTGAACACATTCTTCATATACTACAGATAATTCTCGTTTTGCGTTATGTGCTTTTAATTCTGATAATAGTAGTTCTTTAATTGTACCACTAGAATTTTCTATATTATATTTTAATTCTTCATGTTTTTTAGTCCATTCGTTCATTGATAAAATACGTGCAGAGCCATAAATTATAATTGCTTTTGATATTTTTTCCTTTTCGAATTGATGTTCAGGATATAAATATTCAGAAAGTATTCTAATTCCTCTTGCAGCATCACTATTCATAAAATTTTTATCATGATAAGTCAATGGCATTCTTAACGGTGTTTTTGTAGATAATTTATTTTTATCCTTATTCATAATTTTTTTAATATTCTATAATAGTTTATTAAGAAAATTTTGGTTATTATATTATAAATAAAAATAATATGGATATTTATAAAATATCCATATTAAAATTTTAGTTATTTTTTTTCTTGGCAAATTTCAGTTAATACGCCATTTGTTGATTTTGGATGCATAAATGCTATCATCATATCATGTGCACCTGGTCGTGGTGTTTTATCTATAAGCTGAATGCCTTCTGCTTCAATACGATTAAGTTCATTAGATATATCATCTGTTTCAAAAGCTATATGATGTAAACCACCTTTCCCATTATTTTTATCAATAAATTTAGCAATAGGAGAATCAGGTGATGTTGGGAAAGTTAGTTCTATAAGAACGTCTCCAACTTTAAATGATGCAACTTCTATTTTTTGATCAGCAACAGTTTCTCTATGTACTGAGTCAAATTGAAATATTTTTTTAAATGTTTCAATTGCTGCATTTAAATCCGTAACAGCAATACCGATGTGATTAATAGATTTAATCATTTTTTTATTCCATTTATTATTTATTATTTATTGAAATATAAATATTTAAAATTATTTTTATTTTTACCTATTTACAAAATTACTTAAAATTATTATAAAATAAAACTTTAAGAGTATTTTTATATGATGTAAATATTTTAGTTTTATTTTTTTGGTATTTCAATAATTTTTTTTAGAATTTCTTTTTTTGTTTCACTTGTAATTGAAATTAATTGTAAAATTTCTTTAGAGAAATTATTTTGTTTTATAGCTTGTTGACCTGCTAATTCAAATATTTCAAACATATTTGAATTATTATTTGTTTGTGTATTATTTATTCCATATGAAAATTCTAATAATGCCAATTGGTTATAAAAAATAGTTGATAATATTTTTTTATCAAAAATATCCGCTATCATTTTTAGCTGTTTTGAGATTATCTCCGTTTTGTTTATAATTTCATTATTATCAAGAGAAATTAATATAATTTTCCCTGTAGTATTTATACTTTTTAAATAAATATCAGTTTGGTTAATAGTTTTATAATTAGGTTGAAATAAAGGTTCTAATCTATCAAGAAAATTATAAAATTTATTTGATATTTCAGTATCTATTAGTTGAGTAATAAAAACCCAAATTTCAGAATCTTGTAATATGCTATATAATGATTGCATAGAATCATTAATTTTACAAATCTTAGTTGATCTAAAATCTATTTTATTAGTACATCCACGGCATGGTTGAATATTAAGTTCTCTTAAATTTATAGGATAGGTTTTTACACCTACATTTAACATACCTTTTTCGAATGATTTTTGAATTTTATTTATTATTAAATTTTTATTTGGGGTTGCATTTATAATAGTTGCATTAGTTTTCATTCTATAAGTATATATATATTATAATTTATTTTTAAGACTTTATAAGACTTTATGCTTTATTATATTATTACATATAGTAAAAGACGAATAATGATTAAATTTATTATAAAGAATTCAATTTATTTTTATAAAATATTAATTTTCTTTTGTATTTTTGTACTTTAATTATAAGATATTATTTTATATATATAGATATATTATGTTTAATTTAGTAGGTCTGATAACTCTTTTTCCTCTTATAGGTTTTTTATTAAATGGAATATTTGGTAAGAAAATTAAAAATGAAAAAATAATAGGAATGATAGGATGTATAGCAATTGCAATTCCTTTTTTAATTTCACTTTCTATATTTATATCAATATTAAATAGCGAAAATTTTGTTCCTATTACGAAATATATTTTTGATTGGTTTAGATTTGGAGACTTCAATGTTAATGTTGCTTATCAAATTGACCAACTTTCTATTTTATTTGCTTTAATTGTAACAGGGATTGGGCTATTAATTCATATATATTCAATTGGATATATGCATAATGATAGAAGTTTTTATCGTTTTTTTGCATATTTAAATTTGTTTATATTTATGATGCTTAATCTTGTTTTAGCTGATAATTTTTTAGTAACATTTTTTGGTTGGGAAGGCGTAGGTTTATGTTCTTATCTTCTTATAGGTTTTTGGTATGATAGAAAATTTGAGGGAGTTAATCTTGTTTGGACAGGTGATGCGGGGAATAAAGCGTTTATAGCGAATCGGGTAGGTGATTTTGGTTTTTTGATTGCCATGTTCTTAATTTTTTCAAATTTCGGCTCATTACAATATTCAAATATATTAACACAATTAGAATTAGGTGCAAGTTCTTTTTATGATACTTCTTTATTATTTTGGATAACATTATCATTATTTTTAGGATGTTGTGGAAAATCTGCACAGTTGCCATTATCGGTTTGGTTGCCGGATGCGATGGCAGGACCAACACCTGTTTCTGCGCTAATTCACGCAGCTACAATGGTAACAGCAGGAATATTTTTAATTGCAAGAAATTCTTTAATGTTTGCGCTTTCACCTGATGTTATGAATATTATTGCAGGTGTTGGAGTTATTACAGCACTTTGGGCAGCAACAATAGGACTTGTTCAGAATGATATAAAAAAGGTACTTGCTTATTCTACTGTTAGTCAGTTAGGATTTATGTTTGCAGCACTAGGGGTTGGCGCTTTTACAGCGGGTGTTTTTCATGTAATGACGCACGCTTTTTTCAAAGGGCTTTTATTCCTTGGTGCAGGTGCTGTTATGCATGGTATGAAGAATGAGTTAGATATGCAAAAAATGGGAAACTTACGTAAATATATGCCTATTACACATAAGACTTTTTTCATTGCAGCATTAGCTATTGCTGGTGTACCATTTTTTAGTGGGTTTTTTTCTAAAGATGAAATTATGTGGAATATGTACAATAATGGTAGCTTTATTGGATGGTTAATTCTTGCAATTGCAGCGTTTTGTACTGCATTTTATATGTTTAGATTAACATATATGGTATTTTATGGAGAAGAAAGATTTGATATTAAAAAAGTACATCCACATGAATCACCAAAAACTATGACGATTCCTCTTATTATATTAGCATTTTTATCTGCTTTTGGTGGTTTTATAGGTGTTCCTTATGCACTTGGATTTTGGATAAATTCTGAACCTAATATGATTGGGAAGTGGTTAACTCCTATTTTTAAGGAAGCTAATTATATATTAAATTACAAACATAATGAAATACATTCTATTGAATATTTATTTATACTTATTGCTGTTATAATTGCTGTATTAGGTATATACTTAGCAAAAAAACTTTATGATAAGAATGATTTAACAAAAGCTATAGAAATTAAAAAATCTGTAAAACCTGTTTATAAAGTATTATTTAATAAATATTATTTAGATGAAGGTATTTATGCGTTAGTTATTAATCCTATTATTAATATATCTGAGAAATTTTTACTTAAAATAGTAGATATAAAAATTATTGATGGTTTAGTTAATGGACTAGCTAAGTTATTTGATAAATTAGCAAAATATTTTAGATATATTCAAACTGGATTAGTACAAAACTATGCAACATTAATAGTTATTGGGATTATATTTATACTAACTTATTTACTTATAGTTTAAGATAAATAATAAATATTACTTTAAAACATAAAAAAACAAGGGAAGATATTTACATATCTTCCCTTGTTTCATATTTTATAAATAATATAATATTATTACCTTTTACTATTTGATAATATTTTTTCATATTCATTTAACATTTTTTCTACATTTAGTTTCCAGCTAAAATTATTTTCTATAAATATTCTAGATTGTATACCTGCATTTTTTCTATATTCATCATTATTCATTAATTCTAAAATTTTATTAGCATAATCTATACTATTATCGGTTATAAATAGTCCATCTTTTTCAGTTGCATGTATTCCGGAAGCTGAAATTGGTGTTGCAACTACAGGCATTCCCATTGCCATTGCTTCTATTATTTTTATTCTAATTCCAGCACCAACAAATAATGGTGCAACATATATTCCTGATTGTCCTACGATTTTTTTGATATCTTGTACATAACCAACATATTCTGTACCTATATTATTGAATTTATTTATCCATTTAGGTGCATTTTTACCAATTATTAACATTTTTGCTTGTGGATTTTTTGAATAAATTATAGGCATTACATTTTCCAAAAACCAACGTATTGCATCAACATTAGGCTGCCAATTAAAAGTTGTTGCTATTACTATTTGATTTTTATTTCTTTGACTAAAATCAGATGGTATCCATTTATCTAGATGCACACCAACACTTGCTGTTATTATATTGTTTTTATTTGTTAATTTTAGTAGTGCATTTTTTTCATCTTCGGTAATTGCAAAATTTATATCTGCTTGTTCTATTAATCTTATTTCTTCTTTTTTTAATAATTTTGCTTGTTTATTTACATATAAATATTTTATTATATTTTTTGTTGTATCAGCAGTACGTTGCCATATATTATGTTCTATATTATGTAATCTTATACCAAAGGGTATATTATATTTTTCTTTTATATAAAGACATATTGCTGCCATACAAGTATGTTCTGAATGTAATATATCGGGTTTTTCAGCTTTTACTATATTTTCAATAACCGATATTAATTTTTTCGAATAAAATTTTTGTATATAAATAGGTTTATTAGATATAATAGACTTTATTATTTTAGGAATATTATTTTTAGAATTATAACGAAAAATTATACTTTTACCGTATTGGTTAGCTTCTATTATTGCATCTTTATATAATTTTTTTTCATGATTTGTAGAAAAAAGAATAACATTTGCACCGAGTGCAGAGAATTCACGATAAGTATTTGCAACAACGATTTTGCCACCATCATCTGGTGGGAAAGGAAACCTTGGAGATAATTGTAATATTTTCATCTTAAAATATGTTACTATGTTTTTATTTTTATATAATTTCAAAAATAAATAATAATTTAACAAAAATACAAAAATTTTAACAAACATAAATATTTAAGTAATAATTTATTAAAAATTATGTTTATTTCTTTTATATTTTATTTATATTTGTATAAGTATATTTAATTTATTTTTATATGATACAATATATAGATAAGAAAAAATATTTATTAGATAAAATTCATTTTTATAATAAATTGGAAATAAATAAACTTCTATTAAGAAATAATATAATAGTTATAATAGATAAAGACATTGTAAAATATTTTACTGCTTATTTTAATAAGCATAAAATAAAATATATACTTGCATCTCATAAAAATATTGCTACATTTGAAAATATAATAAAAGAATTAGTTAATTTTAAGGCAGATAAAAATACTATACTTGTTGGTATTGGTGGCGGTGAAGTTACTGATTTAACTGGTTTTATAGCTTCAATTTATATGCGTGGGGTTATTTGTGAATATATACCAACAACTTTATTAGCAATGGTAGATGCTGCAATAGGGGGGAAAAATGCTATTAATTATTACAATATAAAAAATATAATTGGTACTATATATCAACCGAATAATATATATATAAACATTGATTATTTAAATACATTATCAATAGATGAAATAAATAATGGGTATGCAGAAATTATAAAAATATCTCTTTTAAGAAGTAAAAAATTATTAGATTTTGTTTATGATTATATTAAAAAAGGTGAATATAATTCAAATATATTAGAAAATATAATAAAAGAAAGTATAGAATTAAAAATACAAATAGTTAGCGATGATGAATTTGATAATAATATAAGGAACTTATTAAATTTTGGGCATACAATTGGTCATATATTGGAATTAAATTATAATATTTCTCATGGGGAAGCAATTATAATTGGTATGTATTACGAATCTTTGATAGCTAAAGAATTAGGTTTAATAGATAGAAATTTATTGAAAGAAATAGATACTTATTTATCAATTTTAAAAGATAATTATACAAAATATTCTTTAAGTAGTTATTTAGATTACATATACTTAGATAAAAAAAATAATAACGGTATAATAAACTTTCCTTTTATAAAATCAATTGGTGAAGGTAGTTTAATAAAAATAAAAATTGAAGAAATAATAAAAATAATTAATACAATAAAATAAAAAATATGGTAATATTATGAGAAATCGTTTAACTAATATGTTAGTATACGTTTTATTAGTTTGTTTTACTTCTACTTTAAATGCTAGTGAATGGTTTTTAGAAGATGAATGGAGTTTAGAGCAATACAATAAATTTAAAAGACGTTATGAAGACATGCAGTCAAATAAATCTAAATATAAACTTTTAGCAGATACTACCTCACGTCCATTTGATGTATTATCTTATGATATTTTTTTAGATTGGTATGATATGTTATTATCTGACAGTACAATGCCCGAGAAACGTTTTTGGATAGGTAAGAATGATATTAAATTGCTTGTAACCTCGGATGTAGATATTGATGTTATTGAATTAGATGCTATTGGATTAGAAATTACTCAAGTTTCTATAAACGGCAATATATTAGAAGAGATACCTCAAATTGTAGATAATGTTTTATCTATTCCTATAAAAGGTAAGGCTAAAAATAATGATGAATTAGAAATATCGATAGAATATATTTATAAAAATTTGGAGAATATAGGTTTTAATTTATTTTATAAAGATGCTATTATTCATAAGACTAATAATTATAAGATAGAAGAACAAATAGCTTATACTGTAAATTCGCCTAATTATGCAAGATATTGGTTCCCTTGCAATGATAGACCACGTGACAAGGCAATTACGTCTATGACTGTTGTAGTTCCTAATAATTTTACGGTAGCTTCTAATGGAACATTAGATACTATAATAAAATTAAGTTCTGAGGATGGAACGGAAAAACAAGTTTTTAAATGGAGTGATAAAGTCCCGATAGCTACTTATTTAATAAATGCTACTGCTTCAATTTATAAAGAGTATAAAGAGAAATTCAAATCGCCTAATATTTTAGATAGTATAGATTTACTATATTATGTATGGGAAAGTGATTATAATGCAGAAGGTGATTTTAATGCCAAGCGTAAATTAGAAACTACTGCTGCAAGTCTTGAATATTTTTCTAATCAATTTATAGATTATCCTTTTAGTAAATATGGACAAGCAGTTGTTTATCCTTTTATTTATGGTGCGATGGAAAATCAAACTATGACTACTATAAATAGGTTGCTTATGTTGAAAACTTCGCCTGCTGATCTTACTATTGCTCATGAAATTGCACATCAATGGTTTGGAGATTTAGTAACCGCAATTAGTTGGGATGATATATGGTTTAAGGAAGGAGCTGCAACTTGGAGTGAAGCACTTTGGACACTTGAAAAGACAAAAGATTCTACTAAGTATTATAATTATATGCGTGATGAAGCAAATGGATATATGAATATTAGTAAAATATTTACAATTCCTATATATGGGAATGCGCCAGACGTAATGTTTACCCCAGACTACGTTCCTTTGACTTATAATAAAGCGAGTTGGATATATCATCAATTAAAGATATTATTAGGTGATGAGTTATTATTTAGTATTTTGCGTGAGTTACTAAATGAATATAGATTTTCAAATATAGATGCTAGTAAATTTATAAATTTTTTCAAAGAAAAAACGAAAGATATTGAACTAGAAGTATCATTAGATAAATTTTTTGATCAATGGCTATTTAAGGCGGGACATCCTTTATATGATATTAATGCTCAATATATAGTGAAAGATGATACTACTATGGATGCTCAGGTTGTTTTAGCTCAGATACAAGATGATGAAAATGTGACTGATGTGTTTGAGACACCTGTATTTTTATCTTTTTATAATAATAACAAGCCAGTACATACGGAACGTGTATTAAATAATCAAAGAGTACAAAAGTTTAATATTTATAATATTCCTAATTTTACAAGAGTTAATGTAGATATTACTAAAACGCTTTGTGAAAATAAAAAAATGAAAACAACTTCAATAAAAGAAGATAATTCGAGAATTACACTTTATCCAAATCCTGCTATTCAATGTAAGTTTATATATATTTCATATAGTAGTAATAATAATTTAGCAATAAACGACATAAAGGTTTATGATGCTATTGGAAATGTATTGAATATAGAAGTAAATAATTATTCTGGAGTAGCATCTATTAATATAGATAATTTGAATAATGGTATATATTATGCAGTAATTAATGGGAAAATAATTAATTTTACTGTTATTAATTAATTAAATAATATATTAACTAATAATATTGGATAATTAATATTGTATATTTTAAATAAAACTAATAAAATTAAGTAACTATCAATATTTTTACATAAAAGATGTCAATTGTAAATTCGATTTCAGGAATGAGGGCAACAATTGATGAACTCACTACTGAATTTATAGAAAAGTATGCGAATGCTTTTAATAGTTTTTTACCGGCGGGAAAAATTATTATAGGACGCGATGGACGCCCATCGGGTAAAAAAATAGAAAAGACTTTAATAGATACATTTGTTAAATTAGAGAGAGAAATAGAAGTATTAGATATTGTTCCTACGCCTACAGTACAATTAATGGTTGAACATTCTAATGCAGTAGGCGGTATAATTATAACAGCGTCTCATAATCCATCTAATTGGAATGGACTAAAATTTTTAAATTCTAATGGTATTTTTCTTGATGCAGAAGAAAATAAAAAATTTTGGTATTTTTTAGATAAACCAAAGGAATATAATAATAATGTTTTATATGATTCTTTTCTTACTTATAATAGAAATTCGTTAAATTTTCATATAGATAAAATATTATCTGTTGATTTTATAAAAGAAAATTTAACTAATATATATAAAAAGAATTATACGGTTGTTGTTGATGCAGTAAATGCTTCTGGGTCGGTTATTATTTGTGATTTATTAAAAAGATTAAATTGTAATGTTATTAAGTTATACTGTGATGGAACGGGTATATTTCCACATATTCCGGAGCCTTTACCTGTCAATTTAACAGATTTATCAAAAGCTGTTATTGAGTATAAAGCGGATTTAGGTGTTGCAGTTGATCCTGATGCTGATAGGCTAGTACTTGTAGATAATTTTGGAAATAATATTTCGGAAGAGAATACGATTTGTATTGCTATTCAAAGTATTTTAGAGCTAACAAAATTAAATGATCTTAATATAGTTGTTAATCAATCGACTACTCAATTAGTTGATGATATTGCAAATTTATATAATTGTCACGTAATGAGATCAGCAGTTGGGGAAATTAATGTTGTAAAAAAAATGCAAGAAGTTTCTGCAATAATTGGTGGAGAAGGTAGTGGTGGAGTTATTCTTCCGGTATGTCATTATGGTCGTGATTCATTAGTAGGTATTTGTTTAGTATTATCCTTACTGGCAAAAAAGAATATTAACATTTATGATTTAATTGCAAAATATCCATACTATGAAATTTCTAAGGTAAAGAAAAATATAAGTTCTGATTTTAACGATATAAAAAATATTTTATTAAATAAATATAAATATAATAATATATCTTTAATTGATGGAATTAAAATATATTTTAATAATAGAAGTTGGGTACATATTAGACCATCAAATACTGAACCAATTATAAGAATAATTGCAGAAGCTGAAAAAGGTGAAACATTAAATATAATTAAAGATATAGAAAACGACATATATAATTTTATTAATTAAATTATATTAATACTACTTAAAATAATTTAATATTAAGAATAATATATTTATAACATATAATATAAAAGGATAAAAGCAGTAATGATATTTACTATTTTATTCTTTTTTTTTTATAATATGATATAATGTAAAAATTATAATCTGTAAAAAAAATATAACTATTTTTATTTTTATAATGATAAAGTTATAAAAAAATATTACTTTTAAAATCTTTAAAAGTCAGAAATAAGTATAATTTAAAAATTTATATTTACAAATTACATTTAATATAAAATATTATATTAATAAAATATAAAAAACAATGGAAATTAGAAATATTGCTATAATAGCGCACGTTGATCACGGTAAAACTACTCTTGTAGATAGAATCTTATATCAAACAAATTTATTTAGGACAAATCAAGATGTAGGCAATTTAATATTAGATAATAATGATTTAGAACGTGAGCGTGGAATAACAATTCTATCAAAAAATGTATCAGTTAGATATAAAAATACTAAGATAAACATAATAGATACTCCTGGTCACTCAGATTTTGGGGGTGAAGTTGAGCGTGTATTAAATATGGCTGATGGTGTTTTATTATTAGTGGATGCTTTTGAGGGGCCTATGCCACAAACGCGTTTTGTACTTCAAAAAGCTTTAGAATTAAAATTAAAACCTATTGTTGTAATAAACAAAGTAGATAAACCTAATTGTGATCCTGAAGCTGCAAATGATGCTGTTTTTGAATTAATGTATAATCTAGGTGCTAGTGATGAGCAACTTGATTATCCGGTTGTTTATGGTTCTTCAAAACAAGGCTGGATGTCTAAAGATTGGCGAACACCAACTGATAATATTTTATATTTATTAGATGCTATTTTAGAGTATTTTTTGCCGCCATCATTTCCGGAAGGTAATACCCAATTAATGATAACATCAGTAGATTACTCATCTTTTGTAGGCAGAATTGCTGTTGGACGTTTAAGTCGAGGAACACTTATTGCGGGGCAAAATATTGCTTTAATAAAGAAAAATAAAGAAATTATTTATAGTAAAGTTAAAGAACTTTATATTTTTGAAGGGTTAGGGAAAGAACGTGTAAAATATCAAATAAATGCAGGCGAAATATGTGCAATATTAGGGCCTGAAAATTTTGATATTGGCGATACAATAGCAGACTTTGAAAATCCAGAAGCATTACCTCCGGTTGCTGTTGATGAACCTACAATGTGTATGTTGTTTACAATAAACAATTCACCTTTTTTTGGAAAAGATGGTAAATATGTAACTTCAAGACATTTAAAGGAACGTTTATATAAAGAAACGGAAAAAAATTTAGCTATGCGTGTTCAGCAAACGGATTCGCCAGATTCTTTTACGGTTTTTGGACGTGGAGTATTACATTTATCAATTTTAATTGAGACTATGAGACGTGAAGGATATGAATTACAAGTAGGGCAACCAAGAGTAATTATAAAAGAGATTAATGGGGAAGTTTGTGAACCAATAGAACAACTTACAATAGTAGTTCCTAATGAATTGTGTGGAAAAGTAATTGAGCAGGCTTCAGCACGTAAAGCAGAGATAATTTCTATAGAACCAAAAGGAGATAGAACACAAATTGAATTTGATATTCCATCGAGAGGAATTATTGGATTACGTAATAGTATACTTACAGTATCGCAAGGGGAAGCAATAATGACTCATAGATTCAAAGAATTTCTACCTTGGAAGGGTGAAATTCCATCAAGAAAAACAGGTTCTATTATTGCAGTTGAAACGGGGATGGCAACTGCTTATTCTATTGATAAATTACAAGACAGAGGTACTTTTTTTATTGAACCTAATGAAATGGTTTATTGTGGACAAATTATTGGTGAGAATAGCAAAACAGAAGATATTGGGGTAAATGTAATAAAAGGTAAACAATTAACTAATATTAGAGCAGCAGGGGCTGATGATAAAGCAGTAATTGTTCCTGCACGTAAATTTTCACTAGAAGAAGCAATGGAATATTTAGCAGAAGATGAATATTTAGAAGTAACACCAGCATCTTTAAGACTTCGTAAAATTATTTTAGATGCTAATGAAAGGAAAAAAAGTAAAAATAAATAATTAATTTATTTTTATTAAAATATATTAATCTTATATTCGTTATACAATATATACTTTATTACTATTTAATATATTATAAAATAACAATTAAATTATTTTTATTCAATAAAATTGGAGATACAAGTAATGAGTTTAGAAAATACTAAAACTGAACAAAATTTATTAAAATCTTTTGCGGGTGAATCACAAGCAAGAACCCGTTATGAAATGTTTGCTTCAATAGCAAAAAAAGAAGGATATGAACAAATTGCTGCTATTTTTGAAGAAACAGCATTACAAGAAAAAGAACATGCAAAACGTTTTTTTAGATTTCTTGAAGGAAGAATGGTAGAAATTACTGCTACTTATCCTGCAGGTAAAGAAGGTACAACTATAGAAAATTTAAAAGCTGCTGCTGATGGAGAAAAAGAAGAATGGTCTGATTTATATCCTGAATTTGCTAGAATTGCAAAAGAAGAAGGATTTAATGAAATATCTGTTGCTTTTAAAATGATTGCAAAAGTTGAAGCAGAACACGAAAAAAGATATCTTAGACTATTAGAAAATATGAAAAATAATAGTGTTTTTAAAAAAGAAAAACCAATAAGATGGCAATGTCGTAATTGTGGATATATACATGAAGGTACTAGTGCACTTGAGAAGTGTCCAGCTTGCTTACATCCAAAAGCATATTTCCAAGAAGAACCATTAAACTATTAATTGAATTAACATATTATATTTAATAAATAGTTACTTTACACAAAAACAAGATACTTGAAATTCAAATATCTTGTTTTTTTGTATTATTTGTTGGTTATTATTTGTGCTGCATATTTTCCGTTTAGAAATTTTTTTTCTAAAAATCTTTGTTCATAAAAATCTAAATTTTTTATTTGTATATTTTTTTCTTCAATTATATTTTTTATATCTTTTGTAAATTCTATAGAAAAAATACCTGTTGTTCCTATATATTTAACATTATTTTCTTGTATAAATTCTTTTAATGAAATATCATTAAAATAATATTGAGCTGGTTTTCTATCAAAAATACATAAAAATAATTCATTAAGATTATTTTTATTATTAGAATTTAAAGGGATTGAGAGCAGTGAATAATTTGGTTTTGCAAATAGTTTTACTTCTGTATTATAATTTGAATTATATAAATTATTATTTTTTAATATAAATAGTAATTCTATTGAAAATATTATAATTACAGATAATCTAAATATAAATTGTTTTGATTTTTTAGAAGTAAATATATAAATTAAGAATATAGATAAAATTAGTGTTGGGATAAATATTGCTTTCCCTTTAATTGCAATTAAATTGAATTCGCTAATAAATTTAATTAAGTTTATACAAATAGTAAATATAAATTCTACTGTACCGCTATATATTTCAGCTAAAAAAGGAATAAAGGATAATATTAAAGTTATTATAATATTAATTAATCCAAAGGACATAATTGGTATAATTAACAAGTTTGTAATAGGTGATATAATAGAAAAAAAACCAAAATAATATGCTACTACAGGCGCGCTTATTATTGATGCTGAAATTGTTAAAGAAACAGCATTAATTATTTTTGATTTTTTATGGCAGATAGTTTCTAAACATTGTTTTACTATTTGGAAAAATAGAAATATACTTAATACCGAAATAGAAGATAATTGGAAACTAATAGAATAAATAAAATCTGGTTTTATTAAAATTGTTATTATTATTACGATTGAAATTATATTTAGGGCGTTAGCATTTCGTTGAAGAGTTTTCCCTACTACAAATAAAATTGCCATTAATCCGGCACGTACTGCTGATTCTGGTGCACCTACTAAGAATATAAAGCTGCTAATTGATATTGTAAAGATAATAACTTTTAGAAGAGGTCTATTGCTAATAAAAGATAATAACAAATAAATTATACTTGCTATTATTCCTATATGGAAACCACTTAAAGCTAGTATATGAGCAATTCCTGTTATTGAAAATATTTCTTTTATTTCTGTGGTCATATTACTACGATCAGCTAGTATAAGGGCTGCACTAATACTAGCGGTCGTTGGAGTAAAAATAGAGTTAATTTTATTTAATATTTTATTATATGTATAATTTTTTATACTATATAAAAAATTTGATTTTTCCGTAAGTATAATATTTTCATTGCTTGTATTAGCTATCCACTTAGTACCTAAACTTTTACAATATTGTCTTTCATTAAAATCAGTAGGTAATATTTTATTTCTTGCTAGTCTTATATTACATTTACTAATGATTTTATCACCTATATTAAACTTTTTATTCCCGT
Source organism: uncultured Hyphomicrobiales bacterium (assembly GCA_964472015.1). Taxonomy (GTDB): domain Bacteria; phylum Bacteroidota; class Ignavibacteria; order Kapaibacteriales; family UBA2268; genus JAAYTD01. The sequence continues at coordinate 24,811 of CAYYIP010000015.1, read as the reverse complement.
ATACATTTAATATAAAATTATTATTTTCTATTCGTTGCAAAGATTTTGTATTTATATTTCCTGAGATTAAATAACGAGTTTTTAATTCATCTTGTTTTATGATTTTTTCTATTTTTCCAACTACCATAGCATTTTCGCTAGGTATAATTTTGTTAGGAAGAGTATTATTAAATATAGTATGATTATTGATAAAAAAAGATAAACCTATACTAATTGATATTAATATAAAAGACTTTGTTTTATTTTTTTTTATGGTTATTATTCCGAGAATGAGAGTTATTAAGGCTATAAATATAGTAATATAAATATTTATATTTAATATATTTATTAATAATATAGTGAATGTTGATATTAATAATAATACAAAAGCAGGTGCAGATTGTAGATTTAAATATTGTATTAATTTTTTCATTATTTTTATTAATAATTTATTATATAAATAATATAAATATTTATGAATATTTTTTTATTTAAATATAAAGATTTAGAATAAAATTTAATATGAAATAATACAAATTTATTATAAAAAACAATAAAAAAGAAAAAATAAAAAACAAGCAAAAACCTTTATATTAAAAATATATATGTTTCTGCTTGTTTTTTTATATTAACTCTTTTATTTTTAATTGCTAATATATTTTATTATTATATGTAAAATTACATTAATTTTAATATATCATTAATTATAACATATACCATAAGTCCTAATAAAATTAGCATTCCTATTTGTTGTAGTCCAAGTTTTATTTTAAGAGGTATTTCTCGTTTAATAACTGCTTCTACTATAATTATTACCAGATGTCCACCATCTAGTGCGGGAAGTGGTAATATATTAATTAGTGCTAGTGATATAGATAGCATTGCAGTAAAGCTAAGAAAACTCCAGAAACCTCTATCAGCGAATTGAGTTGCTTGTTGAGCTATCATTACAGGACCGCCAATAGCTTTTTTGAATTCAAGATTACCAATAATTATCTGATAAATAGAAGTAACTATTAAGTTAAAAGTTTCTATTGTTTGTTTAGTTCCTATTCCTATTGATTGTATAAAATTATAATCAATTTTTTTAGTTGGTCCAGTATATGCTTGTGATATTTGTACTCCAATAACACCATTATTATCTAATTGAATATTCTTAGAAATAATCTCATTCTTATGTTTCCATTCTATATTAATTAATTTATTTTTTTGTTTTTTCATCATATAAATAAATTCAGTATATGAATGAATAGGAGTTTTATTTACTGATAAAATAGTGTCGTCAGCTTTTAATCCCGCATTTTCTGCAAGACTTTTAGGTTGTACTGTAATTATTATAGTACGAATTCCTTTGGGTTCTAATCCTAGAGGGAGATTAGATGATATTAAATCTATTAAATATTTACCATTAATATTTAATATTGTATCTTTATTATTTCGTGTTATATTAATAGTTCTATTTTCACCTAGTTTATTAGGTAATTGTTGTAATAGGTTATTCCAGGAATTTATTTTTATTCCATCGATACTATTTATTTTATCGTCAGCTTTTAATCCTATTTTTTGTGCTATTGAAGAATCAGCTACATAGCTAATACTAGTAGTTGTTAAAGTTGTCTCGCCATTTTGATATGTTAATATTGCAAATATAAAAATAGCTAATAATATATTAAATAGAACGCCGCCGACGATTGTTATTGATTTTTTAAAAGGTCCTTTTGCACGAAATTCATAAGGTTTGGGTGCTTCTGCTATAGCACTTTTGTTTAACGTTTCATCAACCATACCTGATATTGCGCAATATCCGCCTATTGGGAAAACAGCTATTCTATAATCGGTATTATCGCCGAGTTCAATATTCTCATCTAATTTTCCAAAAGTAAAACCATTTACTTTATTCCATCCAAATAAACGATATCCCATCCCAAGCGCGAATGTTTCTACTCGCATTCCGCTTAGACGTGCCATAATGAAGTGACCTAGTTCATGTACGAATACTAGTATCCCTAATACAATTATAAAATAAAATATAGATGCAATTATTTCCATTTTAATTTTTCAAGTTTAATTTTTTAATTATTTTTTTAAGATGCTCTACGTTTAAATCCCGAACCATTAATTTCATATATTGGATTTATTATAATAAAGGCATTAGGATCTATTTCTTTTATTAATTCATTAATTTTTGGAACTTCTTTAATTGTTACTACTGTCATAATGATTTCTCTATCTATATCTCTATATATTCCACGTGATTTTAGAGCAGTTGCACCGCGTGTAAGTTTATGCATAATAGCGGTTGATATTTCTTCTGATTTATCAGAAATAATTAAGACCATTCTTGCATAGTCAAAACCATCAATTATTATATCTAATATATAACTTGATAAGAATAATAATAGTAAGGCATATAATACTAAAGAAAAAATAGGTTTTTCTAGGGGCATACCTTTAAAGTGTAATACTGTTGCAGCAAAGGCTATTACAAAAAAATCTATTAGCATTATAGAACGGCCAGGCATAATTCCTAATTTTTTTTGCATAATAGCTGCACCGATATCAGAACCGCCAGTTGTACCTCTATATTTAAATATTATTCCTAATCCTGTACCCATTAATATAGCAGCAAAAATAATTAAAAATAAAAAGTCATTTTGCCCCATATCTTTAATAAATGCAGAATCTTGAATCTTAATAAAACCTAAGCCGGGGATAGAACCTCTAAAAAGGTCTATAAAAAATGAGCAGGTAGAAAAGCCATAAAATGTACGAAGCCCAAAAGTATTACCTAAGACTTTATAACCCCAGATAAATAGGGGAACATTTATTATCCATTTTAATACACCTATTGAAAAAAAACCGTCAGTTAAGTAATATATAGCCATAGATAGACCTGCAGCACCACCTGGTACAACAAATATATCAACTAACATTGCTATACTCAAACTCATTATAGCAGAGCCTAAGCCTATTAATAGATATTCTTTAAATGTTTCTTTAGAGAATTTAATATTTTTCATAATAAATTTTTTAATAATTAATAAATTTATTAATTATTTATTTGGTACTCTTATTTATATATTTAATAGAAATATTTTTTATTTTATTAGCAATAAAAAATATATTTTATTTAACTGGTTTTGTATAATTTTTTATTTATTTAATTAAATATTTTAATAAAATATTTTAAATTACAAATATAAGATTTTTTTTATTTATTTTATAATTATTTTAATATTTTACTTCCATTATTTAGTATTATATTATCATATTCCAAATTTATTTTATTTTTTTATATTTTGTTACAATATTAAAATATAAAATATAGACGAATATTAATACAAAAATATTATAAACATATTACAGTATATGTAATTTAAAATTATTTTACAATTATAAACGGGATAGATATTTTATTATTATTTTGGAATAAATTAATATAATATAGAGAATTTGATGCGGATATATTATTTATATCATATATAGAATTTATATTAAATCTAATAATAGAATTATTTTCTTCTAGTATATCATTATATATAGTTTTATGATTTTTTCCTAATAGGTCATTAATTGTAATTTTTAACATTTGATTTTTTTCACCTGACACAACTAGATTAATATAATCTTGGCTAGGATTAGGTGCTATATATGCATTTAAAAATTTATTTAAAGGTTTAGCAGAAGGTATTGTTTTTACAGTTATAAATTTTCCTATACTTTGATTAAAATATGTTCCGTTTCTATTACTTTCTTTTTTTATAACTCTTACTTGATATATAGCTGAGTCAGTTAATATATTATTATCAATAAATTCATTTTCTCTAACTATATTTGAGTTTATTTTTATAAATTTATCGTTTATATTTTTTGCTCTATATACATTAAATCCTTCTATATTTTCATCATTATAATTCCATTTTAATTTTAATGACGGAGGTATATCGATATTATTTATTATTAATTCATAAGATATATTTTCTATTGGCAAGATATTATTTAATCTTAAAGTAGGATCACCTATTAAAGATATATGTATTCCTCGATGTCCTCGTTGTGAATTTGAAATATATGTTCCAAAAGATGAATTATTTTGAGTTAATAGTGCGGAATAACCAATTGTTTCATTAAATGTTATTTGATGAATATACCAATAAGGTCGTGCAGACCAAGCACAAGTTAATGCTGGTGGAGTAGCAGCTATCATCGAACGCATCAAATTATTTGTAACATCCCAGTCCCCAAACCAAGAACCAAACAAAAAAGAAAAAATAGTATTATATCCACCTTTTTTAGATAATTCTTCTGACGAGACTATATTATAGCAACTATTATAAGTACCAGGTCCACATCCATAACTTAATAAATATTTATTAGTTAATAATGTAGTTTTAAAATCTAGTGTATCTATATTTTCGCTTCCTACTAAACTTATAAAATTCATCCAACCATTTGTTGCAAAGACTTCATATTTTGAGTACATTTTAAAATAATCGTTTATTATAGCATTTTTTGGATAATTTAATAAATTATTACGATATAAGTGATTATAATTTAAATACTGTCTTAATAATTCAATTTCACTTTTTTCAAATTCTGGTAAATCAAACATATCAACTCGGCCACATTCTATACTTAAATTACAGGGGAATAAATCGTTATCAAATTTTCCATCATTAATTACATTCCAATGGCGTTTTGATACTGCTGTTTTATTATTTACAATACTATCTATCCACTTAGGAGGGTTGGTATATTTATTTTCTTTTGAAAAACTTTGATAGTAACCATCACAGGGCCAAGCACCACAATGTTCAGGTATATGGCCATCGGTTGCATAATTACCAGAATAGGGAACTGGAACACGACCTAATAAAAAGATAGTACGTATACTATCGGGATGATCTAGTTCTTCTAATATGATATTTTTTACAATATCCACTTTTTCTTTATCAAATTCTTCTGCACGAGGGACCAAACGTATTTTGACGGTCCAACCGTCACCACGCATATCTTGGGTAAGTATATCAATTTCATTTATTAGCGAATCATAGATTGTGCTATCTATTAATAATAATAAACGACCTCGATATTCTATTAAAGGAATATTTTTCCCGGCAACAAAAAAGGCATAAGCAGAGGATTGATCTTTATATTGTTCTATAGAATATTCATATTCTAAGCCGCTAATTACATTAGTATCTTTCCATTCATTTATAGTAGAACTTGGTATATATGCTACATAATTTCCAAATTCTGAATCAGTTTTAAGTTTTTTTGCTATACGAATATTTTTTGTATCCTGTGTAGACGTCCATTTTATTATAATTGAGTATTGATTGGAAGAGGTATCTAGATATACATTATAAAATAATATATGGTCATTAATATTTAATTCAGTGGCATAACAATTTATGCCACTGAAAATTAATAATATTTTTATAAATATAAATTTAATAAAGATCAAGCTATGATTTATAAAATTAAGATTTTTTTTATAATAATTATTTGTTAGAGACATTGATCTATAGCTATTAGATTATTAATTATATTAGACTTATATTAATTAGACTTATATTAATTAGACTTATATTAAATTATTAATTATGTTTAGATAATAAATAACTAAAAATTTATATTTATTTTCTAATTTTAATATAAAAATATATCAAAGTTAATATTTAATTATTTATTTGTTTCGTTAAATAATTCTTTCATTGTTCCTAGTGAACTTAAAACACTAGTTGCTTCATACGGCATAAATACCATTTTATTTGGTGTATCAGAGATCTTTTTAAGTGCTTCAATATATTTTAGAGCTATTAAATAAGTAGCGGGATCTGATTTTGTTTTTTCTAGTGCTTCTGTTACTATTTGTAAAGATTTTGCTTCTGCTTCTGCTATTTTTAATTTTGCATTTGCAATACCTTCTGCTTCAAGTATATTTCTTTCTCTTTCTCCTTCTGCCGATACTATTGCAGCTTGTTTTTTCCCTTCTGCGGTAAGAATTGCAGATTGTTTTTCGCCTTCCGCGGTAAGAATTGCAGCTCTACGATTACGTTCTGCAGTCATTTGTTTTTCCATTGTTACTCTAATATCTTCTGGTGGAATGATATTTCTTACTTCTACGCGTATTACTTTTACGCCCCATTTATCAGTAGCAACATCTAATGAAATACGTAACTTATTATTAATGATTTCACGGCTGGATAATGTATGATCTAGATCCATTTCACCGATTACGGAACGTATAGTACTTATAGTTAATTGTTGAATACCTACACGTACATTAAATATTTCATATACGGTTTTAACAGGGTCAATTACTTGCCAATAGATAACACAATCTACCTGCATTGTAACGTTATCGCGGGTAATAACAGATTGTGGATCTATATCTATAAGTTGTTCACGTAAATCTAAAGTAGCACGAACTTTATCTATAAATGGGACTATTATATTTAAACCAGAGTTTGCTACTTTGTGGAATTTTCCTAAACGTTCGATAATTTTTACGGACGCTTGACTTACTAATTTGATACTTGCAAATGCTACAATTAGTGCAAATGTTATTAAGACAAAAACAAATGTCATTATAAAATTCTCCTTATGTTTTATATATTAATTTAATTTGTAAAATTGAATAAAACTAAAATATTAATATTATAAAAAAATATTTATATTTGTATTATAATCAATACAAATATAAATATAAATATTTTTATTTTTTATATAAATTTTATATTTTATTATTATATTTTATTATAGATTTTTTAAGTATATAAATATCAAATTATAGTTTTTAATTATAATTTAAGAATTTAAAAATATATATTTAATTAAAAGCACTTTCGCCGGTTATTTCTTTTCCTATTATAAGAGTATGTATTTCATGAGTTCCCTCATAAGTTTTTACTGATTCTAAATTTAAAGAATGTCTTATAATATTATATTCGTTTGAAATTCCGTTTGCTCCATATAATTCTCTTGCCAATCTTGCTATTTCTAGTGCTATCGCACAATTATTACGTTTTGCAAGAGATATATTAGCGGGTGTAGCTGCATTTATATTCATTAAGTTTCCAAGTCGCCAGTTTAATAATTGTGCTTTTGTTATTTCAGTTAACATCCATACTAGTTTATCTTGTGTTAATTGAAATCCGGCAATTGGACGTTGGAATTGTTTACGATTTTTTGTATAATCTAAAGTAGATTCATAAATTCCCATTGCTGCACCTATAACGCCCCACGCTATACCGTATCTTGCACGTGTTAGACAGGATAAGGGAGCACGCATACCGGTAGAATTTAATATATTTTCTTTTTTAACTTCACAATTTTTTAAGATTAATTCAGAAGTATTAGAGGCTCTTAAAGAAAATTTATGTTTAATTTCGCGAGTACTGAACCCAGGAGTATCTTTTTCTAGTATAAAGCCTTTAACTTTATCATTTAATTTTGCCCAAATGATAGCTATATCGGAAATACAGCCGTTAGTTATCCACATTTTACTACCATTTAATAAATAACCTGTATCAGTTTCTATGGCTGTTGTTAGCATTTCATTAGGTGAAGAACCGGCATCTGCTTCGGTTAAACCAAAACAACCAATAGCTTCACCACTAGAGAGTTTTGGTAACCATTTATGTTTTTGTTCATCAGTACCATATTCATTTATAGGATACATAACTAATGAGTTTTGAACTGAACAAAATGAACGAATAGATGAATCGCCACGTTCTAATTCTTGCATTGCTATACCATAATGAGAATAAGATAAATCGGAACCGCCGTATTTACTAGGAGTAACTATACCTAATACACCTAATTCTGCTAATTTAGGTACTAAATGTCTAGGAAATTCGTTATTTTCAAAACAGTTTCCTATTATAGGGATAATCTCTGTATTTGTAAAGTTATGTACAGTATCACGAATTATTAATTCATCTTCAGAAAATAATTCATCTATTTTAAAAAAATCTTGTAACATATTTTATTTGGATATTATTTTAAATTTACAATTTATTAATTATTTATAGTTTATAATTTATAATTAATAAGTGTTGTTTATATTTATTTGTTATTTGTTATAAAATATATAAATAAATGTTTTTATGTTATATGTTTTGATAATAGTTATGTTTTTATTTTTTATCTGTTATTATATTATATTATTGAAATTATTTTAATTTATATAAAATTAATTTATATAAAATTAATTTATATAAATATTATTAGGGTAGTAAACTATTATTAAAAATATGATTGTTTTAAAAATCCTAATTCATAAACCATAGGTAACATTTTATTTATATATCTTTTTCAATTATTTATAAAAAACTCTGCAATTTTTTCCACTACATATTTTATGTTTTCTTCTTTTAATTCTGGATATACAGGGAGTGCTAATATTTCATCACATACTTTATTTGTTATATTAAATTCATTATCATTATAATTTAAGTATTTAAAACATTCTTGTTTATGTAACGGTACTGGATAATAAATATCAGTTCCTATCTCATTATTTTCAAGGAATTTTTTTAATTCATTTCTATTTTTTACTCTTATACAATATTGATGATAAATATGCAAATTATGTTCTTCTTGATTTTTTGCTATCGGAATAATAATTTTATTTTTATTATTAAATTCATTGCAATTTTCTTCTATTAATTTATATTTTTTAAAGTACTTATTGTATAATCTAGCATTTTCTCTTCTTTTATTGTTCCATTTTTCTAGGAATGGAATTTTTGCACATAAAATAGCAGCTTGAAGTTCATCCATTCTAAAATTACCACCAATAAAATTATGATAATATCGTGGTTCCATCCCATGGTTACGCATTTCTTTTAACTTTTTGTATAGTTTATCATCATTTGTTGTTATCGCACCGGAATCACCACCGCCTCCTAAATTTTTAGTTGGATAAAATGAGAAGCATCCCATTAAACCTAAATTTCCCGCCTTACGTCCATCTTTATATTGTGAACCTATGGCTTGGCAGGCATCTTCAATGATAGGGATATTAAATTCTTTTGATATTTTATTAAGTTCTTCCATATTAGCACAATAACCATATAAATGTACCGGTATTATTGCTTTTGTTTTAGACGTTATTTTTTTCCTAACTTCAATAGGTGATATATTATAAGTGTTTATATCAATATCAACAAAAACTGGGATTGCATTTAATCTAGCAATAGTTCCAGCAGTAGCAAAAAAAGTAAAATCTGGTAATATTATTTCATCGCCCTGTTTTATATCTAATGCCATTAAAGATGATAATATTGCATCTGTACCACTTGAAACAGCAACTGCATATTTAGTATTACAAATTTTTGCTAATTCAGTTTCTAGTTGATTAACATATTTTCCTAATACAAAACGTTGTGTATTTAATATATCTGAAATAGAGTTTTCAACAGTATCTTTTATAGTATTATATTGTTCTATTAAATCAAAAAAATTTACTTTCATATATGCTTATTAGTATTTTTATTTATTTATAAATCTATAAAAATCAAAATTATCTTGTTATAATAAAATTAGTTCTATATAATTTATCTTTATTTTCTATTACTAAAAAATAAGTTCCTGAAAATAATTTCGAAATATCTATATTTCCATAGTTTATATTATTTTCATATACATATATATTGTTATTATATAATTCATTAGCATTTATATCAAATATAGATATTTTATATTTCCCTTTATTTATTCCCTTTATACTATAATTTAATATATTGTAATCATTTATATTAGTATAAAATTCAATATCTTTATTTTCTTCATTATTATTTATAGATAAATTATTCAAGTCTATTGTTTTTATAAATTCTTCCGCTATATTTATTTGTTGTAGTGCTATATTTTTATTTTCATTAGCTGTAATAACAAATATAAATGTTTCTGAACTATCTTTCGGAATATTTACAGCTCCTCCTCCCAATAACATTGCAATATCAGAATCTGTTGTAAAAGCAGGTACTGGTTCTATGAGTTTATTAGTTAAATTTTTCCATTTAACAGTATCTAAATATCCTTCATAAATATAATCTTTATCTTTTTCAGCGTCATAAGTAATAATACTTGAATAATTAACTTGTTGTTTTGTTAATAATTTCATTGTAATTTTAGGTGTTATAGTATCATTTAACGAATAATATGAAATAACTACCTTATTTTCATCTACTGCAATATTATTTTTATTACATACTGCAATATCCCAATCCATATACATTCCTAGATATAAAGTATCTATATCAGTATTACTAATATTTTTTAGTTTATAATTAACAAATAACATATTATTTAATAACTGTTCTTTACTTTCAAATAATGTTTGCGTTATTTCTATAAAAGGATTAGAAAAAGTTGTATCATCTTTTTTATAAGCTAAATATTTTATAGTTTCAGCGTGATGCAATTTATCTTCTGTTTCAAATGTAATTATATTGTTATCTATATTTATAAAAGACGAGTCTTTTTTATTTTTTGTTTTTCCTATTATATTACTCATTACATTTTGACTGCTTGTTGCAATAATTAAACCACCACTGAATAGTAAATTATAGTAATTTTTATAACTAAACCCTAATCCGTTGTTTTCAGTAATAATAGGTAATTTGTTTTTATATGCAAATTCTCCATTATTTGTATATGAACAAGTTATATTATTATGGCTAATAGTATTCCAAGATGGGGCAATACCTAATGTTAATATATTAGTCGATATAAATTTATTATTATTATCATAAAAATATATATAAATATTTTCTGTAATATCATTTTCATTAATATTTTTTACTTTTCCATTAATTTCAAAAAAATCAAATAGGGTAGTATTAGCTTCTATATCTCCTATTAAAATAGAATTATTTTCAAATTCAATATTTTCTGCATATATATTTGCGTATACTCCTGAAGCTTTATCTAATAAATTTTTAATATCACTTTTTATTGTAATTTCTTCTTCTGGATTAACATATATATTTGTATTTGAAAATTTATTTGTTTTTATATTATTTATTTTAACATTATCCATTTTAATATATTTACAATCATCAGATTTTAGCGCATTATATATATCTACCATTCCAATTTTTAATTTTTCTAATTCAGGATTTTCCACCTCAATATTTTCAGCAGTTGCTTTTAATCTTGCAATAATTTGTTCTGATGTATATTCAGGGAAATTATTTTTTACCATTGCTGCTGCTGCCGCAACTGCTGGTGTTGCCATAGATGTTCCCGACATATTAGAATAAGCATTCCCGGGGATAGTAGAAATTATTTTATGTCCCGGTGCTGCTATTCCAGAGCTTACTCCATAATTAGAATATTTTGGTCTTTTTTTATCTATATTTAAAGCAACAACCGATAAAACATTATCATCATAACTAGGGTAAATGTTTATCTCTTGACCATCATTGCCTGCCGCACATACTATTGTTGCTAATTTTGATACTAACTTAAAAGCTTCATTTTCAGCATAACTTGATTTATAACCACCCCAAGAGCAATTTATTATATCAGCACCAAGCATAGCTGCATATATTATTGCTTCACCACCATTTATAACTGCATAGGAACTTAAATTATCAGCTCCAATTTTTATACTCATTAATTTCACATTTTTTGCTAAACCAGCAATACCAATAGTATTATGAATTGCACCAACAATTCCTGCTACATGTGTACCATGAGCTATTCCATTTGTTGCAGTATTATCGTCATAGAAAAAATCCCAACCGTAAAAGTCGTCTATAAAACCATTATTGTCATCATCTATACCATTAGATTCTTTAGGATTACCATAAGAATCAAACCCAGTTTCCCCAGAATTTTTCCAAATGTTATCGTGTAAATCAGGATGGGCTGTATCAATTCCTGTATCTACTATTGCTACTATAATAGGTCGAGACGGCTTTAATAATTCCCAGGCTTCTTTTGCCTTAGTTAAAGAGATGTTATATTGTTGTTCTGATAATTCATCTTGTATTTCTGTTGAAAAATAATTGATAGGAACTCGCTCTACAAATTCTATAAATGATAAATTTGATAAAGCAGTTTCAAATAATTCTAATGGGAGGTCAGAGTTTATTTCTAAAATTCCACATAAGCCTAAATTGGTTAAAGAATTATGTATATAAGATTTTAGTTGTTCATCTTGTATTGTATCTATTATTTTACGTTGAAATGCAGTTAATAGTTCAGAACGTACATAAGGACGTATTTTATGTTCACCTAATGAATTTTTTAGCTCTTCAATAGTATTAATTTTATTTGATAACCATTGATTAGTGAATTCTGTATTAGGTTTAAATTTTATATATAACTTATCAATTTCAAAAATTGGATTATTGTTATTTATACTATTTATATTAGCATTAATTGAATAAGCATTATATAAAACTAATATCATTATAAATTGTGTTTTTATAAAAGATGATAAAAATATTTTTTTCATATATTAGCATTTACATTAATATTATATAGTATACTGAATTAGTATACTAAAAATATATTAAAAAATATTAAGCATTATGTTTTGTATTATCTGCATCGATCATATCGTAATCAACTTCATATATTCCTTTTTTTAATTTTTTCATTTTATTAGAAGATATATTTTTTCTTAAAGTTGATAACCTATTATAGAAATTTAAACCATTTAGATGGTCAACTTCATGTTGCATTACTCTTGCAAGGAATCCCGTTGTAGTTCTTTCTATTTCTTTTCCTAATATATCTTGATATCTTATTTTTATACTTACTGAGCGTTCAACTTCATCATAGAGTATAGGAATACTTAAACATCCTTCTTCTTGTATTTCAGTTTCTTGTGAATATTCTAAAATAACAGGATTTATCATTATAAAAGGTAATTCTGTTTCAAACCCTCTTATTTCACTAACATCTATAACAACAATAGATAAATTACTGCCAACTTGGTTTGCAGATAAACCAACACCTCGTTTAGTATTATACATAGTATCAAACATATTATTGATTAATTCTTTTATAGAATCGTCAATTTCTTGTACGGGTGTAGTTTTTTTAGTCATCACAGGATGAAAACAATTATAAATAGGTAAAACTGCCATTATTTATATATAATTTATTTTAATAATTTTATAATTTAATTATATTACAAATATAATAATTTTTTTGATTATTTTTATTTTAATTATATTTTCTATAAATAAAATATAGGTATTGACTTAGGAATAAAAGATTTAGTTATTATTGTGCATAAACATTTTTTACGAAAAAAATCAATAGGTAAGAATAAGGAAAAAAATGGATATGTCTTAAAGGAACTGGCGATTACACTAGTGAAGACAGAGTAAGACTTAAAAACAAGCATACTCTAAGAAAGATTTATAAGTTAAATAATACTCTCATCATAAAAGTCTCAACAATCATATTTAAGACAATTATTGCCTTTATTTTAATGCATATTTTGCTATAGTATATAATCCGTTAAGGGTGAGCATCTTATCAAACTTGTCAAATATCATTGTTATAGGTGTTAAGACACTATTGAGACCGCCTGTGGCTATGGTAATAATACTTTCGGGCTTGATATTTTCCTGTCTTTGCATATCTGTTTTCATCTGATTTATGATACCTTCAGTTAATCCCTTATAACCAAACATTATACCGCTTTGAATACACATTGTTGTATTAATACCCAAACTTGATGATGGAATTTCTAGCGGTACTGACGACAGTTGTGCAGTATTACTAAACAATGATTTAAGAGCTGTCCTAATGCCTGGTGCTATAGTTATTCCCAAAATATTAGCGTTGTTGCCTATAGCTACAAAAGAGAGTGCAGTTCCGAAATCTACTACAATACACGCTTTATGATAAGTTTCCCATGCTTGTACCGCATCGCAAAGCAAATCTGTACCTATTTCATACACGGCAGTAGGGGGGATAGTTACCGGCAATTTGTGATAAATATCAGGACCTATTATAAGCGGTTCTTTGTTTAAAAAACGTCGTGTTACAATTATAAAAGCTCCTATAAGCTGAGGTACTACCGAACTTACTACAACGTTGTCTATCTTTTTAATATCCAAGTTGTAATCTTTGAATAAAGTAGTAATAATCGCAAAATATTCGTCGCCGGTGCGATTGGCATCGGTAGTGAGACGCCATTGCTGCAATAATGTATCTGCTTCAAATAAGGCAACTTTAACATTTGTGTTGCCAATGTCAAATATTAATAACATAATTTATTGTTTAATTAGTATTGTAATAGTTTGCTGTTTTTTTGTCGCTCGTATTCGCCTTGTCCTCCTTTGCTGGTTGCCAACGATGATAATTAAACTGGCATTTCTTGATATATCTTTCCGTTTATTTTTTTGCCGTTTAAATGTTTATTTCGTTTTACGCCATCGCTGCCCCAAGTACCCCATTGTTTAAAAAAGAATGCGGTTTTTTGTTTCTCACATTGTTCCTTTATTGAAAGAACCCATTCTGAAAGCATTGGTCGCGCACTTACTCCGCTTTCTCCTCCTACAATAACCCAATCAATATGCTCTAATTCAAGTTTTCCTAAATCTTCTAAAAGCGGTTCACAAGACAAAAAACGAATAGGAGCATCAAGGTTTTTAAGCATATCTATTCTATTTTTTGATGCTTTGTTTTCCACAGTAGCTCCTAACCAAGCATTATTAGGAGTTTCTCGACTGCTAAAATAGTCATTCATTCTTTCAGTTCTTTTAGTAAGAATTTGGTATCTATGTTGAGGTGTTTGTTTAATTATATTCATAACTTTATCAATAAACTTAAAAGGAACATCATTATGAAATAAATCACTCATTGAACATACAAAAATTGTATGAGGTTTTTTCCACAACAAAGGTTCTAGCAGTTTTTCTTCATGCAAAGTAAGATCAAAACCGTTTTTATATTTGTTTTGTCCCATAGCTTTTAATCGACGTGCCATAATTTCCGCATAACAATATTGACAGCCTGCTGAAAACTTTGTACAGCCAGTTATTGGATTCCATGTTTTATCCGTCCATTCTATTTTAGTTGTTTTCATTGTTTTATATTCAGGATTTCAAAATTAATAATACGCTTGTTTTGGTATACTTGTTCATAATTAACTAACGGTTTTTTCCCCTCATATGTTATCAGTTTCTCTTTTTTCATTTGCGATATTACATCTGATGCATGTTTGTCAATATGTCCTTTTTTTAATGTAAAATCGTATGCTTGTTTATTATTGTTTATTTCACCAGTTAAAATCAAGTTTCGTAGTTTCATTGAAAATTCTTCTTTTTTGTTATATATAGGTTTACCGAAAAGATCTTTATCATACAAAGATTTTTCTTCATCATTGTTAATGTCAAAATTCGCCTCTCCATTCAACTTGTTATTTTTCCATGCAGTTTTCAAAAATTTATCTACTGCACGAATATGTGTAGCACCAAAAATTATTCCGTAAATATTAGTTCCTTTTTTTATTGTGAATGGGTATAAAGAAAGTTTTGACTCCTTAGGTAAACGAATTTCAAGTTGCTCTAAAATGTTTTTATGTATGTACTTATAAGGGTCTTTTTTGGCTTTTTCGACATCTATATTGATGTTTTTTTGAAATCCTGCAGTTTTTCCAAATCTAAGTAAATATGATGATGCTACATAATATAGAAAGTCTGTCGTGTTTGTATTAGCTAATTCTAAAAAATATTTATCAGACAAGTATTTAATACCATTTTGATCTATATAAACAAGAGAAGGTAGTTTTTTTATAGTTGAAATTTTTTCATCAAATAAAACTTCAAAATCTTTGTTGTGATATTCAATATTAATTTGAGTACTACTAAGTTCACAGTTGTTTTTAATATATGTTTCGCAACATTCCTGAAGCTTGTTGAATTTAGTTTTGTCAAGTTCATTAAAACACAAATTAACTTTTGTTTGCTTTCGAGATACATTTTCTATTTGATTTTTAACTTGCTGTAAAACACGTATTGGACTACCTGCAACTCCATTTGTATCACAACCTGGTCCTGCAAAAAAATCAAAAATCCATAACTCTTTGTATCTTCCCATTATTAAAGTAGGAAGCCACTCTTTTGCATAATCCTCAAATATCATGAGTTTTGTTAAAGTTGCCTCATCAAATGGTTTGTCGTGAAGATCTTTTCCAGCCATAACTATTTCGTATTATTTTTTAAATTAAACATTTCTAAATTTACACATTTCTATCCCAACCACTTTTCCAATATCGCCTTTTTCCTTTCTGCACAGCCTGCCATTACTGCCTTGGCTTTGGCTATTTCCGCTTCATAGCCTTCTACTTCTTTAACAATTCGCTCCTGTTCGTCAAGCGGCGGGACTGGTATTAACAAATCTTTCAAATACTTATAATGCCTTTCATATTTACCATTATTGGGAATTTGAATTGTACACAGATATTCGTATACAAATTTTGCATTTGCTATATTTGTATCAACTTTAATAAGTTGAGTTCCATCTGCTCCTCTAACAAATGCAAAATCAATATATTTAAATGTACATGAATGGTCACCAAATACAATTATAGGCAAATCTGTAATTGGGAATTTGTTATTAGTGTAACCAGCAATAATACTACCAGCTTCCTGAGAAATTACAGGAAATCTACCTTCAGACATAATTTGTTCTTTTGGTATTTTTGTAATATTTCCAATGACATCAATTGTTAATTGACTGATTTTCAACATTCTCCCTCCCCCGTTTTTGATTATAACTTTAAGTTTTTCAAACACTTGCGCTATTTTCTTTCTATATTCCTCTATACTCATTCGGCTTGTATTATACTCCTCATCTACTTTTTCGCATTCGGAAACAATTTGATGTTGGATATCAAGAGGGGGGAGTGGAATCTTAAATTCTGTAATTTTGTTAGATAAATTCTGAATATTTGTTCCACTGCTATTTGAGCGAACGACATCTCGCATTATTTCATTATTTAGTGTTTCATATAAAAATTTAGGAAGCAAATTCTTATTAGAGACCCTTAAGATTCCCATAAAGCCACCTGCATAATACGGTTGATTTTCAGTAATAAAAGCAATTTTCCCAACATGCTGCTTACTACCGCTTGAAAAACACATAAAGCAATCATCTTTTTTTAATAACTTTTCTTTATCAAATGAAACGCTTTCAGATACAAATATCTTTTTTGTTATTTCAAAATGTCCATCGAGAGTAATGTTATCAGCCGTAAGAACAATATTTTTTGTTTCAATATGTTCCTGATATTTTTTATCAAATGTAACACCTCGTATAATAGTGATTATCTCTCCCAACTTCACCAACGGAAACTTACTCTTTATTTCAATCTTTTTATCGGGTGTCAGTTTTATGGCTTTATTGAAATCCGTTCGCGAAAAATCAATCATGTCGCTCAAATTTGCAAGCGTGCAGTACTTCTGTTTTTCGCCTAAATCGGGCATCGCCGTTTGGGTAAAATTGCTGCGGACAGCAGCAGCTATTGTGTCGGAGGCGTTGCGGTCGCTGTCGTTATAAAGCATTCCTCCGGCTTGGGTTATCTGTATACCCTCTGCTCCCTTGCGGTTGCTCCAATCGTAGCCTAAAAAGCGTTTTTGCTCGGCATTGTCGCTTGGAGCGGTAACAATCAGCACGGTCTGCTTGTAGGTGAGGGCAAAGTAAAGCAGCTTTTCTACTTCTATCTCTTTGGCGTATCGGTAAAACTCCTGCTTCAACTTTTCTGCTTGCTCGCTTGCAGTAAGTCTTTTGAATGCGTTGGAATTTTGCAAGTTTACGGTTTTCGTCAGTTTCAGAAATTCATCGGCATACATTTTCAGATATTCGCAATGAGCAAAACCGTCGGGCGAAACGCTTTCATCGGTAAATTTACGGTAATCTTCACTTGTTACGCCAATCTTTTTAAGATAAGCCGTAAGAATTTCGTCATCTTCCCAGCCTGCAACGTCTTCCGATTGAATAATGGCGTCGGCACTGTCCTGTTTCATCGTCCACACTTTGGGCGGCTCGTTGTATTTTTCAAGAAACAGCACTACGGTATTGGTTCCCGTTGCCCCGAAAGTCTTGCTACCGAATTGCACCACCGAGTGCAGCATAAAGTTTTTCAGCAATATTTCCCTTGCTCCCACATAGCTATTGCTGTCGTTGCTCAAAATGGACGAGGGCAGCACCACCGCCGCTATGCCTTTGGCTTTGAGCAGTTGGGCAATTCGTTCCACAAAAAGCGTTTCTATTTCGCTACCATCGTTTGAAATTCGGCTTAAGAGTTCAAAATTATTGTTTTTCAGTTTAAGGTGCGATTTGAAAGCCGAAACGCTGTAAGGCGGATTGGCAACCAACACATCGAAAGCACCGTTTTCAATTTGCTTTTCGCTTATGTTTTCAAGTCCGTCGCCAAAAATAATGTTACCGCCGCCTGCACCATTCATAAAGAGCGAAATCTTTGAAACCCGTGCCAATCGGTAATCTTTTTCAATGCCAAAAATATGTTTTTCTACCCAAGTGTTGTTCTCGTCTGTTTTCAAACGGCTGTTGATGCTTTCCACCGCTTCGGTTAGAAAATGCCCAGAACCACAGGCGAAATCAATTACTTTGGGAATTTCGTTTAAAGGAAGGCTATCCCATATAAATCGAGTAATTGGCGTAGGTGTAAAAAACTGCCCTTCGCTCTGTTTAAAGCCTTTGTTTAAAAGCTGTTCGAACAAATCGCCCAAAAATTGATGTTTAGATGGATATACAATTCTATGATTTTCAAATAGCTGTACTACTTCCACCAATATTTTCCCATTCTGAAAAAACAATTCTTCGTTATGAACATCTTTGAAAGAAAAATCGTTGTTTGAATAGAATTTGAGAATGCGAATAGTATTTTTTAGGTCTTCAATAGCTTTCTCTCGCTTATGGCTTGTGTAGTTTTTAAATAAGTTTTCGGCATAATCGTTTGACACATAAAATATTTTTTCGCCCATAAACTCTTCCATTCCTTCGGTATGAAGTCTTTGCAAGCGGTCTTGAAGTGTCTCATAAGTGTCAGGACCTTGTCGGTATTGAAACTCTACTATATCATCATCTTGTTTTTTAATTTCGTCAACGAGTTTGCAAATAAATAAAGCTACTAAGCGATTAAAAGCGTTTTCTTTATCGCTGACGTTGTTGTGTCTTAAAATTTCCTCAAAACGGTTGACAATTTTATCTTCGGGGTCGAAATCTTTTAAGTCTCTTTTACGCAATGGACGAACACCAATTTGATATGCTTGCGTATCTTCACCAAACAGCAAACCCTGCCACATTTTTTGTCCATAAGTTTCCGTCCAAGTTTCAAAATATTCAGGCACTGTATTTGCTTTTTTATAGAGTAAAACAGTCTTATCTTTCTCTTCCATTTTAACAATATTGGCATCGTCTATACAACAGATAATGTCATTTTTGTAAATAATGTCATCATATTTCCAATCCGAAGAATAAAGCGAAATCCATTTAGTGCTGCGTTCCTGTTGCCAGTACGAAAAAAGTTGTCCACCGTCTTCTTTAAGTATTTTCAGGGCCTTATCGTACTCTTTTCCATAAGTTTTGCACTCAATTATAAAAAGCATATTCTGCCTGTCTATATCATAAACGCAAATATCTGCTTTGCCACTCTTGCTTTCATGTCCAAGGTTCCAGCGTTTTTCTAACTCAATGTGTTCGGGTCGGTAGCCTTTTTCCAAAAGCCGATGTACGCATTCAAATACAACAAAGTTTTCGGAATTATTAAAATTGCAGATTGTTCTATCGTTAATTATCACGCCTGCCGGATAAATCAATTCCTCTTTGTTACAATTTACCGCCATCACACATTCAGTTAGTGAACCGAATGATTTAGAAAAAACGTTTTTGTTTTCGATAAAACCAAGTTTTTCAAGTACATTTTTAAAATTATCTTTTGTTATCATTTGCGTTGTATATTTTGTTTAGATATTGGTTTGAATATTTAATGCTTATTTATAATTGCAAATATACTATTTTTTACAGAAATTTACTGATCTAATAATAAAATTTATACTTGTTGTTTTTTCTAATTATAAGTTGAATATTATGTCTCAACTATGATTCATTTGATTGTTGTGGTTGTGATGATATTTAAATTATATTTATCATAAGAATCTTAAAAATCATAGTTAAGACAATTTTTACTTTAATTGTGCATTCGTGCTTTATTTCATAATTGTGGTAGATGCAAACGTTCTTTTGATTCCTTTTTTGTATTTCACAGAAGGGTATCCAAAAATAACAAACAATCCTTCTTTGTTAGCATACTTTTCAGGTGGCAAATCAAACAGATCATCTTTGGATAATTCTCTTCCAGATATCTCAAGTGCACCCGTCGGACAAATAGCCATACATTGTCCGCAGCCAATGCATCAAAATACAGAGGTCTCGCTGATTCTTACTTATTATTTTCAAGGCAAAAGCTGAAATCCTTACAAACCTCTACACATTGTCTGCAAACACCAGTACACTTTTCCGTGTCAATTCTTATTGTTGCTTTTTCTTTTGTTCAACTAGTCGGAATTGCCATTTTTCTCCTTAGTTAGGTTATTTTTTACTGTCAAGGTTTTGCGCATAAGCAAAAAATATTAAGAAAAATTATAAGTCCATACTATTCAATTGCTCAGACACGATATTTTCTGTTGCTTTCATTGCTTCTAATGTTTTACTTAACAATGTGTCTATGTCCCAATTTAACATTTCTGCACCATTTATAATAATTTCACGAGAACAACCTGCCGCAAATGCTTTACTCTTAAATTTTTTCTTTAAACTACTTAGTTCCATATCGGAAACGCTTTTTGAAGGTCGCATTATTGCAGCAGCACCAATTAAACCTGTTAATTCATCTATAGCATATAGAATTTTTTCCATTTGATGTTCTGGTCTAATATCCACCATTACATTGTATCCATGAGAACAAATTGCACGAATTAAATCTTCGCTATAATTCTCTGATTTTAGGATTTCTGCTACCTTAATACAATGTTCTTGTGGATACATTTCAAAGTCAAGGTCGTGTAATAAACCAACTATTCCCCAATAGTTAGCATCGTAACCTAACTCTTGGGCATACCATTTCATAACTTGTTCAACTGTTAAGGCGTGTTGAATATGAAATTTCTCTTTATTATACTTTTTTAATAGCTCAAGTGCTTTTTTTCTTTCCATTGATTATATGTTTAAATTGTTAGTATTCATTAAAATTTTATCTTGTATTGATTATTTATTTATAAATTCATTTGCAATCATTTCAGCTTGTTTCAATACGGTTATAATCGTCTAAACTGTGAGTCATTTGATTGCCCTGATTGTATATTTTTATTTTCCATTTATTTTATTTATTGTATGATTTTAATCATAATATCATAAAAATCTTTTTAAACTTAAAAATCATAGTTAAGACAATTACCAGAGTTGGTGTGTAATTACAATTGCAAATATACTATTATCCTACAATCTATCAAAAGTTTTTTATTTTTTACTACTTCAATATATCTTTTCAAAAAACCTAGATTGTTAAGAAAAAGAGCGAAGCAATGGAAATTATTATCCACAACGTAATGCCAAGAACAAAACTACGAGGACCTGATTTTTTGATTTCACTAATAGTTATATTAGAGCCGATAAGGAATAGAGCTATAACCATACCACGTCTGCCGAGCCAACTGAAATGGTCGTAACTGCTTTGCATAGTAGGGAATAGGTTTGCGAAAATAATAGCTAAGACGAAAAGCAGGATAAACCAGGGAAATTTAATTGATTTTTTGTCGTCTGATTTGTTTACAAAAGCTATTATCAGCGATAACGGGATAATCCATAATGCACGAATAAGTTTTACTGTGGTAGCAACTTGCAAAGCTTTTTCACCGTAAATTGCACCGGCACCTACAACTGAGCTGGTATCATGAATAGCTATGGCTGCCCAATTGCCGAAGGCCTCTTGACTAAGTCCTAAGTTGTGTCCTAAAACTGGGAAAATGAAAAGAGCAATAGCATTTAACACAAAAATTACAATAAGAGCGAATGATGTTTGATAGCTTTTGCTGTTAATAATAGGTGCAACGGCAGCAATGGCACTTCCACCGCAAATTGCAGTACCCGAAGCAATAAGTAACGAAGTATTTTTATCTACTTTCAAGAGCTTTCCAAGAGCTATACCTAAAAACATCACAACAGTTACAGAAATGATAGTTTCTATAAATCCTGTTTTCGAGGATGCAATTACATCGCTCAAACTCATTCCAAATCCCATTAAAACAATAGATGCTTGCAAAATTTTTGATGTGTATTTGTGTAAGCTGTCATTTTTAATGCCAATTAAGGAAAATACTAAGCCGATAAATAGTGCTAAGGCTGGCGAAATAAATGGCATAAAACAGAGTGCAATAACAATAGGGTAGAGCCATTTACTGTTTCTTAGTGCTTCTAATTTGTTTACTTTATTCATAGATTAATTGTTTTGTTTATGTATAAATTAATAATCCGTTTTTAAGGTATCATTCTTCCAATTTTCAGGATTATTTATTATATATTCCGAAATCTGAATATATGATTTTTCGTTACGTATGATGTGCTCCCAATAATCCCAATAATTTCGTTGCCATAATTTTTTATTAAATGGCTGCCAAATGCCGTTTTTCACACCACGAATATATTCCATCGTTGTAATGGATTTAAATGCTCCGATAATATCGCCAATTGTTGGGGCAATCCCTTGTGGTTGCCCTATTATTTGTGTGTTTCCGTTGTTTGGGGCGACCACAAGGGACGCCCCTACGATTTCTAAAATGGCATGACAATGATTTGGCATCACAACGTATTCATGCAAAACGATATTTTTAAATCGTTCCGCCAATTTTAACCATTCATTCTCAAGCATCTTCCCCACATCATTCAAAATCATTTTTCCATTGTCTATTTTACCAAATAAACATATACGATTTTGTGCGCAAACGGTAATATAATACAATCCATCTTGCGAATAATCGTATCCCTTTATGCGAATGCTACGGCGATGATGTTTGTCGGAATTGTAGGTCATTGGTTGTTAATTGAATGTTTTTACCTGTTTTTTATCGTTTTATTTTTTTCGACACGTTATTTGTTATATATAAGTTAGTTTTTGTTTTCTCTTATCCACAACAGTAAATATTATCATTAGAATAGTAGCGATTAATGCCATTGTAGAGCCGAAATAAAAAGGTGCGTTTGAATTGACCCTATCATAAAGCAGTCCCGCAATTAAACTTGCAGGCAATAAAGTAATTCCAAGCACAGCATGATAAATACCAAATCCTGTTCCTTTCAAATCTTTACTAACAATATCAGAAATCATTGCTTTTTGGCTACCATCAGTCAATGCACTGTAAAATCCATACAACATAAATAAGAAAATAAAAACATTTATACTATTAAATCTGCCGAAAAGAAAATATACAATCGCATAAACTAAAAATCCTATAATAATCAATTTTTCACGACCAATTTTATCCGATAATTTTCCAATAGGTATGGCAAATAATACAGATACTGTATTAAATATCATATATACAAAAGGAATATACGATTTATCAATACCTGTTTCGCTGGTTTTTACTAATAACAGTGCATCTGATGAATTACCAAGAGTAAAGACAAAAATTATGATAAGAAAGAAATAAAATTTCTTAGGTAAATATTTTGGCGAAATCTTATTATTGGTCTGTTTTTTTTCGGCGTTTGCCTCTTTTATAAAAAAAACAATCGTCAATACACCAAGAATTGCAGGAATGGTTGCTAATAAAAATATGTAAGAATATTTTATCGGAAAAATAGATAATAATAAGAAGGCAATTAAAGGACCGAGAATAGCTCCGCTATTATCCATTGTTTTCTGGAACCCAAAAGTTTTACCAGCTTCATTTTTTTTGATTGAGCTACTTATGAGACTGTCTCGTGGTGCAGTTCTTAATCCCTTCCCAATGCGCTCAAAGAACCGAAAAAATAAAATCTGAATAGGTATTCTTGCTAATGCATATAAAGGGGTTATAATTGCAGTGATCCCATATCCAATAATCATAAATGGCTTGTTCTTACCAATTTTATCACTCCAATATCCCGAAATAGCCTTTAATAAAGAAGCGGTGCTTTCTGCAATTCCTTCAATTAATGAAATGGTAGTTTTGGAAGCTCCTATTGATAATAAAAAAAGAGGCATAACACTATATACCATTTTGGTAGATGTGTCAGTGAAAAAACTTGTTAGTCCCGCAAAAAAGGCGTTTGGCTGTATTCCAAATATTTTTTTTCGTTCCATTCGTTATTCTTTTGTTGTACTTGTTTCTTGTAATTGTTTTATTTCTTTATCGAAATCAAGGATAATTTTTTCTTCAATAGTATTATGTTTAGTGTTTGTTTTCAAAATAGAAATAACCACTTACTCTCCAAATAAAATATCACGTTTTCGTAATTTTTCAGGTAGTCTAAAGCTCTATGCTTTACTAATTATTAAATTTTTGCAGTTAGCGTGAGATTATTTATAATTACAAAAATACTATTTTTCTTAAATTATTAATAAGGCTTTTTTATTTTATTTTATTTTCAAATTTACACCACATCTTATACTTATATTGTCCTCTAAAAATACATTTCCCATAACCCAACCTTTTGATTTTCCCTCTAACTCAATATAAGGTAAGCAATGACCTATTAAGTAGGAACCTCTAATACTTAACATTCCTCCTAAACTTGCTTCTTTAGTTGTGAATGATTGATTTTTTGGTTGTATCCAAGCTATACC
>CAYYIP010000014.1:41756-52669 GCA_964472015.1 uncultured Hyphomicrobiales bacterium | reverse complement strand
TCAAAATATTATAAAATCTTTATTAGAAACTTCTAAAATAATGCAAGATTTATCTAAAATCAATTTCTAAGTAAAAATTATATTTTTTTATTTATGATTTTTTTTGTAATTTTGAAAATGGAATCTTTATAGTATTTAATATATAAAAATGCTATTAAAAGTTTTTAGGCATGGTATAATTTCTTAGACGACTTAATAAATTAAGTCGTCTTTTTTATTTCTCTTTTATTTTTAATTTTAATTATTAAAAGTATGAATTATTAATTAAATTATTAATTAAACTATTAAATAAACCTCATTTCAAATAATACTTTACAATATATTTATTAACAAGAACATTAGACAGCATTTCAAATAAAAAATATTATATTTTAATTATAATTAAATTTAATAAAAGCAATTAACTTATTAAATTAAATACCAATCACTTTATAAAAAAAACAAGTATCTGTTTTATAATTAATATGTTACAAAGAATATGTGATAAAACTTATTAAATAAATATACTAACTACCAATAAAAAAACAACATAAACACATAACCAACAACTATATGTAAAACCTCTTAACATTATAAATACAAGCAAGTTATCTTTGCAATACAATACTATATATGTTATATTTTATATAACATATATAAATTGATGATACTTAAATCACAGCAATAAGTTATTTATCATAAATATATTTATTTAAATACCACTTTACTGTTCTTTCTAATTTTTCTAAAAAATCATTTTTAGCTATAAATCCTAATTCTTTTTCAATTTTAGTTGTATCAACAGAATATCGTCTATCATGGCCTGGTCTATCTTTAACAAATTCTATTAAAGAATGAGGTTTATCCATTATATCTAAAATATTTTTTACTAATTCTATATTACTAATCTCATTATTAGCCCCTATATTAAATACTTCTCCCCTTTTTCCACTCATACATACATTATAAATAGCTCTACAATGTTCTTCTACGTATATCCAATCTCTAACATTTAATCCATCTCCATAAACCGGAATACTTAAATTATTAAAAGCACGTGTAATAACGACTGGTATTAATTTTTCAGGGAATTGTTTTGGTCCAAAATTATTAGAACATCTTGTAATTAATGTTGGAAATTTATAAGTATCAAAATAAGATTGCACTAATAAATCAGCACTAGCCTTTGATGCCGCATATGGACTGTGAGGATTAATTAAACTAGTTTCCTTAAATTTTAATTCTAGATTTTCAAGTGTTAAAGTGCCATATACTTCATCAGTTGAAATTTGTAAAAATAATTTATCACCATATCCAGTTTTATCCCAAATATTTTTTGCACAATTTAGTAAATTTGCAGTTCCATTAATATTTGTTTTTATAAAAGTGTCCGGATTTTCTATAGATCTATCTACATGAGATTCAGCAGCAAAATTTATAATAGTATTAGGTGAATACTTTTCTAATATATATATTACAAGCTCTTCATTATTAATATTTCCCTTAAAAAATTTATAATTTTTATATTCATCAGTAAAATCTAAATTCTTTAAGTTACCTGCATATGTTAAATTATCCAAATTAATTATAAAAACATCAGGTACATTTTGCAATATAAATTCTATAAAATTACTACCTATAAAACCCGCACCACCAGTAACTAAAATTGTAA
Organism: uncultured Hyphomicrobiales bacterium; assembly: GCA_964472015.1. Classification (GTDB taxonomy): domain Bacteria; phylum Bacteroidota; class Ignavibacteria; order Kapaibacteriales; family UBA2268; genus JAAYTD01. The sequence goes on along the minus strand of CAYYIP010000014.1, from coordinate 51,018 downwards.
ACATATAAATATATACCTATAATAAAAAAAATGTAAATAAACTAAATTCTAAATTACAAAAAAAAAATTAAATTAGACAACTTAAATTATTATTATTAAATTAAAATATGTTATTTTTGTATTATAAAATAAAACAAAATAAAACAAAATAAAACAAAATAAAAAATCAATATGGAAAATTTTCAAAAAGATGTTTTGTCTCAAATTATTTTAGCACCTTATTTACAAGCTGCAACAGCTCTTATAGGTAAATCTCGCCGCGTAGGTGGTAATCAATTTAGACACGTCTGGGCTACTGTAGGTATATTAATAGACCATAAAATTATAGATTCGGTAATTTTAAAATCAGCAATGTTGCATGATTTAAAAGAAGATGCCCCCGAATGTTATTTCCCTGAAATAATAAAAAATTTTGATATAGATGGTTATAGAGTAGTAGAATTAGTTGAAGAACTATCAATAAACTCTAATTTTGAAACAAAACCACAATATTTACAAAGAATTATGATAAATGGTTCTAAAGAAGCAAAATTAATTAAACTAGCAGATAGAATTAGTAATTTAACAGATATACAATTAGGAACATTTGATATAGAAAAAATATGTAAAATTATAGAAGAAACAAAACTGTATATTTTACCATACGCAAGTAATATAAATCAAAATATGGCTAATGAAATAAAATTCCTTCTTGATAGTCGAACTAAATATTTACAAATTACAATAAATTTAATATTAGAAAAAATTATTACTACATTACAGAATAGAATAGAAAAATTTCGTACTAATATAAACAATAAAACTAAACCTTTATTAAAAAAATCAACAAAAGATATAAAAAAAATCATAGAAACAAAAACAACAGATGATATGCAACAGATCCAAGATAATATAATGGATGAAATACAAAAATTTAATATAGTTATAGAAGATAGTATAAATAAAGTAATAAATACATTAGAAACAGCATATGAAGAATTTATTTTTAAACAAATAAAACAAACGGAAAATAATAAATAATTATATAAATAAATTAAGCATTATAAATCATAATCATAACATTATAAATTGTAATATATAATAATAACTATAAACAATATGAAAAATAAAACATTATTAAAAGTTATACTATTAATATCAATATTTTTTAATAGTCTTATTTTAAATGCACAAGAATTACAACAAGAAGCAAAAGCAAGTGCAAGCGAACTTAATAAACTTAAAACTCAAGCTGAAAAATTAGCAAATAAATGGCAAACTAAAGGATTTATAGGTATTACATTCAACCAACATTATTTTTCTAATTGGGCAAAAGGAGGTGAAGATTCGTTTGCAGCTATAGGAAATTTTAACTATGAGGTAGATTATCGTTCTGATGATACTAGTCATATATGGAAAACTACTTTAGATTTAGGATATGGATTAATGTACACAACTGAATTTGGAACTCGTAAGGCAGAAGATAAAATAAATATGAACTCTAAATATGGTTATAAAGCAATAAAAAATCTTTATTATTCTGCTTTATTAAACTTTAATTCTCAATTCTCAAATGGTTATAATTATCCTAATGATTCAGTTATAGTATCAACATTGCTATCACCTGCTTATACTATATTATCAATAGGTGTGGACTATAAACCATTCCCATTTTTATCCTTATATGTATCTCCAGTAACTGGAAAACATATAATGGTCTTAGATGAAAAACTTGCTAATGCAGGTGCATTTGGTGTTAAACCTGCCGTTTATGATACCTTAGGAAATATTATTAAACCAGGCGAAAAACATACAATAAATTTTGGTGCTTACTTATTAGCAAATTTGGACTATGAAATATTAAAAAATGTAAACTTAAAATCTAAATTAGAATTATTTAATAATTATACTGCAGAATCAAAACGAGATAGAGACAAAATTATCGTAAATTTTGAAAATACAGTTATGATGAAAATAAATCATTATATATCAGCAAACTTATTTTTACATTTAATATATGATTATCAAACTCCTATACCACAATATAAAGTAGTAGATGGCGTAAAAACAGAAGCAGGAGTTGCTCCAAGATTACAAATAAAAGAAAATTTTGGATTAGGTTTTTCTATAAAATTCTAAACAATATTAAATATTTTTAGTAATATACTAAGTAAACATTTAGCTTAAAAATATAATATAGATTTAAAAAAAATATAATATAGATTTATAAAAATATGTCAAAAAAAAATAACATAAATATATATATAACATTCTTTTTTATATTAATAATTACATTTATTCCATATTTTCAAATAAAAGCAAATTGGTATAATATGGATATAAATTATTATAAAATTATAACTACAAAGGATGGAATTGCTAAAATAGAATTAGAACAACTATTAAAAATAGCACCTGAATTAAATGGTAAGACACAAGATGGATTGCATATTATCTATAAAGGCAATGACTATCCTTTTTATTATAAAGGTGATGATAATATAAATAAAAATGCAGAAATATATTTTTATGGACATAGAGTTTCGGGCGATTCTACATATTTTAATCATTATACTAATGAAGCTGTTTTCTTTTTATATTATGATATAAATAAACAACCTAATAGAATAGTTTTATTAGAAGAAAGCAATAATATAACAGATCATATAGAAAAAGTTAAATATAATTATCATATAGAAAAAGATATTGATTACTATTTTGGATATGACGTTTTAAATATAGAAGCTGATAGATTTGAAAAATGGTATTGGCAAATATTAAATGATTATCCAGGTGGAAAAGCAAAAAATACATTAAAATCTAGTCTATTCCAATCAAATTTTTTCTATCCAACATACTTAAATGATAATGAAAATATTTCTTTAATTGCTAATTTTTCAACTGCTTTTACCGATCCAAAACCTGATCCTCGTTATAAACGCTGTATAAAAGTTATGCTTAATACAGATACCGTATATTCTTATAATTTTGATTCTTTATTTGATAATAAACAAATAATTCTCCCATTAAAAAATTTTAATTTATTTTCGGGAATTAATCAATTATCTATATTAAATTCAACAGCTGACACTTTTAATACGGAATTAGGAATAGATTTTTATGAAATCATAGGATATGGAAAACCACGTGCATTTAACTCACAAGCAGTTTTTGAAATAGATGAAAACCCAAACAATCGTGAAATAGAAATATCTGGGTTTTTATCAAAAAATATAGTATTAATAGATACAACATCAAATTTTATATTATTTAAAAATGGATATGGAATTACAAAAATAAATGCAAATGTAAATAATGGTGCTACTCCGTTCATTTCATTAATGATAAATGATGAAACACATACCTATAATTATCCAGGTTTTCACATAGGTATTTTACGTCCAAATAGTAATTTTTCTGAATTTCAATCTTCAAAACAAATGGGGAAAGAAATAGAAAATTTATTACCAGGTATTACTGATGGTACAATTATTGTAATAGCATATAATGGAGAAATGGATATTCCATTATATTTACGTACTTGGTTATTAAATAATGGTGCTACTAAAATAAAAAATATAAAACCTGGTGAAAATTATATATGTATATTTAAATTTAATGATATTACAACTATAAAAGAATTTACAGAACAAAATGGACTTGCATATACAGGAAATTATAATTTTATATCTGCTGAAGTAATTTTTGAAGATGAAAATGCAAACGCTTATTCAATAAATTATAAATTACCAGCAAATCCAAATTTTAATTATACATTACATATTTCTGATAGTCTTAATATAGAAAACGCCAAAGTATTACAAACTCATAAAACAGCATTGCAAACAATAAATAATAACGGTGCTGATATGATTATTATTACACATCCTCAATTTTACAATGCTGCAAATCAATTAGCAGAATATAGAAGAAATCAAGGTTATCGTATAGAATTAGTGAATATTGACGATATATACAAAGAATTCTCGTACGGAATAAAAACACCGTTTGCTATTAAAGACTTTTTAAAATTTGCATATAATTCATGGAAAGAACCAAAAGTAAAATATGCTTTATTAATAGGCGATGCTAGTAGAGATCCGAATAAAAATAATCCAACTTCTATTGCAACTGATTACATCCCATCTTATGGTATTCCTATTTCAGATTATTGGTATGGTTTACTTAAAGATAATAAAACAACAAATGCAGAAATAATTGTAGGACGAATCCCTGCTAGTTCAGATATCGAATTATTAAATTATTTAGAAAAAATTAAAAGTTACGAAAATACAATGCCTTTATCATGGCATAAAAATGTTTTATTTTTAAATGGTGGACTTACAGCAGAAGAACAAAAAAAATCAAAAAATGATTCTTATTATTTCGGTGATCTAATAGTAAATTATCCTATATGTGCGGATACTTTTAGAATAACAAAAACAGATTTTATACCATCAGGTGAAACTCAAAAAAATGAAATTATTTCTGCTATAAATTCTGGACAAATATTAACATTATTCAATGGACATGCTTCACCTGAAGTATTTGATATGGATGGATGGCAAGCCCAAAATTTAAATAATAAAGATAAATATGGAACATTAGCAACTCTATCTTGTAATTCAGGTGCTTTTGCAGAACCATCTTTTATAAAATGTCGTAATGAAGAATATTTATTATCAAAAGATAAAGGATTTATCTGTGTATTAGGTTCAACAACAGTAGGTGAAGTTAATTCTAATTTCATTTTATTTGACAATTTTTTTGACCTATTATTAAATGAAAATATAAGAAATATTGGAGAATTAGTATATAAATCAAAAAATAAAATGCCTAACATAGGGGAATTTACAACTTCAATAAATTATTGTTTCTCAATATTAGGCGACCCACTAATTAATATCAATATAGATACAATCCCCGACCTATTTATAACAAATAATAATATCAATGTTACCGTTGAAAATACAAACAATAATTTTATAAAAGAAACCGATTCAAGTGTAAATATAACAGCTATTTTATATAATGCCGGAATAATAAATTCTACCCCATTTAAAATAAAATTAACACATATATACGAGGAAGAAGAAAAAGAATATATTATAAGTTTTAATGAGTTTTGTAAAAAAGAAGAAATAAAATTCACACTCCCTATAAAAAATAAACCAGGATATCATTATTTTACAATAGAAGTCGACGCAAATAACGATGTATATGAAACTCGCAAAGATAATAATATAATAAATAGTAAATTTTATGTATATAAATTAGGATTATTACCAGTTGAACCATTAGCTTACTGGAATATGAAAACAAATAATTTGAAATTTAGACAAATTAATCAATTATTTAATGAACAAAGTAGTTATTTATATGAATTTCAAATATTAAAAGTGAACAATCAAGATACTTTAATTATAAAAAGTTCTTCAATAGATGAAATAAATGAATATGAAAATTACGTTGACTGGACACCCGATTTAACATTAGAAAACAATAAAAATTATATATTAGCTTCTCAATTAATTGATAAAAATACAGAAAATCAAAGTGGACTTTTATATATTCCATTTAATACTTATTCTTCACTTATTGATAATAATACAACATTTGCACTAAAACATAGTTCTGAATTAGCATCTTTGACATTAGAAAATATGATGATAACTCCTGAAACAGAAACAGATAGTAGTGCAAGTATTACTTTGTTAGATAAAAAAATTAATTATACAATAAAAGCCTATACAAAAGATAAAGCTCAAAGATATTGCAGAATTTGGCTTGGTGATAGTATATATGTTGATGGTACAGCTTCAAATAGAGGTTTTAATATAGTTATAGTACCAAAAACAGGAATTAATCCTGTTGGTAAGTACTATTTATTTGATACATATAATAATACTGAACACGTAATAGATCTATTAAACCTTTTGCAAGATAGTGTAAAAACAAATGAATACTTAATAATAGCAACTTCTGATCGCTCATTTAATGCTTTCTCTAAAAAACAACTAGACTCATTAAAAAAATTATTAAATTCTTTTGGTTCTAAATATATAGACGATGTATCTGAATGGTCAGCCTTTGCAATGATTGGATGGAAAAACGCTGATAAAGACAGTATTATAGAAAAACATATATTATCAGATACAGCTAAGTTAGAAGGAAATTTAACTTTTTATACTGAAGAAGGCAAATGTCAAACTCTAAATATAGGACCTGCAAAAAAATGGAAAGAACTTCAAATAAATGGTGATTTTAGCTCAAATGATGTTATAAGTAATATAGAAGTTGTTGGAATTAATAAAGAAAAAGAAGAAATAATTCTATTAAAAAAAGATACAATAGGAAGTATAGATTTATCTAATATAGATGCAAATGATTATCCATATATAAAAGTAAAATTTATATCAAAACGTAATAATATATTATATAAACACTATATAAATTCGATATTATTAAATTATATTCCATCTGCTGAATTAACACATAATAAAAATACTCATATAGAACCAACTTCTATTTTGCGCGCTGATTCTGCAGACTTAATATTAGATATATCTAATATATCATTACGAAGTACATCTACTAAATCTCTTGTTGATTTATCATTTATAGGACTGCAATCGTCTGCTATTAATAATATAGAAACAGAAATCCCTGAAATAGTACCCGATAACAACATACAAATATTAAATAGATTTGATACGGAATTTTTTGATGCAAGTAATTTACTAAAAATAACGATAGATAAAGCTGATAACAATAATGAACTTTATAATTTTAATAATTACTTAGAAATAGCACCTATAATTGTATATGAAGATACTATTCCGCCAACAATGGAAATAAAAATTGATAATGATATTATATTAAATAAAGATTATATAACAGATGAACCTGTTATTGAAGTAAGATTATTTGATAATTCTAATCTATCAGTAACTGCAACAGAACCATTAGTTGTAAGAATAAATGGAATTTATCAAGATAAATTTAATACAAAATTTTATCAAAGTAATGTATATGAAACTGGAAACGATATAAAGGCAGACTTAAAAATAATTCCTCAAAAGTTAACTGATAAAGAAAATTTATTTATATTTACATCTGTAGATGGTAGCGGAAATAGAGATACAACAAAATATTTGTTACTTATATCATTAAATGGATATGTAAATGATTTAAAAACAAATCCTAATCCTGTAAGCAATAATGAAAATATGAATTTTTCATTTTACTTTATTGCAAATAATAATGCAAAATGTAACATAGATATATATAATTTATCTGGAGACAAAGTTAAAACTATTACTTCTGATCTAACTCTACGTAATAATTTAATATTATGGGATATGAAAGATGAAAAAGGTAATTTAATACCTCCAGGAACATACTATTATATTTTAACAGTTAATGCAGAATTTTGGATAGAACCAAAATTTGGTAAATTCATTTTTGTAAAATAGATTATAAATATATTAAATATATAAATTATGCAATTAAAAATTTTATTTTATTGTTTCTTATTTTTAATTATAACAAGTAGTCCCATTCAAATTAAAGCACAATGGAGTATTTTAGATAAAATAGCTGATAGCTTAGTTTTAGAAAGTATGGACCACATTTATAATCTTGAGTTTCAAAAGGCAAAAAATTACTCAAAACAATTACAGCAAGAATATTCAGATCATCCTGCAGGATACTTTTTAGAAGCTATGATAGATTGGTGGAAAATTCTAATTGATCCTGTTAATAAAAAAATATATAGACAAAGTTTTTTAAAAAATATAGATAATACTTTATCAAAATGTGAAGATATTCTTAGCGAAAATCCTGTAGATATTAATGCTCTATTTTTTAAGGCCGGAGCAATAGGATATAGAGGAAGATTTTTTGTCGATGATGAAAGTTGGATAAAAGCTGTACGAGATGGGAACGAAGCTTTTGATCTTTTGAAAAAATGCTTAAAAATAGCTCCGAATAACCATGATATAATGTTAGGAACAGGAATTTATAATTATTTTGCCGCTGCAATACCTGAAAAATATCCGGTTGTAAAACCTATGATTCTTATGCTACCAAAAGGAGATAAACTTATAGGCGAATTACAACTAAAAGCAGCTGCTAAATATGCTAGATATATAACTGTTGAAGCAAAAGTTGTTTTAATGCAATTATATTACTCTTTTGAAAATAAACCAGATGAAAGTTTGAATATATTAACGGAATTAATAGAAAAATATCCAAATAATCCTTACTTTATGAAATATTACGCAAGAACTCTAGTAAAAATGGGACATTGGAATAAATTTGAAACAGTATGGCGAGAAATATTAATAAATTGTATAAATAAAAAATTTGGATATAATAATTCAACTGCAAGAGAGGCAATGTATTATATAGGAATGGCATTACAACGTAATAAAAATTATGACCAAGCATTAAAGTATTACTATAAATGTGACGAAGGAAGTAGAAAGGTAGATAAAGATGGACCGTCCAGTTTTATGGTTATGACAAATCTAAATATTGGAAAAATATATGACCTACAACAAAAAAGAAAATTAGCAATAGAACAATATGAAAAAGTTTTAAGAATGAAAAATTATAACACTTCTCATTTAGAAGCTAATCAATATATAAAACAACCATATAAATAATAATATTGTAAAATGGATAACAACAAATTAAATACAAAAAAATTAACAAATAGAAAAAAGAAGAAAAACGAAAATACCAATAATTATAATGAAAAAAATCAAAATAATAATATTGGTATTAATGTATTAATAAATGATAAAGCAAAGAACAATGAAGTAGAAACGAAAGAAAACAATATGAATACAGATAATAAAAAAGAAATAATAGAGAAAGAAAAAACTGAACAAAAAAAGGAACAGGAAAATATAATTAGTATAAAAAGTAATGAAGTTGTACCTATAAATAAAGTAGAAGAAGAAAAAAAACAACAGAAAGAAACAGAAAAAAAAGATACAAAGAAAAAAAAGAAAACAAAAAAACAAACCGAAAAAAAGGAAATCGTAGAAAAAGAAAAAACTGAACAAAAAAAGGAACAGGAAAATATAATTAGTGTAAAAAGTAATGAAGTTGTACCTATAAATAAAGTAGAAGAAGAAAAAAAACAACAGAAAGAAACAGAAAAAAAAGATACAAAGAAAAAAAAGAAAACAAAAAAACAAACCGAAAAAAAGGAAATCGTAGAAAAAGAAAAAACTGAACAAAAAAAGGAACAGGAAAATATAATTAGTGTAAA
>CAYYIP010000014.1:37270-41656 GCA_964472015.1 uncultured Hyphomicrobiales bacterium | reverse complement strand
ATGAAGTTGTACCTATAAATAAAGTAGAAGAAGAAAAAAAACAACAGAAAGAAACGGAAAAAAAAGATACAAAGAAAAAAAAGAAAACTAAAAAAGGAACTGAAAAAAAGGAAACCGAAAAAAAGGAAATTATAGAAAAAGAAAAAACTGAACAAAAAAAGGAACAGGAAAATATAATTAGTGTAAAAACTAACGAAGTTGTACTAATAAATAATAAAGAAGAAAAAAAACAACAAATGGACATATTTATTCCTAAAATAAAACCAATTCCATTTGTTGATTTATCAAAAGTTATAAATAAACAGCAAAAAATAGAAAAAAAAGAAATAGATACTATACCATTAAATCAAAAAAAACTATTAACTCAACTTGAACATAAAGATGCATTTTACAAAAATTTTTATCGTGAAATAGAAAAATTTATTTTAAATGAAATGTTATTAGAAAGTGGTTCAAAAGTTCTTATCTGTGTTAGTGGTGGTGTTGACTCTGTTGCATTACTTGATGTAATGGCTAATTTAGCAAACAAATATAGTTTTTCAATATATGTAGCTCATTATAATCATAAACTACGTGGTATATCATCTGATGAAGATGAAAAATTTGTAAGAGAATTATCAGCTTCCTATAATATTCCATATTATTGGCAAAATGGTAAAGTACAACAATATGCAGAAAAAAATAGTGTAAGTATAGAAGAAGCAGCAAGATTTTTGCGTTATTTCTTTTTTGAACGTATTGCAAGACAAATAAATGCTGATTTTTTAGTTACTGCACATACCGCTGACGATTCGGCAGAAACATTTTTACTAAACTTATTTAGGGGAGCTGGTTTAACTGGATTAAGTGGTATTCCTGCACGTAGACAGTTTATAAAAAATGTAATACTATGTAGACCATTTATCTCTTTTAAAAAACAAAAAATTATTGAATATGCAACAAAACGAAAACTTAAATGGCGAGAAGACGAAAGCAATTCATTAGATAAATATACACGTAATAAAATAAGAAATGATTTAATACCAAAATTAAAAAAAGATTATACCCCAGCAATAGTAGATATAATAAATCGTGCCTCTAAATTAATTAATTCTGTTGATAGAATAATACATGATTATGTGAGAACTCATATATCTACAGTATTAGTAGATATTTCAAGCGATAGAGTTTCTATTAAACTATCATTATTTAAAACTTTTGATGAATTTATTCGTGGTGAAATCTTACAAGTTATATTATCTAAATATTTTAGATTATTACCACAATCTATGAATATAATTGATAGAATATTAAAATTAAGTAATAGTAATACAGGTGCAATTTGTGAAATTTCCAAAAACATTTTTGCAATCCGTGATAGACAAGTGATAACTATAGCACGTAAAATAACAATTACAAAAATAAATCAAAATATAGATAAAATAGGAACAGTATCAATAGGAAATTTAACTTTTATACTGAAAGAAGTACATTTATTAGAAATAGAATATATAAAAAATCCAAATATAGAATATTTTGATTTTGATAAGATATCCTCTATGTTAACAATTAGAACATTAGAACCGGGTGATGAATTTATACCTTTAGGTATGTCAAATAAAATGAAAGTTAATGACTTTTTAAGTAATGAAAAAGTATCTATTTTAGAAAAACCAAATACATTAATTATACAAAATTTAAATAATGAAATTATTTGGGTCTGTAAAAAACGTATTAATGATAAATTTAAAGTTGATAAACACACTAAAAGAGTATTAAAAATAGAAATTAGAGAGTCATAATAAATATAAAGTATTAAAAATAAATAAAAAAAACTGACAATTAAAAATTGTCAGTTTTTTTATCATTATTAATTATTTTTCTATTAAAATTAATTAATTATTATTTTTCTTATCACTACTAATATCTTTTAATCCAATAAGTACCTTATCTGCAATAGCTTCACCAATTTTCCTTTCTACTTCATTACCGCTAGTCATATATTCTTCAATTGCTTTTTCTACTCTATTTTTAATAATCTCAGCAGTTTGTCCAACAAGAGCATTTGTAAGCATATGAATATCTGACTGTTGAGCACGTTGTGCCTCCAAAGAACTTCTATTAGCATCTTCCATTTTCTTCATAATCTTATCCATACGTTCTTCACTTTCAGTATAAATAAGAGTAATTGCCATAAGCATAAGCATAGAAAATTCAAGAACGATAGCAAGTAAAATAAATGAAGGTTTATCAGCAGGGATAAATTTCAAACCACGTATACCTACTGAAACAATAAGAAAACCTGCACCAGCATAAGCCATACCTGTTACTGCATTTGAATATTTTTCACAGAAATGATGTGACATATATAATCTAATTCCTTTCATTATACGTAAATGATTAGCAGACCATAAGATACCTTTTTTAGTATCTTCTATCTCAACTAATAAAAACTCAGAATAAAACTCTTTTATTCTCTTATAAAGAATTATATTTCTAAAATGTAACACATCTGTATCATTATCGAATACATCATCGAATTTAATATAATTAAAAGAAGCACCTAAATCATCGTTAGTCGTACGTTCCCAAAGGATACGGAATTTTGAACGTACATCATTTATATCAAGCCCTCTTAGTTGTTCATCAGGCATAACAAGTAAATCAATAATATCATCTGATAAACCTGTTTGTAAACGCAGTTTAATTTTTGTACCTGTAATAGTATTAAAAATTAAAGCTGACCAATACCCAATATTAGTCGGCATAATACTTGAAACTATTAAAGCTATAACTATTGAAGCTACGAGTGATAACAACCAAAGAGCAACCCACGGTTCAATAATAATAGGCATTTCCCCAAGCTTTGGACATTTACAATAAAATTCATTGCTCCCTTTAACATAACCATGTTTTTCCTTAACTCTTTCTTTAAAAGAAAAATCGAAAACATATTCACCATTAATAATTTCTGCATTAACTTCTGTATTTTTGTATGATTTATTTTCATTGTCCTTAGAAATGGATGCATAAATTCCATCACTAAATTGAACATATCCAATCTTTGTTAATTGCTCTCCATAAGGTGCAAAAAGTGACCTAACAAAAGCACTCATTACATTAGGAATAATTGAAAACTGAAACAACAAAAATAATACAACAATCATTAGCAACATTATAATATAATGCTGTGAACTGATTTTTACTTCTTTTACAGTCTTACTAGACTTAGCTACCATTGTAGTATCTCCTAAAAAAATATAATATATGTATAAAAAATCCTATTAAAATCCTATTAAAAAATTAAATAACAACAATTACTAATTTAATTATCTTAAAACAAACACAAATAACATAAAAATTAAAAGACCCTTATCATTAATAACTAATAATAAAATATATAATATAATTTTATATCTTTTAATTTAACTTTAAATAAAAAACACTTATTTTATACAGATTATTTAGTTATTTATAAAAATATTTAGTTATGAACTTCTAATATTATTATTTATCCAATTTTTATAAAAACAAATTTAATAAAAAAAATAACAAATACGAAATAAATTATTTTTTTTTATAATTAAATTAATATTTTTTTATTTATAAAATGTAAATTTACTTTTTATTTGTTAAATAATAAAGATATTTTTATTAAAATATTATTTTTTTCAACAAAAAGATTATTTTGTAGTTATCAATTTACAAACAAAGTTGTCAATAATCATATTATTGTTAAGTATTCAAAAAAAATGATAAATAAAAAAATAGTGTTTATTATTATTATTTGTATATTGTTCAATTTTTTCGTAAATTGGAATTAATATTTTTACAAAATTTTATATAATTAAAACAATTATTTATATGGAGGTTTTACTTGCAAAACTACCTAAAAACTACGATTGTTGCTAAAGTTGTTATGGCAATTACCGGCATAATCCTTATAGGTTTTTTGTTTGGTCACGCTTTGGGTAATTTACAGTTTTTACTTGGCACAAATGCTTATAACTCGTATGCAGAACTCTTACAAAGTAATAAAGAATTACTTTGGATTTTACGTATTAGTTTAATCGTTTGTGTTGTACTTCACATTATTTCTGCAGTTTATTTAAGATTGTATAATAATGCAGCAAAACCAATAAAATACCAAGTAAAAAATTATTTAACTGTAAAACTGACTGCACGTACAATGCTTTGGACTGGATTGTTAATAGTAGTTGGTCTTACATATCATTTATTACATTTCACAACTGGAGATATAAGTTTTGAAAATGGTTATGATAATTATGAAATTGTTTCAACAGGCGATTTTGCAGTTGTAACAAACGAAAAAACTTGTACTTGTAAAAAAACTTGTACTTGTGAAAAAGCTTGTACTTGTGGAACTTGTTGTAATGACTCTAAAAA
>CAYYIP010000014.1:0-37170 GCA_964472015.1 uncultured Hyphomicrobiales bacterium | reverse complement strand
CTTGTACTTGTGAAAAAGCTTGTACTTGTGGAACTTGTTGTAATGACTCTAAAAAAGATTGTTCTAAAACAAACAGTATATCCACTGTAGTAAAAGAACGTCATGATGTTCATACAATGGTTTCTTCTGAGTTTAATAACCCTTTTGTAGCTATATCTTATATTATTTTTGTAGCTCTTGTTGGTTTTCATTTAAATCATGCAATTCAAAGTGCTTTTCAAACAATAGGGATTCAGGGGCCTAAATTATCCCCCTTTTTACGTAAATTAAGTGTTATTCTGTCAATAGTACTTGTACTTTTATTCATTACATTGCCAATTACCGTAATGCTCGGTTTGGCAGCAGGAGGCTGTTGTTAATATGATAAAATTAGAAAGTAAAATTCCGTCAGGTCCATTACAAGATAAATGGGATAAACATAAATTTGAAATGAAACTTGTCAATGCTGCCAATAAAAGAAAGTTTAAAATATTAGTAGTTGGTACAGGTCTTGCAGGTGCCTCGGCAGCTGCTTCTTTTGCTGATTTAGGTTATCAAGTTGAAGCATTTACTTTTAATGACTCTGCACGAAGAGCTCATAGTATTGCTGCACAGGGTGGTATAAATGCTGCAAAAAGTTATCAAAATGATGGGGATAGCGTTTGGAGACTATTTTATGATACAATAAAAGGAGGTGATTTTAGAGCACGTGAAGCAAATGTTTATAGATTAGCTCAGGTAAGTTTAAACATTATTGATCAATGCGTAGCACAAGGAATTCCTTTCGCTCGTGAATATGGTGGAATGTTAGCTAATCGTTCTTTTGGAGGCGCGCAAGTTTCTAGAACATTCTATGCAAGAGGACAAACGGGACAACAACTTTTATTAGGAGCTTATCAAGCATTGATGCGACAAGTGCATCTTAATAAAGTAAAATTACATACAAGAATAGAAGTTCAAGATATAGTAGTAATTGATGGATATTGTAGAGGTGTTGTAACAAGAGATCTAGTTACAGGAAAAGTAGAATCTCATTGGGGTGATGCGGTATGTCTAGCGACAGGTGGATATGGAAATATATTTTATTTGTCAACAAATGCTATTGCATGTAATGTAACTGCTGCTTTTAGAGCTTATAAGAAAGGAGCTTATTTTGCAAATCCTTGTTTTACTCAAATACATCCAACTGCAATTCCACAAAGTGGCGATCATCAATCAAAATTAACGTTGATGTCTGAATCTTTACGAAACGATGGTAGAATTTGGGTTCCTAAAAAGCAAAACGACACTAGAAAACCAACTGATATTCCTGAAGACGAACGTGATTATTATTTAGAAAGAAAATATCCAAGTTATGGTAATTTATCACCTCGTGATATATCTTCTAGAGCTGCAAAACAAGTTTGTGATGAAGGTAGAGGTGTTAGTGCTACTGGACGTGGTGTTTATCTTGATTTTGCAGATGCTATTGAAAGATTAGGAAAAGATGTAGTTACAGATAGATACGGTAACCTATTTGAAATGTACGAACGTATCACGGGAGATGATCCTTATGTAACTCCAATGAAAATATATCCTGCTTCTCACTATACAATGGGTGGTTTGTGGGTAGATTATAATTTAATGAGTACAATACCAGGTTTACATGTTCTTGGGGAAGCGAATTTCTCTGATCATGGTGCTAATAGATTAGGTGCAAGTGCACTTATGCAAGGTTTGGCAGATGGATACTTTATTATTCCTTATACAATAGGAGATTATTTTGCTACACATAAACTTGAAAAAGTTGATACTGAACATCCAGAATTTAAAAAAGCAGAACAAGATGTTAATGATAAAATTGACAAATTAATGAATATAAAAGGTAGAAAAACACCAACTCAATTCCATAAAGAACTTGGAAATTTAATGTGGAATAATTGTGGTATGGGACGTAATGAAAAGGGTTTAAAAGAAACTTTAGAAAAGATACCACAAATAAGAGAAGAATTTTGGGAAAATCTTAATATAGTAGGTGAAAAAACAAATATTAACTTAGCACTTGAAAGAGCTTGCCGTGTTGCTGATTACTTAGAATTTGCAGAATTATTAGTTTGGGATGCCTTAGAACGTGAAGAATCTTGTGGATGTCATTTTAGAGAAGAATATCAAACTGAAGATAATGAGGCAAAACGTAATGATGAAAAATTTGCTCACGTTGCTATTTGGAAATATAAAGGATATGAAAACAAACCAGAACGAGGAATTGAACAATTAGAATTTGAAAATGTTGAACTAGCAGTTAGGAGTTATAAATAATGAAATTAACACTTCATATTTGGAGACAAAAAAATAGTACCGAAAGAGGTTTAATGGAAACTTATATTCGTGATAATGTAAGTGAAGATATGTCTTTTTTGGAAATGCTTGACGAGTTAAATGAGGATTTATTAAAAGAAGGTAAAGAACCTATTGCTTTTGATCATGATTGTCGCGAAGGCATTTGCGGTGCTTGTTCGCTTGCAATTAATGGTATTCCTCATGGCCACGTAGCTGCAGCAACAACTTGTCAATTACATATGCGTAAATTTAAAGATGGCGAAGAAATATATATAGAACCATTTAGAGCACGTGCTTTCCCAGTTTTAAAAGACTTAGTAACTGACCGAACAGCTTTAGATAGGATTATTCAAGCCGGAGGTTATGTTTCTATAAATACAGGTAGTGCACAAGATGCTAACGCAATTCCTATTTCAAAAGAAAATGCTGATATAGCAATGGATGCAGCATCTTGCATTGGTTGTGGCGCTTGTGTAGCTTCTTGTCCAAATGGGGCTGCTATGTTATTTACTGCGGCAAAAATAGTTCAATTCGTTCATTTGCCACAAGGACAAGTAGAACGTAAAAGACGTGCATTAGCAATGGTTAATGCTATGGAAGAAAATGGCTTTGGAGCTTGTAGAAACTATTATGAATGCGAAGCTATTTGTCCAAAACAAATACCAGCACGTTTCATTTCTAAAATGAATGTTGAGTATATAAGAGCAAAAATCAAAAAAGCTTTATAATTTACTTTATAAATTTAATGATTTTAATTTCAAATAAGAAATTAAATAAAAATAGTGGAAAAGATATGTAATGACATCTCTTTTCCACTATTTTTTAGATGTTTTTATTTTTTGATTATTATAAAAGAATTTAATTTTGAATTATTATATAATATCATTACTTTTGTAAATACAAAAAATGAATTTTAATATGAATGAAGACGATAATTTTTGGGAAAAATTACCTAAAAAAGAAATAGAAGAATATATAAAAAAATATAAAAAAGCAATAATACATTGTAATATATATAAATATTCCAATAGTAAATACAGTAAAAATAACTTAATATATAATTATAAAAAAGAACTCCCATCTTTAGAAACAACCCAAGAATTAGTAGAATATTGTATAAACATTGAACAATACGATGACGCTTTAGATTTTTGTGAATTATGGTGTGATTATAGTCCAAACTCAATTGAAGCCTTAAATACACGTTGTACAATATTATCTATTTTATCTCGTTTTAACGACGTTATAATTTTAACAAATAAAATATTAACACAAGACCCTAAAAATATAGAAGCACTACTAAATCGTGCATTAGCTATAGAACAATTAGGCAATCCTAATAATGCAATAGAACTAGCACAATATGCTTTAGAATTAGATCCTATAAATGAAGAAACAATTTACTTATTAGCTGTTTTTTATAGAAACACTGATAATCTTGAAGAAGCAATAAAATATTATAATTTATATTTAGAAATAATCAAAAACACTGAAGATAATATAATCAATCAAAAAAGAATTTATATAGATATAGCAGCTTGTTATGTTCAATTAAATCAATATAATAATGCAATAGATATCTATAATAAATTAGTAAATAATACGCCTTATGATAAAAACCTATGGTATTTAATAGCAAATATACAGTTATTGCAGCATAAGTATAAAGAAGCAATAGCAAGTTTAGAAAATTCAATAGCTATTGACAATAATTTTTTACTAGCTATAATAGATATATCAGAATTGTACTTAAAAATTAAAGATTATAGAAATAGTTTATATTATTTTAATAAATTATTAAAACTATCACCTAATAATTTAAGGGCACTTATATGTATATCAACAATTTTAATGAAACAAAAAAAATTTACTGATGCAATAAATAACTTCTTGATTCTTATAAAAAAACTAAATAAAAAAAATAATACGCATAAATATTATATTTTTTTAGCTTATTATGGTATTGGATTGTGTTATGAATCTTTAAACAAAAAAATAACGGCACTAAAATATTATTTTAAAACAATACAAATCTATCCAAACGACAAAAGTATAGCTATTAAGATTAAAAATATATATTGTAATAATATAAATTTCTTTAAGAAAAAGTTAGCTAATACAACAACGCCATCAAATAAAACAATAAATAAATTAAATAATCTAATTGAATTAAGTTATAATAAAAAAGATTATGATAATACTTTAAATTATAGTTTTGATATATTAAATAAACACCCTTTAATGTTAAATATGCTATATTTAACTGCTATTACATATTCTATAAATAAAAAATATAAAATAGCAAGTCAATTTTTTTATTCTTGTTTTATTTTGGACCCATCATTTATAGATAAATATAATTCTGAAATATATCATATTTTGAAAGAAAAAGATATAAAAATATTAAATAATTTATTATTTCCAAACAAAAATATGCAAACAATATGATAGAAATAGATGGAATTTTTATAGATGAAGCAATATTAACAAATTATTTTTTGTGTGATATCAATAAATGTAAAGGTCAATGTTGTACTTTTCCAGGAGAGTTTGGCGCACCACTTGAAGATGATGAAGTATTTCTTTTAGATGCACAAGTTGATCTAGTAAAACACAACTTATCAAAAAAATCGATTGATTGGATAAATGAATATGGAACAAGTAAAAATACTAATGGAAAATATACTACAACTTGTATAAATAAACGAGATTGTGTATTTGTATATTATGACAAAGATATTGCACTTTGTACAATAGAAAAAGAATTTTTAGAAAATAAAACTAATTTCCGTAAACCTATTTCTTGTTGGTTATTTCCAATACGAGTGTCTTTTTTTAGAAAAAAAATATACTTATATTATGAAGAAATAGAAGAATGTAAAGATGCAGTAAAAAAAGGTAGAAAACAAGGTACAAAAATATACCAAACAGCAAAACAGCCTTTAATAAAATTATTAGGATTTGAATGGTATAAGAAGTTAGAAAAAATAGCTGAAAATTATAAAGATTAATTTTTTAATTAATTTTTAATATATTTTTGTATATCAAATTCTCTTTTTATAGGTTTTTTGTCGGAAAATTTATATCCATTTAATATAAAGTCAGTTTCCATCCCAGTTACAAATTTTTCTGGCTGATAATTACCTTGATTTTGGTTTATAAGAGTAATATTTTCTGTCCCATTTTGAGAAATATTAATCTGTATACTATCAGCACTACTTTCAACAACTCCATCAGCCTCTTTATTATTTAACATAAAATATATACTTCTTGCATTTCCATTACTTTTTATAATTCTTAGTGAATCATCTAAAAATGTAATATTTATTTGATTACCTGCCAATTGATCTTTACGATTTAAGTTATTAGTATCATTTTGCATTATAACAAATGCATTATTTATTGCTTGTATATTTGTTATTTTATTTTTATCAAAAAATATAACTATAGAATCAGAGTGCATTTGAGCATTATCATACCAAATAACTGGATTGTCTTTTAATATAAAATATTGTTTGTGTTTATAAAAATAAATATCATTAGAAATAGCACTAATATTGTCTTTTATAATTTTTACATTTCCTATAAAATGATAATATTCATCAGTATTACTACGAAATGCTTCCATTGTATCAGCTGTTATAGTCAAAGTATCAAATTTATTATGCTCTTGAACGATATTATCAATCGTATCTATAACCGTTATAGTATCAATTCTATAAAAAAGAGGATTCCCCGTAGCAAGTGAATAGTTAGTATTAGCTATATTAACAACAGTATCCCCAAATAAAAATACATTTGTATGTTTCCCTTTTATTAAAACATTTCCTACTGCTTTACTATCACTTGTAACTCTATTATGATTTATATAATTACAAAAAATAGAAACTGAATCATCTTGAAAAACAACATTATCATAAAAATTAGCGATAAAGGTCTTGGTAGAATATTCTCCTCTATCTGCCTTTAATTCTACTGTTTTATCGTTTATTATAACTCCTTGTTCAGCAGTTGCTATATAAGAATTTCCATCATATAAAATATATTGTGATTTTAATGTTAATGTATTTTGCTTAATAACTACATTATTTGATAATTTATATTTATTTAATAAAATATATTGTGTAGCATTAACACAATTAACATATACATTCCCTTGTTGTAATTGTACATTCCCGACTAATGTACGTGAATTTACATTATCATTATTCTCACCTATCAATTTATCTGCATATCTCAATATAATAGGTTCACCTGCAAATATATTACAATTTGCAAGTGATAAAAATATAAAGAATAAAAAATAAATGTAATTTTTTTTCATTTGTTATAAAAAAAGAATTTTAATAATCTAATAAAGGTGATTTAAGTATATTTGTTCTGTTATAATCAGTTTCTGATACTTGTACTTCACAGTCTTCTATAAGTAAAGACGGTGCAATTATAGTTGCTGGTATAACAAAGTTTTTTATATTCATATTTATATTTCCAACCGAAAAAACAAAAACTTCTTTTCCCATTAAAAAATTATAAACATATAAATTATTTCCTGTCTTAACAATGTCTTTAAAAGTATTAACTGATATTCCAGATATTGTTCCACCAACAATCTTTTCTTCACGTCCATCTGGAAAAATTTTGTATATTTCACTAAACAAACATATTCCTTTTTTAAAAGTCTCAATATTCAATATATTATCATTTGAAATCGGAGCAATAAGACTACTAATTAAATTTGAACTTATAATATTTTTAACAACAATACCGTAAGGCAAGTCTCTATCTTTACATAGCTTTAACATATATTTTTTTAATTCTTTATCGCTTAGTTGCTGTGTTTCATCAGAACTTATTATTAGATTGCTATACATAGGATTATTATTATCGCGATTATGTCCATTACTTTCGTTTACTCTTTTTATAGGAATTCTTGTAGATAATAAAGTTTTTAAATATCCATCTTTTACAAGTGTAACATCTTGTGCTAATACACCTTCATCATCTATAGTATAATATCCAAGTAAATTAATATTTTTATATCGTTTTAATAGCGGTTTATCTTCAACCGTCATAAAAGTAGGTAGAACTCGTCCACCTATTTTAGATTGAAATGCAGCACCATTTTTTTTAGCTATAGTACTCCAACCCGTTGGCAATATATTCTTAGGTTGTACCATTAAATTATTTGCAAAATATTTAGATAATAATTCACAAGAAGCAGATCCTAAAAATAAAACAGGGCCTGAATAAGAATCTTCTAATACCGATGCTTTTATAGAAGATTTTATATTAGAAATAATTTTATTTGTAACTTTTATAAGTGAATCTTTATCCGGTAATTCACTAGGTTTATTACAAACAACAGAATAAGCATCAGCAATAGGCATACCATCTTCACGTTGTGAATAACCACCTATATTTAAAGTAAAAAAACTTGTATTTTTTATATATTCTGTACCTTCACTATTAACATAATAAATTGTTTCAGGGGTATAATTAACATCTACTTGTGAATTTAAAATTTCACTATGTGATGAAAATATATTTGATAATTCTATAAGTAGGTTAGTATATTTTTCATCATTAAATTCTTCAATCTTACTTGTATCAACAGCTTGTAATGGTTTGACCATAGAAAAATCCCAAGTTGTATCACGAATAATTTTACCTTCAATAACAACTTTTTTCTTTGTTAAACCTTCGGCTGCATTTTTATAAGACGCATCAGTAGCTAACCAAAGTTCGCGTCGTAACATATTATAATCAATATCTGCTGGAATACTTCTATTTATATAATTTTCATTATCATCATCTGTACTACTTCCAAAAAATGTAAACGCAATATTATCAAAGCCAGAATTATCAAATTTATAACTACCAACTTTAACTATTGTTGTTAAAGAAGCAACTTGCTTGCCTTCTGTATTACTATAAATAATTGTACCTAATTTAGAATTAATACTATAATCAGAAGTAATTTTTAATAAATATTCTATGAAATATGGCCTTTCTAATCCTTCTATTTTCAATTCGTTCATTGAACGAGTTATTTCATCTCGCATAGCTCGCATTATCTCAGAAGATTGAGTAGTTTTAGAAAATAAGGAATGTGAAAAAACTATAAAAAAAGAAAGTATCGAAAATATAAATATAAAATTTTGTTTTTTATTCATTATTCATTGCTCCTTATTATTTAATTAGTTATTGGTGATGGTAAAATTGGTAATTTGGTTTGTGACTTAGATTTCTTTTGAACTTCTATTGTAGATACTAATAAACTTGGTGAAACTGATGATACAGGAACCCAACCTGATTCTGCTCCACAAATACCATTAAAAAAGCCATTCTTATTACCAGTAGCTATGATATTAGAAAAAGTAGTAAGTGGAGTACCTATTAAATCAACGCCGCGTACTAATTCATCAGGACGACCATCTACATAAATTTTATAAACAACAATAGGAGTAACATTAAAGGAATTGATACTAGTACGACTTAACATTGTATAACCACCGACGACTCTATCAAAAAATAATCCATATTCTTTATTTTGTTTCTTGGCTTCTGATAATAACATATTACGCAATTCTTCAGTAGACTTCATATTATTTGAAACAACAATAAGATTAGATTGTCTGGCAACGGCACTACGACCTGTAGCTCTACGACCATGACCATTACTGTTAGAAAAGTGTTCTATTGGAGATCGAGACATTATATAATTCTCAAATATTCCACCCTTAACTACTTCAACTCGCTGTCCTAATTGACCTTCATCATCATATTTATAATAACCTGCTAATTCTTGTTCGTCTAACTCTTTTATTGTAGGATCAAATATAACATCCATAAATTTAGGTAAAACTTGCTTATGTAAAAAAGTCTTAAAAGTATGAGAATATGCAGGATCTTTTTCTCTATGACCTTCGACACGATGACCAAAGATTTCATGAAAAAAAACGCCAGCAGCTTCGCCTGACAAAATTGCAGGACCACTGAAAGTCTCTGCCTCGGAAGCATTACGCAATTCATCTAATTTAACTATCATACTATCAATATCTTTTGAGATAACATCTTCAGATGGTAAGCCATCACAAGAATAAGAAAAATAGTCTTTATATAAAGGTAAACTCATCCCATCGGATGACTTTGTTTTGATATCGATAAAAAGTCTAACATAAGTTTCTGAAAAACTAATTTCACTACCTTCGTTACTGATATAGTATTTATTTTTTAATTTTGAAACAAAATTTATGTTGCCGGAATAAATCCAATCATATCTTAAAAATTTACTAGATAATCTATTGATAATATTTATCCATTTTAAGGTATCAATGACAAAAGCAGTAGAATCTCCTATTGATTCTGAAAGTGAATAATATCTATTACGAAATCTTTCTGTATATTTATTTGGTAATTCTTTGGAAAAATCATCAGAACTGTCTTCAACTGCGACTTTAACCGCTTGATTAGAAATTGCTTTTTCATACACTTCAATTGCTTTCTTATAAGATTTATCTGTATAATTCCAAAGTATAGAACGTATAGCTAATTCATTATCTTCAATAGGTAAAAAAGCAAAAACGGATAAATTACCAAAAGGATTATATTCTCCACGTATAATATGAGAATTATCAAATTTATAATCACCTACTCTTAAATCTATATCTACACAACGAGTTTTTTTGGCATTAGAAGTACTTGGATATGAATTTTTCAATTTACCAAAGGAGGAAGTATATTGATCATTCATAGTTTCTGTAAAATAATATGATAAAAAATATACAGGATATTTTTCACCTTCTAAAGAAATAATAGTTCTATCTAATTCTTTCTTTAATGCATTTTTTAATACATCCGATTGAGAAAAACAATCTAGATTAAATAAAAAAATTGAAATTAAAAAATATAATATAATGTTTGAATATCTCATATATAACCTATGTAATGTAATTTTAGATTTAATTTGTTTTAATTTAATTCGTTAATATATTAGACAAAAATACATATTTTTGGTTTATAATAAAAATTTATAATTATAATTATAATTATTTTATCAAATTAAAATATCTAGAAATAATACAAAAAAACTGTACTTTTTTTCATATGTTATAAAAAAAGAATTTTACTTATCTAATAAAGGTGATTTAAGTATATGTGTTTTGTTATAATCAGATTCCGATACTTGTACTTCACATTCTTCTATAAGTAAAGACGGTGCAATTATAGTTGCTGGCACCGAAATATTTCCCATAGAAATATCAGTACTTTCTTTATAAGCTGAAAAATTATAAACATATAAATTATTCCCTGTCTTAATAATGTCTTTAAAAGTACTAACTGATATGCCAGATATTTCTCCACCAACAACAATTTCTTCACGTCCATCTGGAAAAATTTTATATATTTCACTAGATACAAGTTTGCCAGATCCATAAAGACTAATATCATCTATATAATAATTAGAAATAGGTCTTATAAGACTACTAAGTAATTTTGAATTTATAACACTTTTAACAACAATACCGTAAGGCAAGTCTCTATCTTTACATAGCTTTAACATATATTTTTTTAATTCTTTATCGCTTAGTTGCTGTGTTTCATCAGAACTTATTATTAGATTGCTATACATAGGATTATTATTATCGCGATTATGTCCATTACTTTCGTTTACTCTTTTTATAGGAATTCTTGTAGATAATAAAGTTTTTAAATATCCATCTTTTACAAGTGTAACATCTTGTGCTAATACACCTTCATCATCTATAGTATAATATCCAAGTAAATTAATATTTTTATATCGTTTTAATAGCGGTTTATCTTCAACCGTCATAAAAGTAGGTAGAACTCGTCCACCTATTTTAGATTGAAATGCAGCACCATTTTTTTTAGCTATAGTACTCCAACCCGTTGGCAATATATTCTTAGGTTGTACCATTAAATTATTTGCAAAATATTTAGATAATAATTCACAAGAAGCAGATCCTAAAAATAAAACAGGGCCTGAATAAGAATCTTCTAATACCGATGCTTTTATAGAAGATTTTATATTAGAAATAATTTTATTTGTAACTTTTATAAGTGAATCTTTATCCGGTAATTCACTAGGTTTATTACAAACAACAGAATAAGCATCAGCAATAGGCATACCATCTTCACGTTGTGAATAACCACCTATATTTAAAGTAAAAAAACTTGTATTTTTTATATATTCTGTACCTTCACTATTAACATAATAAATTGTTTCAGGGGTATAATTAACATCTACTTGTGAATTTAAAATTTCACTATGTGATGAAAATATATTTGATAATTCTATAAGTAGGTTAGTATATTTTTCATCATTAAATTCTTCAATCTTACTTGTATCAACAGCTTGTAATGGTTTGACCATAGAAAAATCCCAAGTTGTATCACGAATAATTTTACCTTCAATAACAACTTTTTTCTTTGTTAAACCTTCGGCTGCATTTTTATAAGACGCATCAGTAGCTAACCAAAGTTCGCGTCGTAACATATTATAATCAATATCTGCTGGAATACTTCTATTTATATAATTTTCATTATCATCATCTGTACTACTTCCAAAAAATGTAAACGCAATATTATCAAAGCCAGAATTATCAAATTTATAACTACCAACTTTAACTATTGTTGTTAAAGAAGCAACTTGCTTGCCTTCTGTATTACTATAAATAATTGTACCTAATTTAGAATTAATACTATAATCAGAAGTAATTTTTAATAAATATTCTATGAAATATGGCCTTTCTAATCCTTCTATTTTCAATTCGTTCATTGAACGAGTTATTTCATCTCGCATAGCTCGCATTATCTCAGAAGATTGAGTAGTTTTAGAAAATAAGGAATGTGAAAAAACTATAAAAAAAGAAAGTATCGAAAATATAAATATAAAATTTTGTTTTTTATTCATTATTCATTGCTCCTTATTATTTAATTAGTTATTGGTGATGGTAAAATTGGTAATTTGGTTTGTGACTTAGATTTCTTTTGAACTTCTATTGTAGATACTAATAAACTTGGTGAAACTGATGATACAGGAACCCAACCTGATTCTGCTCCACAAATACCATTAAAAAAGCCATTCTTATTACCAGTAGCTATGATATTAGAAAAAGTAGTAAGTGGAGTACCTATTAAATCAACGCCGCGTACTAATTCATCAGGACGACCATCTACATAAATTTTATAAACAACAATAGGAGTAACATTAAAGGAATTGATACTAGTACGACTTAACATTGTATAACCACCGACGACTCTATCAAAAAATAATCCATATTCTTTATTTTGTTTCTTGGCTTCTGATAATAACATATTACGCAATTCTTCAGTAGACTTCATATTATTTGAAACAACAATAAGATTAGATTGTCTGGCAACGGCACTACGACCTGTAGCTCTACGACCATGACCATTACTGTTAGAAAAGTGTTCTATTGGAGATCGAGACATTATATAATTCTCAAATATTCCACCCTTAACTACTTCAACTCGCTGTCCTAATTGACCTTCATCATCATATTTATAATAACCTGCTAATTCTTGTTCGTCTAACTCTTTTATTGTAGGATCAAATATAACATCCATAAATTTAGGTAAAACTTGCTTATGTAAAAAAGTCTTAAAAGTATGAGAATATGCAGGATCTTTTTCTCTATGACCTTCGACACGATGACCAAAGATTTCATGAAAAAAAACGCCAGCAGCTTCGCCTGACAAAATTGCAGGACCACTGAAAGTCTCTGCCTCGGAAGCATTACGCAATTCATCTAATTTAACTATCATACTATCAATATCTTTTGAGATAACATCTTCAGATGGTAAGCCATCACAAGAATAAGAAAAATAGTCTTTATATAAAGGTAAACTCATCCCATCGGATGACTTTGTTTTGATATCGATAAAAAGTCTAACATAAGTTTCTGAAAAACTAATTTCACTACCTTCGTTACTGATATAGTATTTATTTTTTAATTTTGAAACAAAATTTATGTTGCCGGAATAAATCCAATCATATCTTAAAAATTTACTAGATAATCTATTGATAATATTTATCCATTTTAAGGTATCAATGACAAAAGCAGTAGAATCTCCTATTGATTCTGAAAGTGAATAATATCTATTACGAAATCTTTCTGTATATTTATTTGGTAATTCTTTGGAAAAATCATCAGAACTGTCTTCAACTGCGACTTTAACCGCTTGATTAGAAATTGCTTTTTCATACACTTCAATTGCTTTCTTATAAGATTTATCTGTATAATTCCAAAGTATAGAACGTATAGCTAATTCATTATCTTCAATAGGTAAAAAAGCAAAAACGGATAAATTACCAAAAGGATTATATTCTCCACGTATAATATGAGAATTATCAAATTTATAATCACCTACTCTTAAATCTATATCTACACAACGAGTTTTTTTGGCATTAGAAGTACTTGGATATGAATTTTTCAATTTACCAAAGGAGGAAGTATATTGATCATTCATAGTTTCTGTAAAATAATATGATAAAAAATATACAGGATATTTTTCACCTTCTAAAGAAATAATAGTTCTATCTAATTCTTTCTTTAATGCATTTTTTAATACATCCGATTGAGAAAAACAATCTAGATTAAATAAAAAAATTGAAATTAAAAAATATAATATAATGTTTGAATATCTCATATATAACCTATGTAATGTAATTTTAGATTTAATTTGTTTTAATTTAATTCGTTAATATATTAGACAAAAATACATATTTTTGGTTTATAATAAAAATTTATAATTATAATTATAATTATTTTATCAAATTAAAATATAATTTTTTTACTCTTAATATACTACACCGTATAAAAAAACTAAGATTAGAAATACTAATAATATATTTCTAATCTTAGTTTATAAGAAAATCAATAAATTTTTATTTATAATTTATTATCTCTAATTCACCTTTAGATGCATAATATATACCCTCTGTAAGCGCAGTCATTTCATCTTCACCTGGATATACAACAATTGGTGCTATAAATCCTACACGTCTTCTTAATTCTTCACAAATATAATCAGCACGAGCCATACCACCTGTTAATATAATAGCATCAAATTTTCCACAAAGAACCGGTGCAACAAATCCTATTTCTTTTGCAACTTGATATATCAAAGCATCTAATATTTTTTTTGCTTCTTCATCGTTATCTCTTAAAGCACGAATTTCAACTTCATAAGCATCATTAGTACCTAAATAAGCTACAAACCCTCCTTTACCAACTAACATTTTCTTTACTTCTTTACAATCGTATTTACCTGAAAAACATAAATCAACTAAAGCATGACTTGGAACTGTACCACAACGTTCAGGTGAAAAAGGCCCTTCTCCATTCAATGCATTATTTACATCAATTACTCTCCCTTTATGATGAACACCAACAGAAATTCCACCACCCAAATGCACAACAATAAGTGATAAGTCTTTATAATTAATAGATACTTCTCTTGCATATCTACGAGCTACTGCTTTTTGATTTAAAGCATGAAATATTGATACTCTAGGTAATAAAGGATGCCCCGAATATCTTGCAATATCGTCTAACTCATCAACAACAACGGGATCTACAATATAAGCATCAACAGATTTATTGAATTCTGTTTTTATTTTTTTTGATATTTCATATGCTAAAATCGCACCTAAATTAGAAGCATGCTCAGATGTTGAATGAAATTTTATATCGTTAATCATTTTTTCATTAACTTTATAAACTCCACCTGATATAGGTTTTAACAAACCACCACGTCCAACAATAGCATCTATATCTGAAAGTTTTATATTTTTTGATTCAAAAAAATTTAATATAATATTTTGTCTAAATTCATATTGAGACAAAATATCACTAAATTTTGCAATTTCCTCTGACTTATGCTTTAAAACCTCCACAAGTAATGGAGTTAAATCATCAAAAATAGCAATTTTTGTAGAAGTCGAACCCGGATTAATAGATAATATTTTCATTTATATCTCCAATTAAATTTATATATTTTAATATAATTATTAATAATAAAAAATATTAAAATTAGATTAATAAGCTGCTGCTAATGCAATTGACATAAATTTAGAACGATTACTATCTGCTCTTGAAGTAAGAACTATAGGAGCTTTAGCACCAAGTATCATAGCTGCAATAGTACCATTTGCTAAATAAGTAAATGATTTATATAAAGCATTTCCTACTTCAATATTAGGACAGAATATTAAATCTGCATCACCACCAACTTCTGTATTAATACTTTTATGGATACAAGCTTCTTTTGAAACTATATTATCTAACGCAAAAGGACCATCTATAATACAATTTTTTATTTGACCACGCTTATACATTTGTGTTAACATAGCTGCGTGTATTGTTGCTTCCATTTTAGGATTTACAACTTCAACTGCTGCTAATACACCAACTTTGGGATTTTCTATTCCAAATCTATTTAAACAAGTAATTGCATTTTTTAAAATTGAAACTTTTTCTTCAAAAGTCGGAGCAATATTTTGAGAAGCATCAGTTAATCCAAGTATCTTATGATAAGTAGGTAATTCAAATAAACCTATATGACTAAGTAAATTATTTGTACGAAGTCCATTTTCTTTATTAAGAACTGCACGTAAAAAATCTGCTGTAGAAACAAGGCCTTTCATTAATATTTGTGCTTCTCCAGCATTTACAAGCTCAACTGCCTTACGTGCTGCAACTGCAGGATTACTTTCTTCTATTATATTAATACCAGTAATATCAATACCTTGTTCAGATGCAATTTTATTTATTTTTTCAGTATTACCAACAAAAATAGGTTTTGCTATCTTATATTTAAGTGCTTCATTAATAGCATTTAACACATGATCATCTTCTGCTGCCGCAACAGCAATAATCTTTTCACTTTTTTGTTGCGCAATTGCAACTAAATCGTCTAATTTTTTAATATTCATTTTTTTTATTTGAATTATTTAACAATAAGAATTATAAAATACAAATATACAAATTTTATATAGCTTAATTTACATCTATTTTCATTTATTTATAAAAAAGAGAGAAGTTTTACCTTCTCTCTTAAAAAATTATGAAATATTGTATTTTTAATTCTATACTTCCATATAGAATTAAGTATATATTTATTTTATTTTATTTTACTATACTTATTTTTTCAGTTTTAATGGTTCCACCAATATTTATTATTACATTATAAAAACCACTAGTTAAGTTACTAACTCCATAACTAATATCATAAGTACCATTAGATAAATCAGTATCTTTGATTACACAGACTTCTTCACCAAGCATATCAACTAATGAAATTCTTACAGGTGAACTAGAGGTTAAATTAAATTTTATATGTAAATAATCTGTAACCGGATTGGGAACTACCTCTAAAATAGTATAAGAAACATCAGATAAAATTAATTCACGTTCAGGACTATAACTATAACTACCATCTAAATCTTCTAAACGTAAACGATAAACATATGTTGAACCTGAACTAACTGTTTTATCTAAATAA
This sequence comes from uncultured Hyphomicrobiales bacterium, assembly GCA_964472015.1. Taxonomy (GTDB): domain Bacteria; phylum Bacteroidota; class Ignavibacteria; order Kapaibacteriales; family UBA2268; genus JAAYTD01. Next base: position 20,322 of record CAYYIP010000014.1, on the reverse strand, counting down.
CTATAAGTAGAACCTGTCATAGAGTTACCAACTGTAGTTATACTACCTATGGTTGAATAACCTGAAATACCATCTTTTAATTTACGCTCTATTGAAAATAGAGAACTGTTAAATTCACTAGCAGTCTCCCAAGTCAATTGGGCTGAATGATTTATTTCACTAACTTCAAAACTTAATAACTCTACTGGAACTATACTGCCTGAATTCCTATCTATAAAGTCAATAATACTACCCAAAACAAATGAAGGTTCTGTATAATGACGCCAATCTAAACCTAAATAAATTAAAAAATCTTGTAAGGAATAAGAAACTGTACCCATTGTTTTCATACTTCTATTTTCAAATTCAGGACGAGTATAATAATATGCCTGTCCTAATACCCTACTACTAGAACCTACTTTATCAAAAATAGAAGCAACCAAAGGAACATCTTTATTACTTGCTAATAATGGTGTATTCTTAAATCCTGTTTCAAGACCTGTAGCTAAAAATGAACCTGTGATTTTATCTAAACCAGTATTATCAAAATAAGATGGACGTATACCTGTGCCTAATGGTTTAGTATTAAATAAATTTTGGAAATAATCAGGCTCTTCAAGGGCAAAATAAGTAAAGTAAGAATTACGTGCTAATTCTTCTGATGAGATTACTAAATTACGTTTATGAGATTCAGTAGATAAAGATAAAAACGAATTTATCTCTAGTTCATTACGTTCACTAAAAGAAGAATTTAAGCCATCTGACCAGAATAAGCTGTTATACATACTATAATCTACGGAGTGTATCTCCCAATTACTTCTATCAAACACATCAAAACCTGAGGTAACTACTGAATCTAATCCTTCACTAGTTAATGTATTAACTTGTAATTTATATCCTAATTGTTCAAATGCGCCTCGTAAAGATTTATAATTTGTATAACCAACTATTTGTTCTAAAACACTAGGTTCTGAAACTTCAATAGACTCATCTATATATTTATAATAATCTAAAATACTCTCATCTAATAAATTTGTATATTCACCACTCAATAATAAATGTAAATTCGATTTCTTTATATAAAATCTTACTAACTTCTCAACAGTATTTGTATTATTACTCATATCTTCATCAACTGGTAATTCAACAACAAAACGATAAACTGGTGTAACATTATTTGACATAGTAGAAAATCTTAATGGAGAATTACCAATACCATAAGGTACTGCATTAAATAAATTATCAGGAATACGTTTATCATCAGTTCTAAAATCTAAGGTCTTTAATTCAAATGCTCCAATAGTAAAGTATTCAGTAACTTTTAAGACTTCAGCTCCTGTCTCGTGATTATAAATAGTTAAAGTAACAGGACGATTCTCTGCCATAACACTGCCATTATTCCTAATATTAACTCTAACACTAATAGGATTAACGGTCATAACATATTCTGCATCATTAAATAATGAGCCCTCACGATTATCACGATATGAAACAGGACTTTCAAAAGATAAAATTCCTAAATCATTATCATATAATTGACCATCAAATTCCCAAGCGCCGATATCATAACCTTGATCAGCACTACCTCGTAATTTTTTATCTATATCATAAGAAACTTCTAAACAAACCTTACCACGATTATTTAAATAAGAACCGATAGGAACAGGAGATTTTATACGTTTTAAGGGGATATTACTCTTTGTAAATAAATCATATAAATTATTAGTAAAGTCATAACTTGTTGTAGCTGATTCTTTATTTGTCCAATATTGCCATTGTTCTAATGAGGAAAATTCTTGTTTATAACCATAAGATAATATAGAATTATCTCGATTACTTAATTCTATATATCGTACTAAGGAGGAATGAGAACCTACAGTATTATAGATATTATTATCTATGGATATAGAAACATAATCAGGACGTACACTCTCTAAGACAAAAGCTGATGCAACATCTGATAAAGTATTACTATCTAATATGTTTATAGCATTATTATACATAGAAAATGAATCTACATTTTGAACTACAATACCACCTAAATAACTACTAGAATCATTTAAATAACCATCTTCATCGATTAAAACTGAATTATTGATAATTGATGAACCTAATATATTATAACTTAATTCTTTTTGGATAGCAAATTTATCTAATCTACTATTGACTTCTTTATCACGAGTAGTAAATAAACGGATACCGTAACGACTAGATTTTTTGTTCAAGGGTTCTAAATGCCAAACTAAATTATTATAAACATGGATATTATCTGAGACATCAGGCATATATGGATGCTTACCTGAAACTATATGCATGTCATAAAAATTATTACGTTCTTGTTCGATTTTTATACCATAAACATCTCCTGTAGATCTTATATGACTTATCTCATTACCATCCAAAGTTATGTTGATATTATTATAACCAAATGTCTCATAAACACTACTACTACGAGCAAATGGGGTTACTTTGCCTTCGCCTCCTAAAATTATACCACAACCTTCGTCACTATTAACTGCATAACCTATCTTATATATCCTATTGTTACAAATCTTACTATCACTTTCATAACCTAAATAAATACCTGAACGACACTGACCTATAAATTCATTATTGGAAATAAGATTATTACTATTATAATAACGTTCAAATTTTCCTAATCCACTATTATATAATGCCCCTATACCAATAGAAACTATACCATAACCACCATTAACAATACTATTGTTGACTATATTAATATTATGAATCCTGATAGTATCTAATGAATAGGATCTATTTAAACCATTTTCATCCATAGGAGGTAGATTACGTAACATTATACAACTAGATAAGTTGGATAAAGGATCATAACTAAATTCATTACGCTCACGATTCCATAAAACTAATGGTATATTGGTATTTTTATTTGTTAAACCTTCTAAAATACAATTACGTAAAGTTATATTACTAGCGCCTTCGCCAAAATATAACAAAACATTATTGGTTTGACTGGTTGGATTATCACCATTTACAAATCTTATAGATTTATTAGGACCACCGTCTATCTCTAAATTTGCATTAAAAGGATAATATGAACGTTTTGATGCATAAAGAATCTTATGAACTGGGGCACTATTAATAAAAGGATTTATAGAAGAAGAAAATCTTATACCTATACCACTAGAACTACTTAAACGTAATGTAACACCACCTTGTAATCTACTTAAAGATTTAGATGGTACGATACGTATTGTATCGGTTGTTTTATCAAATCCAGAAATACTAGAACTAAAATCTAATGCATAAAAACTATCAAGACTTCCTACTTCTATAATAGGATCGGATAAGACTATATTAACTGTACCATCAACTCCACGTTCATAAATAGCTTCAATAGCAGATTCTAAAGTCTTATAGGTGTAATTCTTTCCTACTGTCATATCACCTTTTAATGAACCTTTAACGCTAAAAAGACCTGTCTTGACATTATTTGATGGATTAGAATCATCTTCTGTACTGATAGTAACTTTTATAGTATATTGACCCTCTTCGCTAGGAATAAAAGGAGTAATAAAGGTATAATCAGCAACATCTCGTTGTAAAGGATCGCCAAATTCAGCTAAAAAATTTATATACTCTGTTTGATCATAGACTACAACTCCATTACGCTCTATCTCTACACGTAATGGGACTTCAGATACGGAAAAAGCTCCTGCATTCCTTGCTCGGATTACTGGCTTACAGATTTGATTCTTATAGATATTATCTAATGGGGTAGGAAATAAAATCAAATCAGTAATACCATCATAAGGATATTCTAAACGAACATCTATTAAATTACTAGAATTATTAGAAATGTTTTCTTCATCTGCATCTAATAATAATAAATCCATAGTAACATAATAAGTACCTGCGATATATCCTGATAATTGACCGATAATGAAGTCATCGATATCTATGGCTAAGTTACTTCCGCGTTCGAGTGGGGTCTGTAAACGCATAGTATCATATTTACTCCAAATAACACCTAATTTACCAAGCGAAGGATCTTTATTTTCTACTTTATAACGAACTACAAAATTAGAAATAGGATTTTTACCTTTATTACTTGCTAAAAAAGACATTCGTAGTGGGATATTACCAAAAGGATATTTATAATGAGACAATGAATAGGATAATGGTTCTGAGATACCTGTCATTGCTATATCATAATCATAAACTACTTCAAAAGAAGAAGTAACTTCTTTTATAAAATCTTCGCCTTGATAAGGGAATCTAATACTTGAAACTATTGTATAATTACCTTCTAAGACACCATATTTTCTAAATGTTACCTTTGCCGTATCAGGATTACTTGTATCTGCAAGAAAACCCCTCGCTTTTTTGAAATAATATGTTACAGGGATTTCATCAGGGGGAAGACCTTGAGTTATTAAATTTGCAGGAATATCTAACCAAGTATCACCTGTTATGGGATCCAAAGCTTCAAAAACTATATTACCATTAGGATCTAATATCTTATATTCTATCTTTACTAAAGGATCAATAGCTCTACGCTTAAATTTTACATAAGGTGTATAAATTTCACCTTGTGTAGAACTAGTAGCGAATGTATGAGTATTAGATGGATAAGCAAATATTTCTTTTAATTCCGGACCTTGTTCATATAAAATAAGTGTATATGGTTTATATAAAGTACTAGTTGAATAAGTACCAGAGGCATTAGCCCTATAACATCCACACCAATTCATTTGTTGATTAGGTGTACTAAACATCCAATAATAATAATAACCACTTGTAGAATAGTCAGCAGGTTTTTTACCAACTAATAATACTTCTAAGTTATCTACACCATTATATTCAAAATCATCATCAAATTCAAATGAATCCCATTGGTTTGCACTTTTATTAATTGCTCTACTATAAGATCTATAAACCAATTCATAATCATTGGCAAAATAACTATTATTAAAAACATCTGTTGTTGCTAAATAACCTGTATAATAATCTATTTCAACATGACGCATATAAATAGATAATGTATCATGACCTGGATAACTTGGATCATATGAAGTTTGAACATTAAAAGCTATTTCTTTTAAAACCATTGCTCCAATATCACCTAATTCTGCCTTAGTAATGATAAAACGAGTAACATCATGTCCATAATAATAATATGGAACACAATAACCATAACTAGTTGTTTGTGGTGTACCAACTATTACAGAGTCAGCTGAATATAAATCTTCCACACTAAATAATACAATAAATAGTAGTGAGAGAATCCATAATCTTTGGAATAAAATTTTCATTGAAAACCTCTAAATTATTTTATTTTTAATATAAATTTTTTCTTAAATTAAAAAATATGATAAATTTAATAAAAATAATATTATTTTTTTGCTACAAATTAAACATTATAATTAAATTTAATATTTAGCTATATTTATAATTCACCTATATATTATAACTTTATATAGTAAAATATATACTTACTCCTAAGTTATAATATACAAATATATGAAATAATTTGTTAAAAACAATATATTTTTTTTCATTATATAAATAGATACAAAATTTACATAAAATACAATAATTTTATTAAAAAAATAAAAAAAAATAGAAAAACCATAAAAGTTTTTCTATTTTTAAGAATTAATTCTATACTTCCATATAGAATTAAGTATATATTTATTTTACTATACTTATTTTTTCAGTTTTAATGGTTCCACCAATATTTATTATTACATTATAAAAACCACTAGTTAAGTTACTAACTCCATAACTAATATCATAAGTACCATTAGATAAATCAGTATCTTTGATTACACAGACTTCTTCACCAAGCATATCAACTAATGAAATTCTTACAGGTGAACTAGAGGTTAAATTAAATTTTATATGTAAATAATCTGTAACCGGATTGGGAACTACCTCTAAAATAGTATAAGAAACATCAGATAAAATTAATTCACGTTCAGGACTATAACTATAACTACCATCTAAATCTTCTAAACGTAAACGATAAACATATGTTGAACCTGAACTAACTGTTTTATCTAAATAACTATAAGTAGAACCTGTCATAGAGTTACCAACTGTAGTTATACTACCTATGGTTGAATAACCTGAAATACCATCTTTTAATTTACGCTCTATTGAAAATAGAGAACTGTTAAATTCACTAGCAGTCTCCCAAGTCAATTGGGCTGAATGATTTATTTCACTAACTTCAAAACTTAATAACTCTACTGGAACTATACTGCCTGAATTCCTATCTATAAAGTCAATAATACTACCCAAAACAAATGAAGGTTCTGTATAATGACGCCAATCTAAACCTAAATAAATTAAAAAATCTTGTAAGGAATAAGAAACTGTACCCATTGTTTTCATACTTCTATTTTCAAATTCAGGACGAGTATAATAATATGCCTGTCCTAATACCCTACTACTAGAACCTACTTTATCAAAAATAGAAGCAACCAAAGGAACATCTTTATTACTTGCTAATAATGGTGTATTCTTAAATCCTGTTTCAAGACCTGTAGCTAAAAATGAACCTGTGATTTTATCTAAACCAGTATTATCAAAATAAGATGGACGTATACCTGTGCCTAATGGTTTAGTATTAAATAAATTTTGGAAATAATCAGGCTCTTCAAGGGCAAAATAAGTAAAGTAAGAATTACGTGCTAATTCTTCTGATGAGATTACTAAATTACGTTTATGAGATTCAGTAGATAAAGATAAAAACGAATTTATCTCTAGTTCATTACGTTCACTAAAAGAAGAATTTAAGCCATCTGACCAGAATAAGCTGTTATACATACTATAATCTACGGAGTGTATCTCCCAATTACTTCTATCAAACACATCAAAACCTGAGGTAACTACTGAATCTAATCCTTCACTAGTTAATGTATTAACTTGTAATTTATATCCTAATTGTTCAAATGCGCCTCGTAAAGATTTATAATTTGTATAACCAACTATTTGTTCTAAAACACTAGGTTCTGAAACTTCAATAGACTCATCTATATATTTATAATAATCTAAAATACTCTCATCTAATAAATTTGTATATTCACCACTCAATAATAAATGTAAATTCGATTTCTTTATATAAAATCTTACTAACTTCTCAACAGTATTTGTATTATTACTCATATCTTCATCAACTGGTAATTCAACAACAAAACGATAAACTGGTGTAACATTATTTGACATAGTAGAAAATCTTAATGGAGAATTACCAATACCATAAGGTACTGCATTAAATAAATTATCAGGAATACGTTTATCATCAGTTCTAAAATCTAAGGTCTTTAATTCAAATGCTCCAATAGTAAAGTATTCAGTAACTTTTAAGACTTCAGCTCCTGTCTCGTGATTATAAATAGTTAAAGTAACAGGACGATTCTCTGCCATAACACTGCCATTATTCCTAATATTAACTCTAACACTAATAGGATTAACGGTCATAACATATTCTGCATCATTAAATAATGAGCCCTCACGATTATCACGATATGAAACAGGACTTTCAAAAGATAAAATTCCTAAATCATTATCATATAATTGACCATCAAATTCCCAAGCGCCGATATCATAACCTTGATCAGCACTACCTCGTAATTTTTTATCTATATCATAAGAAACTTCTAAACAAACCTTACCACGATTATTTAAATAAGAACCGATAGGAACAGGAGATTTTATACGTTTTAAGGGGATATTACTCTTTGTAAATAAATCATATAAATTATTAGTAAAGTCATAACTTGTTGTAGCTGATTCTTTATTTGTCCAATATTGCCATTGTTCTAATGAGGAAAATTCTTGTTTATAACCATAAGATAATATAGAATTATCTCGATTACTTAATTCTATATATCGTACTAAGGAGGAATGAGAACCTACAGTATTATAGATATTATTATCTATGGATATAGAAACATAATCAGGACGTACACTCTCTAAGACAAAAGCTGATGCAACATCTGATAAAGTATTACTATCTAATATGTTTATAGCATTATTATACATAGAAAATGAATCTACATTTTGAACTACAATACCACCTAAATAACTACTAGAATCATTTAAATAACCATCTTCATCGATTAAAACTGAATTATTGATAATTGATGAACCTAATATATTATAACTTAATTCTTTTTGGATAGCAAATTTATCTAATCTACTATTGACTTCTTTATCACGAGTAGTAAATAAACGGATACCGTAACGACTAGATTTTTTGTTCAAGGGTTCTAAATGCCAAACTAAATTATTATAAACATGGATATTATCTGAGACATCAGGCATATATGGATGCTTACCTGAAACTATATGCATGTCATAAAAATTATTACGTTCTTGTTCGATTTTTATACCATAAACATCTCCTGTAGATCTTATATGACTTATCTCATTACCATCCAAAGTTATGTTGATATTATTATAACCAAATGTCTCATAAACACTACTACTACGAGCAAATGGGGTTACTTTGCCTTCGCCTCCTAAAATTATACCACAACCTTCGTCACTATTAACTGCATAACCTATCTTATATATCCTATTGTTACAAATCTTACTATCACTTTCATAACCTAAATAAATACCTGAACGACACTGACCTATAAATTCATTATTGGAAATAAGATTATTACTATTATAATAACGTTCAAATTTTCCTAATCCACTATTATATAATGCCCCTATACCAATAGAAACTATACCATAACCACCATTAACAATACTATTGTTGACTATATTAATATTATGAATCCTGATAGTATCTAATGAATAGGATCTATTTAAACCATTTTCATCCATAGGAGGTAGATTACGTAACATTATACAACTAGATAAGTTGGATAAAGGATCATAACTAAATTCATTACGCTCACGATTCCATAAAACTAATGGTATATTGGTATTTTTATTTGTTAAACCTTCTAAAATACAATTACGTAAAGTTATATTACTAGCGCCTTCGCCAAAATATAACAAAACATTATTGGTTTGACTGGTTGGATTATCACCATTTACAAATCTTATAGATTTATTAGGACCACCGTCTATCTCTAAATTTGCATTAAAAGGATAATATGAACGTTTTGATGCATAAAGAATCTTATGAACTGGGGCACTATTAATAAAAGGATTTATAGAAGAAGAAAATCTTATACCTATACCACTAGAACTACTTAAACGTAATGTAACACCACCTTGTAATCTACTTAAAGATTTAGATGGTACGATACGTATTGTATCGGTTGTTTTATCAAATCCAGAAATACTAGAACTAAAATCTAATGCATAAAAACTATCAAGACTTCCTACTTCTATAATAGGATCGGATAAGACTATATTAACTGTACCATCAACTCCACGTTCATAAATAGCTTCAATAGCAGATTCTAAAGTCTTATAGGTGTAATTCTTTCCTACTGTCATATCACCTTTTAATGAACCTTTAACGCTAAAAAGACCTGTCTTGACATTATTTGATGGATTAGAATCATCTTCTGTACTGATAGTAACTTTTATAGTATATTGACCCTCTTCGCTAGGAATAAAAGGAGTAATAAAGGTATAATCAGCAACATCTCGTTGTAAAGGATCGCCAAATTCAGCTAAAAAATTTATATACTCTGTTTGATCATAGACTACAACTCCATTACGCTCTATCTCTACACGTAATGGGACTTCAGATACGGAAAAAGCTCCTGCATTCCTTGCTCGGATTACTGGCTTACAGATTTGATTCTTATAGATATTATCTAATGGGGTAGGAAATAAAATCAAATCAGTAATACCATCATAAGGATATTCTAAACGAACATCTATTAAATTACTAGAATTATTAGAAATGTTTTCTTCATCTGCATCTAATAATAATAAATCCATAGTAACATAATAAGTACCTGCGATATATCCTGATAATTGACCGATAATGAAGTCATCGATATCTATGGCTAAGTTACTTCCGCGTTCGAGTGGGGTCTGTAAACGCATAGTATCATATTTACTCCAAATAACACCTAATTTACCAAGCGAAGGATCTTTATTTTCTACTTTATAACGAACTACAAAATTAGAAATAGGATTTTTACCTTTATTACTTGCTAAAAAAGACATTCGTAGTGGGATATTACCAAAAGGATATTTATAATGAGACAATGAATAGGATAATGGTTCTGAGATACCTGTCATTGCTATATCATAATCATAAACTACTTCAAAAGAAGAAGTAACTTCTTTTATAAAATCTTCGCCTTGATAAGGGAATCTAATACTTGAAACTATTGTATAATTACCTTCTAAGACACCATATTTTCTAAATGTTACCTTTGCCGTATCAGGATTACTTGTATCTGCAAGAAAACCCCTCGCTTTTTTGAAATAATATGTTACAGGGATTTCATCAGGGGGAAGACCTTGAGTTATTAAATTTGCAGGAATATCTAACCAAGTATCACCTGTTATGGGATCCAAAGCTTCAAAAACTATATTACCATTAGGATCTAATATCTTATATTCTATCTTTACTAAAGGATCAATAGCTCTACGCTTAAATTTTACATAAGGTGTATAAATTTCACCTTGTGTAGAACTAGTAGCGAATGTATGAGTATTAGATGGATAAGCAAATATTTCTTTTAATTCCGGACCTTGTTCATATAAAATAAGTGTATATGGTTTATATAAAGTACTAGTTGAATAAGTACCAGAGGCATTAGCCCTATAACATCCACACCAATTCATTTGTTGATTAGGTGTACTAAACATCCAATAATAATAATAACCACTTGTAGAATAGTCAGCAGGTTTTTTACCAACTAATAATACTTCTAAGTTATCTACACCATTATATTCAAAATCATCATCAAATTCAAATGAATCCCATTGGTTTGCACTTTTATTAATTGCTCTACTATAAGATCTATAAACCAATTCATAATCATTGGCAAAATAACTATTATTAAAAACATCTGTTGTTGCTAAATAACCTGTATAATAATCTATTTCAACATGACGCATATAAATAGATAATGTATCATGACCTGGATAACTTGGATCATATGAAGTTTGAACATTAAAAGCTATTTCTTTTAAAACCATTGCTCCAATATCACCTAATTCTGCCTTAGTAATGATAAAACGAGTAACATCATGTCCATAATAATAATATGGAACACAATAACCATAACTAGTTGTTTGTGGTGTACCAACTATTACAGAGTCAGCTGAATATAAATCTTCCACACTAAATAATACAATAAATAGTAGTGAGAGAATCCATAATCTTTGGAATAAAATTTTCATTGAAAACCTCTAAATTATTTTATTTTTAATATAAATTTTTTCTTAAATTAAAAAATATGATAAATTTAATAAAAACAATAAATTAATTATTTTTATTTTACATTTTGTACTATTTTACATATTTTGATATAAAAAATATAAAAAACTAAAAAATAATTAAAAACTATAAGTTCTAAAATTATAAACCATAAGTTTAAATTGTTATATTTCTTTATATATTTCTTTATATATTTCTTTATATTAATATAGACACTTTTTTATACGAAATTGTTACAATATTTTAACTACTTATTATTTTTATTATTATTTATTATTTATTGTCATTTTGTATAAAATTCAGTTATGTTATTGCTATATATAATGTTTAACGTATAAAATTATTACAAGAAATGTTTCAATATTTTTAATTACCATAAAGATAAAAAATAAATAAAATTATAATTTATTTCTCTATGCTTCCACACTAATTTAAGCTTAAAAGGATTATAAAAATATTAAAAAATATTTGGATAGAATATAAAAAATTAGTAATTTTGTGTTTTATGATAATTAAGTATTATATAAATAATTTTTTATATAAACTTAATTTTTTAATTAAATATAATTTTTTTAATTAAAAATATCTTGCCACTTTAGCTCAGTTGGTAGAGCAGCTGATTTGTAATCAGCAGGTCGGGGGTTCAAGTCCGTCAAGTGGCTCTCCTTTTTTTTAAACATTATTTTGTAATGTTTTTAATAGTATTATAATAGTATTTAATACTTTTGATTAATTTTTAATTAAATATAATTTTTTAATTAAATATATTTTTGCCACTTTAGCTCAGTTGGTAGAGCAGCTGATTTGTAATCAGCAGGTCGGGGGTTCAAGTCCGTCAAGTGGCTCTCCTTTTTTATAATTAGCAATTTTTAATATTAATTAACATATTAATATTAAAAATTATATAATTTAGAAAAATTATTTATATTATTATCCTCTCTATTATTTAACATATTACAAATATATTTTCCTATAATATCAAATTCTAAATTTACAATATCATTAACTTTATAATTTTTTGCTATTGTATTATTCAAAGTTGTTGGAATTATAGAAACTTTGAAACTATAGTCAAATATTTCAGCAGTCGTTAAACTAATTCCATCAATACATATAGAACCTGTATTTACTAGAAATTTTTTATACTTTGAATCAAAAGAAATATAAATTTCAATATTATTAACTCGCTTATTAATCTGAATAATTCTACCGTATGCATCAATATGTCCTTGTACTATGTGTCCACCTAAACGAGAATTTAACGTTAAAGCTCTTTCAAGATTTACTATTTGTCCATTTATAAAATAATTTAAAGTAGTTTTTTTTAATGTTTCATTCACTGCCATAAAAGAAAAACTATTTTTATTTATATTAGTTACAGTTTGACACACACCATTAATAGCAATAGAATCACCCAATTTTAAATCTGAAAAAATTTTATTTGCAATAATAGTAAATTCTTTCCCTGTTGAATTTGTTTTGATATTTGTTATTTTTCCTAATTCTTCAACTAATCCAGTAAACATTTTTTCATTATTTTATTATATTATAAATATTTTTATTCAAAAAATGTAATTAAGTATTATAATAAATTATTATTTTAATATTTATAAATATTAAAATATTTAATTAAAATATAAAACTTTATAATCTATATATATTTTATTATTTGTGTACTTGTATATTTTTGTATCTATACTATTATATCTATACTATATTTTTACATAAGTACTAATATATTAAGAACAAATTCAAATTATTTATTAAAAAATAACTTTATTATTTATCCATTTTATCATACATTTTATTCAATTCTTTATATTTTAATTCACTATTTCTATAAAGACAATATCCATTACCTGTTGGATAAACTAATACTTCATCATATTTATACTCTTTTCTCATTTGCCACAAAAGCATAATGCTAAATGTACTAAGTGTACTAGCCAGCCATGCAAACAAAACCGGAATAATACTATTAAAAATAACACCTAAAAAAATAGGGATTAGAGTTACTATAAGAATTGATACTATATTAATTATTCTATATTGATATACATAAATTTTTTCTTTACAAGTAGCAAATATAGTAAAAGGATTTCTAACAACTCCGACATGAACTGATTTAAATCCGTTTTTTGCAAATAGTGCATACATTATAGCACGCACAACTTCATTAACAACCATAATTACTATTACAAAAAATAGAGAAATTAATATAGCAACAAAATTAATAGATTTATCTGGAGTCATAAAAATTTCAGCAAACATAAATATAGTATCTAAAAAAACATACTTTGAAGATATAATTGAATATATAAATAAACATATACAACAAAAAGGTATAGGTAATATTGCAAGCATACGATTATACTTAACAACATCAAAAGAAACTTCTTCTATTGTATTATCTTTTTGAAAATTATTTTCTATACTCATAATAACTCTAATTTTTTAGTATTCAAAAAATTTTAATTAAACTTATTTTTTAACAAATCTCTAATTTCTTTAAGTAACACTTCTTCATTTGTAGGAACTACTTCCGCTGGTTTTTCTTCTTTACTTATTTTATCTTTTATTTTATTTATTATTCTAATAAATAAAAATATTGATGCAGCAATAAGTAAAAAGTCAATAGAAACTTGAATAAAACTTCCATAATTAATAAAAACAGCTTCTTGTTGTATTTTACCTGCATTATCAAGTACTGCATCTTTTAATACTATTTTTAGTTCGTTAAAATTTATACCACCAACAAGTAATCCTATCGGAGGCATTATAATATCATTAACAAGCGAAGTTATAATTTTTCCAAAAGCACCACCTAATACAACAGCAATTGCTAAATCAACAACATTGCCTTTTATAGCAAATTCTTTAAATTCTTTTATTATATTTTTCATAATTAAAAATTTAATTAAGTTAATAAATTATTATTTATTAGTTAGTTATTAGTTAATTCAATAAAAACATCTTTTTCTTTTGTATTAAATTTATATTCTTTATTTGTACCTTGATAAACATATTTTAATACATAATTATTATTTTTTTTAACTATAAATGTTAAAACATCATTTAAATCTTTCTTTGTATTAGCAGTACTTCCCCCGCCAACTTGACCTTTACTATCAAAAATACTTATAGTTACTGCAACTCTTTTATCTTTATCTTTTATATCTTTATCAATAAAACTTACTTTTGCTTTTACAAAATCCTCTGAACTTTTAAGTTGTTGTTCTTGTTGTTCCTTATAAACATCTAAATATCTTTCTGTAACATTTTCAGCATATACATAATTTATAGTAGTATCCCAAACAAGCGGAAAAAAAGTTTGAGAAGGTTTAAAAGAAGTAGCATATATAGAAGTTATTTTAGAATTTTTATCTGCTTGTCCTGCATTAGAAACAAACCAACATTTATTTAATTCTATAGGATAATATTCTGTAAAATACCATTTACCATTGGCCCATACCTCTGTCCAATTATGATTACCACTACTATCATACCAATTAGGAGTTCCCGCAATACGTGAAGGAATACATACTGATCTAAATGCATCTGTTAATAATATAGCAAGTCCCGTACAAGATGCCATGTTTTGGCGCATAGATTCATAAGGACTTTGATCTGCTTTCTCTCGTTTTGTGTTATAATCTACTAATACCTCATCACGTATATTTTTATTTATTATATTTATTGCCTCAAATATATTTTGTGTATTAATAATATATTTCGAAAAACGTTCAAAAAAATCTTTACGCCAATTATCTCTTGTTTCATTCATAGAGCAATAAGGAAGTACCTCATTAAAAAATATGCTCTTAGGTAATTTTTTACCCCAAGCAAATTTTTCTTTAGCTTTATAAGCATATTTAACATTTTCTAATAAAAAATCGGCTTTTAAAGTTCTTAAATCACGTATAGGCATATAAGAAATTAAAAATGCCATAGCCTCTTTTTGTTCTTCAGGACATTTTAATATTGCTTCTTTAAGTTGCTCTGAATTTTCACCTGCAATATTTAATGCCGAATCTAATTTATAATGATATTCTTCTGGTATATCATTATAAATATCATTATCATAATGAAAAAAAAGAAGTATAATAGCTACAGTAATAGGAATTATAGCTATTAATAATAAATGTAATTTTAATTTTAATTTCATAAAAATAATATAATTTATAACAATAAAATATTTTTTCCTTATAATTTGTTTTTTTACAAAAATATAAATTATTTATAAAATATCCAATTTAATCTATATAAAAAAACAAAAATATTACACGTTTAAATATCTTGTATTAACTATAAATAATAAATATTTAATTTAATTGAATTTTTTAATAAAAACTAAAATAATAATAAATTTTGGATATTTATTTAAAAAAAAATAAAAAACAATAAATAATTTGTTTTTATCAATAAAAAGTTGTATTTTAAACAGATTTATCTTTAAGAAAAAAAATATGAATTATAAAAGTGAAGAATTTGATGATTATTTAATCGTCTCTCTAGAAGGTCAATATATTGGTGGAGAAGAAACAGATAAACTTTCTGTCTTTTTTAAACCATTAACTAAAAATAATAAAAATAAAATTATTGTTGATTTAGCAAAGGTCACTTATATTAGTTCTATTGTTCTTGGTTTATTTGTTAAACTTCATAATGAACTAATAAATGAACAGGGATATTTATTACTAATAAATGTTAATCCAATAATAATGGAAATATTTAAAATAACAAGAGTTGATTTAAATTTATATATTTTTAAAAATTTATCAGAAGCAACTTCTTTTTTAAAAAAAGTTAATAAATAATTTTTTTAAATTTTAAAAGCTACTAAATTTATTTAGTAGCTTTTTTTATAGATATATTTTATTATTAAAATATATCTATAAAATATATTAAAAAAATTATATCATATATATATTTATATATATAAATTATATATCTAAATTCGTATAAAAAAATAAAAACACTATTATTTTTAATTATAAAAACTTAATTATAAACAAGTTATATGAAAAGAGAAAATATCAAAAAAGTCATAATATTAGGCTCTGGTGCACTAAAAATAGGTGAAGCAGGTGAATTTGATTATTCTGGCTCGCAAGCTTTAAAAGCAATGAAAGAAGAAGGTATCCAAACTATACTAATAAATCCTAATATAGCAACCATTCAAACTTCAGAAGGAATTGCAGATAAAGTTTATTTCTTACCTGTAACTCCATATTTTGTTGAAAAAGTAATAGAAAAAGAACAACCAGATGGAATTTTATTAGCATTTGGAGGGCAAACCGCATTAAATTGTGGAATTGAATTATCCAAAAAAGATATTTTAAAAAAATATAATGTAGAAGTATTAGGAACAACAATAGAAGCAATTAAAACGACTGAAGATAGAGATTTATTTATAAAAAAATTAAATATTGCAAACATAAAAACTCCTAAAAGCAAAGCAGTTAATTCAATAGATGCAGCCTTAAAAGCAGGTGACGAAATAGGATTTCCTTTAATAGTACGTTCTGCATTTGTTTTAGGTGGTATGGGTAGTGGTTTTTGCAATAATAAAGAAGAATTAGAAAAATTAGCAAAATATGCATTTAGTTATGCTCCACAAATATTAGTAGAAGAATCGCTTTATGGATGGAAAGAAATAGAATTTGAAGTTGTCCGTGATCATTCTGGTACTTGTTTTATAGTAGCCAATATGGAAAACTTTGATCCTTTAGGAATTCATACAGGAGAAAGTATTGTTGTAGCTCCAACAATGACTTTAGAACCTGAAGAATTAAAATTACTTCAAGATTTGGCAATAAAAACAATAGAAATAATAGGAATTATAGGTGAATGTAATATACAATTTGCATTTAATTCAGAAATAGATGATTATCGCGTAATAGAAGTTAATGCTCGTATGTCACGTTCTTCTGCATTAGCTTCAAAAGCAACTGGTTATCCATTAGCCTTTGTTGCTGCAAAAATTTCAATAGGATATGAATTAAAAGAAATAGGAGAAGCAAATACACCTAATTCTGCAGCTTTACCACCAAAATTAGATCATATTATAGCAAAAATACCGAGATGGGATTTAACAAAATTCATAGGTGTATCTCGAGAAATAGGTAGTAGTATGAAAAGTGTTGGTGAAGTTATGGCAATAGGAAAAAGTTTTGAAGAAGTAATACAAAAAGGACTTAGAATGATAGGACAAGGTATGCATGGCTTTGTAGGTAATAGTAATTTAGAAGTAGAAAACTTAGATGATTCTTTATCACGTCCAACAGATCAACGAATATTTTTCATTGCCTTAGCTTTTCAACGTGGTTATTCTATAGAAAAAATAAATGAACTTACTAAAATAGATAAATGGTTCTTAAAAAAATTAGAAGGTATTCATAATTTTAGCGTAGAATTAAGTAAATTAAATACAATTACTGAAATTACACCTGAAATAATGTATAGAGCCAAACAACTAGGGTTTTCTGATTTCCAAATAGCGCGTTTTGTTGATAAAAATGCCCAAAATATGGAAGAAGCTAACCATAGAGTTCGTACATATCGTAAAAAACTTAATATATTACCAACGGTAAAAAGAATTAATACAATTGCATCAGAACATCCAGAATTAACAAACTATTTATATTTAACTTATGATGGTTCAGAACATGATATATCTTTCTATAAATTAGATAAATCAGTTATAGTACTTGGTTCTGGGGCTTATAGAATAGGTAGTTCGGTAGAATTTGATTGGTGTTCAGTAAATGCAGTTCAAACTGCACGAAATTTAGGATATAGAACAATAATGATTAATTATAACCCTGAAACTGTCTCTACTGATTATGATATCTGCGATAAATTATATATGGATGAATTATCTATGGAGCGTGTATTAGATATAATAGAGCTCGAATTACCAAAAGGGATAATATTATCTGTCGGCGGACAAATACCTAATAATCTTGCAATGAAATTATATAGACAACATATACCAGTTTTAGGAACTCCCCCTTTATCAATAGATAAAGCAGAAAATAGACATAAATTTTCTATGATGTTAGACAAATTAGGAATTGACCAACCTGAATGGATTGAAGCAACAACATTAGAAGACGTTTATGCTTTCTGTGATAAAGTAAACTATCCTGTTTTAATACGTCCCTCTTATGTATTATCTGGCGCAGCGATGAATGTATGTACTAGTAAACGAGATTTAGATCATTTCCTAACATTAGCTTCAAAAGTATCAAAAGAACATCCTGTTGTTGTTTCTAAATTTTTGGTAAATGCAAAAGAAATAGAATTTGATGCAGTAGCTCACAATGGTGAAATTATAGAATATGCAATTTCTGAACATATTGAATTTGCTGGTGTACATTCAGGCGATGCAACATTGGTATTCCCTGCACAAAAAATATATTTTGAAACCGGACGTAGAATAAAAAAAATAAGTAGACAGATAGCAAAAGAATTAAATATTTCAGGCCCGTTTAATATACAATTTTTAGCTATTAATAACGATATAAAAGTAATTGAGTGTAATTTAAGAGCATCTCGTAGTTTCCCGTTTGTTTCAAAAATATTAAAACGTAACTTTATAGATACTGCTACAAAAATTATGTTAGACGCACCTTATACAAAAGCAGATAAAACCGATTTTGATATAGATTATATAGGCGTGAAATCACCAATGTTTTCTTTTAATAGATTACATCAATCAGATCCTATCCTAGGAGTTGATATGGCATCTACCGGTGAAGTTGGTTGTATAGGAAATGATTTTGAACAAGCGATAATAACTTCGATGCTAGCTGTTGGATATAAAATACCTAAAAATATAATGCTTTCAACTGGAGAAACAAAATCAAAAGTAGATATGTTAGATGCTTGTAAGCGAGCTGTAAAACATGGATGTAATTTATTTGCAACTCGTGGCACACGTAATTTTTTATTAGAACATAATATCCCATGCCAACTTGTTTACTGGAGTGATGAAAAAAGAAATAATAATGTTTTAGATATGATAAACAGTCATAAATTTGATCTAGTTGTAAATATTCCAAAAGATAGATCATTAGATGAATTAAATAATGACTTTTTAATAAGAAGAACAGCTATTGATAGAAATGTTCCACTTATAACAAATGCAAGACTTGCAGCATCTTTCTTAGATGCTACTTGTGATTATGGCATCGATGATATTAAAATTAAGAGTTGGGATGAATATAAATAAATAAATAAAATATTTAAATAATACAAATAAAAAAGAGGTTATTAATAACCTCTTTTTTTTATAATTTAATATTTTATTTTAATAACCATTCTTTTAAAATATTATGTTTTTCAGATTGACTTAATTCGCTATTTTCAAATTTATTTGCTATAAATCTTTGCCTAAACACCTCATAAACACTAACTGCACAAGCAACAGAAATATTAAGTGACTGAACAACTCCTATTTGTGGAATTAAAAAATTACCATCTGCTAGTTCTGTTGCCTCGTCTGAGACGCCAGAATGTTCATTCCCAAATACTAAAGCTATATGCTTAGTTAAATCCATAGAATATAAAGATATTGAATCTTTAGAAAGATGCGTAGTATAAATTTTTTTACCTTCTTCTCTTAATATATCATAACATTCTCTAATAGAATTAAATTTACGTTGTCCTACCCACTTACGTGCACTGGCAGAACTTGCTTCACCCATTTTAGGAAATTTGTGCATCTCATCATAAACTAAACAAACATCTAAAATACCTACTGCATCACAACTACGTAAACAAGCGGAAACATTATGAGGATTATCAATGTTTTCCATAACAATAGTAACTGATTTCTGTCGTTTATCAATAACAGATTTTAATTTATTTATTCTTTCTTCAGTTCCATAATTATAAATATCATCTATATTATTATTATTATTATTATTATTATTATTATTAGCAATCATATTATTTCTATAAAATTCAAATAAAAATTA
>CAYYIP010000013.1:0-55924 GCA_964472015.1 uncultured Hyphomicrobiales bacterium | reverse complement strand
TCATCTGTAAATATATTATAAATAACTATTTCTGTTTTATATAAAACACTTTTTTGATTATCTTTATCAGTTCTATAAACAAAATATAATGTAGAATCGTTACCTAATATTCCAAATCTTATTATATTAAAATCTTTTCCCTCTTTATAATATTTTAAATTTTTTGGTATTATAGGAATTGATTTAAATCCTATATCAGGAATATAAGTCAATAAAAAATTAGATTTTTTAATTCTATAAGATTCATCATATATATATAAACCTTCTTCAGTAACTTTTACTACCCAAAAATTATGCATTTTATTAGACAAATAAGAACCTTTTGTATTAAAATAATAAGGATACATAAATTCATATTTTACTTCTCTAGATGAAATGTCAGGCAAAGGATCGTATACTATAAAATCAGGACAATAACATCTTGTAAATTCTTTAGTATTTGTATTAAATTTAATAAATGTATATTTAGGCAATTTAGCAGTCAAAAATATAAGAGAATCATCTACATAAATATTACCCATTCGTGAAATAACAAAACCATTATTTGTATCTGCATCCGGATTGTATTTAGGAAATACA
The DNA here is from genome assembly GCA_964472015.1 of uncultured Hyphomicrobiales bacterium. Classification (GTDB taxonomy): domain Bacteria; phylum Bacteroidota; class Ignavibacteria; order Kapaibacteriales; family UBA2268; genus JAAYTD01. The sequence goes on along the minus strand of CAYYIP010000013.1, from coordinate 55,345 downwards.
AATTCAGCTATTATAGAATCTGGCTTAGATACTTTAACAAATCTTAATGAACTTGGATTTGATTCATCTTGACCTTCAAATAAATAACAAAAAGCATCTTGATTATCAAAATTACAAATATTAACAGCGTGAATATTTAGATTAAAAAGCATCGATTCATAAGGAGGATCAGGAACTCCAAATTCATTTTTAAAATAAATATATTTACACTCTGGTTTTGTACCTATATTACTAAATTCGACCAATCCACCATTACATCCTAAAATATTAGGATAATATACAAATTCTCCTAAAGAAAAACCAGGTCTTAAAGGATTCAAAGGTCCTGCTGGAAAGTGTCCACTAGAATTAGAAAAAACTTGTTCATTTCCATAAAAATCTATAATTAAAAATTTATCACCATAAGAATTTGGTAAAAAAATGTAGGAACCAAATTGCTCGATTCTTTTTTCCCTTAATACTGAAAAATTTTTAAAATTTTTTATTACAGACCAATTATCTATTCCTTGCGAAAACAATAAAATAGAACTAAAAAAAGAAAATATAAATATTAATAAGAAATATTTATTAATATTTAATTTTATATTCATTTTAACCTCTTTATTTTAAATTTAAAAAACTTTTATACTTTATAGCATATACTTATTTTTTATTTTATACCATATTAATTTTTATAATTAAGCTATAATATATAAAACCTAAATTCTACTAATTAAATTTCCATATAAAATTAGCAAAAGGAACTACTGCTGGTGATGTAAATACAGTTATTCCAAAATCAGACGCGAAATTCCTTCCTGCTAATCTTAATCCTAATAATACAGCGCTATTTGTAGGTTTCATAATATTACTATTCCAAAATTCACCTATAAAACTTAAATCTTTTCGCCCATTAAACTTCACCTCTGCAGATGCCGATATCCCAAATGCTCCATCAGGATAGTTTAATGTAAAGTTTTCATTTACTATATGCACAATAGTCGGATATTCTTGATTACCTATTTTATAAAATACAGCGAAAGATACATTAGAATTTTTTTGCGTGTTATAAGTAGCTATTCCAAATAAATGAGTTAATCTATTATCTGCATTTAACCAGACAAAATTAGCCCCCAGAGCTAACACAATAGATGTAGTATCTTTAAAATTAAATTTAGGAAAAGATACTTTCCCATTAATTATAGAAATTTGATCTGAACTCGAAGTTCTTGGTAATATCGTACGTCCCCCCATTATAGAAACCCAATCTGTAATCCCAAATCCTGCAACAGGCATCAAAATTTCATAAATTCCAACATAATGATTATTGCTAATAGGATTTGCTGTTGGCATAATGAAAGTTCTATTATTTGTGGCAGGAATTTCTTTAGTCGGTATTATTTTTTGAATTTCATCTTCATAAATAACAAGTTTTCCCACTAATGTTTGTATCTGTAAAGCTTCTTCATTATCTTTATCAATGAACTCAATAATTCCTGAAATGATATCACCATTTAATAACCAAATTGTATATTCTGTATTTTCGTTATATTTTTCTTTAAACTTTTCAAAATTATAAGCTTTTAAACTACTATCCTGCAAAAAAAATAAACACAATACTAATGTAGTATATAAATAAAAATGTTTCATCTTTTAATATTTAAATAAAATAAATAATAAATATAATAATTGTTTAATAAAAAATTGCTATTTTTGTAAATATGAATAATCTCGAAAAAAGTACACAACAAACCAATATAGATAAAAAAAAACAAAGTCGTGAAGACGATAATAAAGTAATTCGTTGTATTATAGACGGCGATAAAAATGCATATTTTATCTTGCAAAATAAATATAAAAATATTATTGCTGCACATATAAGACGAATTATTCAAGATGAAGATGATATAGATGATTTAACTCAAGAAACTTTTATAAAAGCCTATAAGGCTATAGAAACATTTAATTTTAACTATGCTTTTTATGCTTGGTTATGTAAAATTGCTTCTAATACTTGTATAGATTTTTTAAGAAAGAAACGTTATCATACAATATCATTAAATCGTCCTCTTGATGAAAATAATCCTGAATATTTTTTTGAAATAGAAGATTCTTCTACAATTCCTGATTTAGATATAATTGCTTCTGAAAAACATCATATTTTACAGAAAGCAATAAATTCATTACCGGAAAAATATAGTACAATAATAAAATTACGTCATTCCGAAGAACTTGATTATGCAGAAATAGCCGAAAAATTAAAATTACCACTAGGCACTGTAAAAGTAAATTTATTTAGAGCACGTAAAATGTTAGGAATTGAACTAAGAAAATATTCTGAACTTTTTGATATAAATAAAACAAACAACTAATAAACTGTTATTAGTCCTTTTGTACTATTCAATTTCTTCAACACGCGTAAAAAAATCAAATATTTCATTCTTAGTATTATATTTATTTAATTCCTCTATATAATTTTTGGTATTTAATATACGAGAAATTTTACTTAACAATCTTAGATGATTACCAATATTATTTTCTCTATCTAATAATAAATAAACATACTTAACTGGTTCCCCGTCAACGGAATTATAATTTATAGGATCTTTTAAAATTGCAAACGCTGCTACAATACCATCCACTGCATTTGTTTTAGAATGAGGAATTGCAATCCCATTTCCAATCCCTGTTGTCATAAATTCTTCTCTTTCTATTACCTGTTTCTTAACAACATCTAAATTATTAATTTTACCACTTCTTCTTGCAATTTCGCACATTTTAATCAGTAAGTCTTTTTTATTAATAGCTGTTAAACTAAGCTCTATATTCTCTATTGGTAAAACTTCATTGATTTTCATATAGAAATTATCTTATTAAAAATTTATTTTATTATATATATTATTTATATAGATATTATTTTCTTTTTCGTTTTTTAGTACTCAAAGGAGCTTTTTCCTTTTTCAAACTTACAGCAGTTAGCGCAACTGATAATTTTCTAGAAGTATAAGGATTATTAGAATTCAATATATTTTTTCCATTAATAACCATTGTAGTAGAACCGCCTCCATCTAAATTTTGTGCCGAGTAACACCCTATATACTCCATTAAATCAGCTAGTTGAGATAAGCCAACACCACAAGTACCATTTAATTTACGTGCATCAACAACAACAAGAAACATTTTTGTTTTTAATTTATCAAATCCTATTGCAGTACGAGGCAAAGCCCCCGAAATAAAACGTTTAGATTTTGAACCTTCTCTATATGCTTCATGTTGTGCAATTCCATCCCTTACAAGTCTTGGCGTCCCCGATACTGAATTCAAAAACAATTCACTTTCATTTACGTTTGTCCAAAAATGAACATTTAATTTATCCCCAATTCCTAGAATTTTATTTACATCAATATCTTTACCAAAAGATAAAATACAATGCCCCGGTTTAATTTCAACAGAACCAGTGTCAATAGATACTACTTCACAATTAACAAAAGCATTTACATAAGGTACATCTAAATATTTTAACGTAACTTTTTTCAATCCATATTCAATCATTGATGCTTTTTGTGCATTAAATAACTCTGCCCTATAAGTATCTAGAGATATTGCTTGTTCAGTAGAATCATCAAAAGGTACATCTAGTAAAACATTATCAAGTCCTTTTAATAATAGCTCCTCTACTTTTGCCGCATCAATATAAGGAATCGTATCACCCCCAAATCTATTATATAAAACAATACCATTTGTATCCGAACGTCTATTTACCGACATTAAATTAAAACGATTGTTGTTTTTTAATATTACTTCACCTTGTAATACAAAATTTTCCATAAAAGGCTTCCCAACATCATTAAAAAACGTACTAGACCATTTTTTATGGGTTGGCATCTCTACAACCTCGCCATTAACTATTGTAGGACCAATTGGATAATTTGTATACGCACGCCAAAAATTAGCATTAATAGCACCAACAATAATATTAGAATTACTAGAATCTACATTATTTACCATATCAGGCAATTTTTCAAGATCTACTATATTATTACCAGCTTTAATAACCTCTATATTAGTTTTTTTATTATTTAAATCCACTTGTAAAATATGAACATCATTTTTTTGATTGTTCAAATTAATTATAATATGTTTATAATAAATACCACTTTCTAAAATAGTATCTAATAAAAATGTATGCTCTGATTTACTTATTCCTTTTGTAGTACTATTGCTTGATTTTCTTTTAGACTTTTTTTTAGTACTCTTTGACTTTTTCTTTGCAGCAAAAACTGTATCATTTTGTTCTATAGGTAATGTTGTTGGTAATACTATAGAAAAAATAATAATAAGCACAAAAAAACGGGCAAATAAATTTTTCTTCGTATTTATTAATTCTTTTTTTATATTCATTTTAAGTATTTTAAGTTAAACATTATATAAATAAAATATTATATAAATCAAGAAGTTATAAAAGATTCAAGTAATTAATTAATTCCTATATAATAAAATAAACTTTTATAAAATTATATTTTAATATATTTATACTTAATTTATATTTCAATATATTTTCTCTTATCAATATATTTTCTCTTATTTAATATTTAATATAATATAATATAACATTTTTTTTTGAATAATTTCCAAAAAAATAAAATATAATACTAAAATATATTAAAAAAATCAGGGTAAGACTTTGTAATACAGTCAATATTATCAATTTCTATACCGCCATCGATAGTCAAACCTGCTATAGCTAATGCCATAGCAATCCTGTGGTCATTGTTAGATGATACTTTATTACTTTTTAATATAGATGGCATAATAACAAACCTATTATTTTTTTCCTCATAAATAATATTAGCCCCAAGTTTATTAAATTCACAAATAATAGCTTCTAATCTGTTAGATTCCTTTACTATAAGACGCGATACACCATATATATAACATTTTCCCAATGAATTTAAAGCAAGAACAACTAAAGGTGGGATAATATCAGGATAATTAGTAGCATCAAAAGAAAATGCAGGGATTGAACTTTTATGTACTGTTATATGTTCTTCATTATATCTTATATTTATATTAATAGATTCTAAAAAATCATAAATAATCTTATCAGGTTGTTTTGAAGTTAATTTTAACCCTTTTACAAAACAATTCCCACGTATAGCACCTAATACTAATAAATTAGCTGCTGCACTCCAATCACGTTCTAATTCTATATATTCTTTTGAAATATATTTTTGCTTCCCCTCTATATAAAAAGTATTGTTTTTACGATTTATAAAAACACCAAAGTTTTTTAATATGTCAATAGTCAAATCAACATATCCAGCTGAATTTAATTCAATAACTTCTAATATGCTATTTCCTTCACATAAAGGTAAAGACATAAGTAAACCAGAAATAAAAATAGAAGTATTCTTGCCATTAATAGTATAGTTCCCCGGTTTAATTTTAGAAAATAAATTGAGTTTAGTAATAGTATCACTTTTATAGTGATTCATATTATTACTATTATAAATTTCTCTAAAATATTTAAATTTATCTGAACTATTATTTAATATTTGAATTTCATTATCTAATAATTGTTTTTGTAAATAAAAAAGATATTTATTAGAATGATTTCGAAAAGAATTATAAAGGGAATTATTTTTTTTTATAAAAGATGATTTATTTTCTATTTCTATTGAATTTTTTATGTGAACTTTTTCTAATATATCTTGCAATTCATCTACTAACCTTGTTTGTAAAGTTCCTTCCATTGCAATAGAAATATTATTATTATCAATAAAAAGTGAACTAACAAAAGAAAATAATCTTAAACAAGTAGCCGATTCACCACAATAAGCAATATCACCTATTATACAGGCATAAATACAACGCAATATTGCTTTAATATCATCACTTAAATTTTCTAATTTAGAAATATATTCTAAAAAAGTTAAATTATTTGATAAAAAAGCAATAATAGCGATTCTTATAACATAACTTTTTGAAAATGGAAGATTAATATCAATAGACTTATTTTCAGGTAATTTATCAATAAACATAATTTAATTTTTATATAACTTATAAAATATTAAAATATATAATATATATAATTATATATATAAAATAATTTTAAAATTAAATATACCTCCTATACAAAAATATATTTTATTGCTATAAAACCTAAAATTATAAGTAACACGAATGCAATTGTTATCTTATCAAAATATTTTTCAATTATATCTTTTGCTTTTTCCCCAAAGAAATAAATAACAATTGCTTCAGCAAAAAATCTTAAACTACGTCCTATTATACAAACAAAAATGAAATTAGGAAGGTTCATAGTTGTAGCACCAGCAGCTATTGTCGCAATTTTAAAAGGAATTGGTGAAAAAGCAGCACCTGCAAGAAACCATATACCTAATTCACTATTATACTTATCAACAATCACTTGCCAAACTTCTTGCCCATTATAGAAATTTACAATATGTATTCCTATTGTTTCAAATAACGCATAACCAATAAAATACCCTAGAATGGCTCCTAATACCGAAAAGACCGAAGTAACTGCTGCCATTTTAAATGCTTTCTTAGGCGTCGCAATGCCCATAGCCAATAATAGAATATCAGGCGGAATGGGAAAAAAAGAAGCCTCTGCAAAAGAAATTAATGCAAGAAACCACATAGCACCTGGTTTATCTGCAAAACTTTCCATCCATACTCTTATTTTATGAATAACATTTTTAATTTTATTATAAATTTTCATAAAACAAGAAATATATTATTTAGATTGTATAACAATTTCAGTACGTCTATTTAAACTACGCCCAAATTCAGTATCATTATTTGCAATAGGTTTACGCTTACCATATCCTTTTGTTTGAATTTTATTACTATTTACTCCACTATTTACAAGATAATTTTTAACAGAATTTGCACGTAAAACAGATAAATTATCATTTAGCGCATCGGAACCAACCCAGTCTGTATGTCCTTCAATAATAATACCAACATTTGGATGCTTTAACATAAATTCTGCAAGAATATTTAATTCCCTAACATTTTCAGGAAGATTATATTTTCCAGTTTGGAATAATAAATTTTCAATAATTAACTTACGTCCTAACTCCATAATAGGAATTGTTTTCTTAATAACTTTACTCAAATCTTGGTCAAATAAACCTATTTCTATAGAATCAGGAATGGAAGTTCTTTCAGATATATATGTAACGTAAAATAAATTTGTAATCTGTCTTGTAAAATTATCAAGAACAGAAGCAAAAGAATATTCTATATCGTAAGCCGTACCTCTTGTTTTCTCAGAAAGAATAGAATAATTTTTTAATTTAGGTGGAGTAATAGAAAACACTCTAATATCATCACGTTGTAACCTTTCAATAATAGTTTCTAAAGTTTCATTTGTTCTATTAGAAAGCTCCCCACGTTGATGAAAAGGTGCATCCGTAATTAAAATAGCTACCCTATTAGCTTCATCTCTAAAATTAATACGTTGCGAAACTGCTTTAAGTGCTTCAAGTGCATTTTCTTTTTCATCACCGCCACCATAAGCTCTTACATTTTTAACCCAACTTAAAAATACTTCTGTATCAACTGTTGGTTGATATACATAATCAATATTATCAGAAAATAATATTAATCCCAATCTATAATCAATACCACGTTCTATTAAATTTTTAGAAAAAGATGTTACATTGGCAACAACACCATCTATTTGTGGCTGCATAGATCCTGTAATATCAATAACAAAAACTAAATCCCAAGGTAAATTATTAGCAACAGGGACTTTATCAACCCTTATAGCTTTAAATTGAACCCCATTTTCATATATTGTAATTTGTTGAGGGTTTAAAGAATCAAGCGGTTCGCCTAATTTATTATAAGCTTCTATAAGTAATTTAGTTTCTGGAAACCGAGTAATATCTACACTTTTAACAGTAATATCTATTTCTTTTCTATCTGCTTCTATCTTAGCTTTTTCAATTAATCGTTTTTGCTTTAGTCTTTCTTCTTTATTTTTTGTTGTATTTTGGGCATATATAATATCTACAAAAAACATTGTAGTTATTACTGATATTAACAAAAAAATAAATGTTTTTAACTTAACTTTATTATTAATAAACATAATCCAAAAAAAATAATTAAATAATATCCCTACCAATCATAAAATTAAAAAAATGTTTGGTAGGGAATGTCATATTTCTCCATTTAATTCCAGAATATAGTTTTCATCATAATAAATTATTTATTACAAGTTATTATTATAAACTATATAGTTAATCTCAATACAGGAGATATCATAAAGAAACCATTAATTTCATAAGGTCTTGCTTCTCTTAATGGTGTTGAGTACTTCATTTCAATATAGAACCAGTCCCCAAATAATGGAATCCATATTCTTCCTAAGAAATTATTATTAGATAATTGAGCACTTGCACCAAATGGGAAAGTAGCTTGATTTTTATATTCAATTTTCATAAATAACCAGTCAAGAGGTTCTGATGGTTTATAAGTTTTTAAACCTGCAATACCACTATTAGAAATAAAAGCTACTTGATTAGAAGTACCTTTTCCTTCATAATAAAAACCAAGTTCTTCTACTTCTGAATAATTAATACCCGCATCAAATCTTATATAATTTTCAGGATTACGTTTATCTAACCACCAATTATAAAATAAGCTAATATGTCCAGAAGCATTAGATACCGGTACAATAGCTTCTATATATCTGCCATCTTCTGTTACATAATCAACTTCTGGATTTAGATCATACATACCCCATTTATAAACCTCTATACTTTTAGTAGTATTAGATGACATAGGTACTCTTGCTTGAAAAGAAATACCTGCTTGCGGAAGTATAGGAAGATGGAAATCTAACCCTGCAATTAAACAACCGCTTTGAGATCCATTAAGAGTACGTTTAGAAACCCAACTTAAAAAAGAACCAGAAGGATCTATACCATTATTAATACGATAACCACCACCTAAATAAGCATTTATTAAATAAGGAATAGCTCTAGACGTATTAATATCTTTATTTAAATAAAGCGGTCTTTGCAATTCAATACTACCCTCTCCTGACGACCAGAATTGATATCCAATTTGATCATTACCTATTTTTGAACTTAACCAAAATCCAGTTTTACCTACTTTTACAGTTTGTTCAAATAATGATATTGAGAATGCTTGACTAACATCAGTTGGTTTTAGATAATCTAATATAGCTTCTGCTTGATAAGTAGAAACAGGAACTTCAACAGGAATATCTTTATAACAATAAGTACGTCCTGTACCTTCTCCAGAATAGCTAATTTCACCTGTTAATTTTTTTCTTAAAGCCGAAGAAATATATTGATCTACTTGGAAAGTCTTCATATAAGCATCACCACAAGAAATCAATAATATCTGAAAATTTCCTGATTCAACATCAAAAGAACCAGGTGCTGCAAGTATCTCTATATCACTAAGATTTAATAAACTTCTATTAAAACCGGCTCCTAAAAAAGCTGATTGAATATGTATTTGTAAATCAGGTTCACATACTTTCCAACGTGGAAAATATTTTACTATATCTTGATCTAAGGTAGTAAGAGAATCTATCATACCTTGCTCTTTTGTATTATATTGTTGTGCAATTGCATTATTTGAAAATGCAAATACAACCAATATTACAACAATTAAAATTAAATTTATTCTTCTCATTTTCTTTTTACTCTATATTTAGTTTGAAAATCATATGAATTAAAAATTGAAAATTAATCTTAGCATTGGCATAAATAAACTTCTCTTTTCCCAAGGTCTTGGTTTATCTTTAAATGCTGCAAGATATCCTTTTGCATCTAATCTTAAAAAGAATGTATTAGTTACAATAGGAATTTGCAGCCATGCATTACAAGCTAATGATTCATCAAAATATTGAATAGCTATACCATACGGCGTTGTAACAGACGAAGCCATAAATTCAGCTTTCATAGAAATTCCACCTATAGCTTCTGTACTTTCTCTTATATAATTCCAAAATTCTTCGCCTTCTTCGTTCTCCTCTTGTTTATTCCTCCAATTTTCAACACCAAAAATAGTACCTCCTATACCAAATCTCATTTTATAACCATTATCAATAGAAACACCGAAAGTGTAATGTAATTGCCCAGTATATCTAACTAAATAATCATTATAAAAAGGATCATTATGTACATATTCAAAATTACCATTATCAATTAAATTTTGTCTATCTTTATAAGTTGCTTCAACAGCATCACCAAAAACATAAGAAGCACTAAAATTAAATACTCCACTTTGAGGTATTATTTTTACAGGGAAGTCTGCAACTGCAGAAACACCAAAACCTGCATGTGTCATAGTTCTATTTATATCGAAAATAGATTTTGTTACCGATGACCAGCCGTTTGTTGGTAAAATGATACCAAATTTCAAATTATCCCATATAGCTCTAACCGCAAGTCTTTCACTCCAGAAACTTGGATAATTAATTTCATCGATACCATATCTAAGTTCTGCACCATAACTTGGAAGATTATTATTTGCATTACTATAAGGCTCTGTTCTTATAGTACCATCTTCAGCTTCATATTCGTAATATTCAGTTCTATATTTTTTCCAACTAATTAAATCAGGACTTATTAATAATTCATTTTCTTTCCAATAATCAGTAGGTTGACAATCAGAAATTCTTACAAACTTTGCAACATCTGTATCTGTAATATCATTTTCATTAACAACCATAGAAGTTGTTTTTCCATAGTTTTTAACAAAAATTAATTCAGAACCTATTCCTCTAACCTCTGGCGTAATTAAATGACAATTCCCTTGTCTAAATTCAACAATAAGTTTATCATATAGATTAGAAGTTTTTGTTTGATCGTCTTCTTCTTCAATAATAAAGTTCATTAACTCTGGATAAGTTAATACATTCTTTTCATTACTGATAGAATTACCTATAACTTGATTATAATAAGCTATCAAATACTCTTCATATTCATCTTTATCTATTCTTTCTTTACAAAGAATAAGTGCAATAATATCAGGAGGAGTAGCAGGCTTAACTACTGGCATTGTAACAAGAAACATTTGATAAATATCTGATTTAGCTCTTTTAGTACCTATAGCAGATTGGAAAGCGAGTTTTAACTCTACATCATTAGCTTCTAGATCTTCAAGATATTCAAAATTTTCTTTATCACCATTAAATGCCTTTCTAATAGCTGGCAAGGATCTATCTCCCGTAGCCATAAGCTTCTTTATTTCATTAATGAGCGTATTCATTCGTGCTGTATCTACAACATTTTGATTTATAGCATCATCTTCACTTTCAACTTCTTCCTCTTCAAAATCCATTTTCTTTTTTATTATTTCTTTTAACGAACGTACTTGTTTTTCGTTAATTTCATAAAAAGAAACAGAAGAGAACCTGAAATTATTAAAATTACTAAGTATACCTTTCAACTTATTTTGAAAAGATACTCCATCTTGTGCTTGAGCATTGTTTTTAATAGACATTAAAAAAATCAATGATAGCGCAAAGAAAATAAAAATACTTTTTCTCTTTAACATTTTATATTATCCTATTATTATTTCCAAGAAAATTATTACTTCTTCTTAACTGGTGCTTTTTTCTGTGTTGGTTGTTGCTTACTTCCTCCTCCAGTAGGTAATTTTCTACCTGTTGATGGCGTATAATCAACACTAAACATAACTTCCGAATCTACTCTTGACGTTTTGCCATTAGTTGGATGCTTAGCAGTTACAGAAATAGGAATAGTAACCATACCTTCTGCACTTTTCACATTAACACCAGAATTTTTAGTAATTTCTAGCTCTATAACATACCCATTTTCGGCATCGCCACCAACTATTTCAGGTTGACGAGTTACGGAATAACCATTTACATCTATGTTAGCATCTCTAAATGTAGGTTCTGAAAGCGAACATTTTGCGTTCTTATCACTTAATCCTGTATTTGGACTAAGAATAGAAACTCCAGAAACTTCTATCTTAATTTTATTTCCACTTTGTGTATATTTTGGAGCTAAATCAAATGATAATATAGCTGGCTCTTCTAACTTAATACTAGCTTCAGAAGAATACAATGGAATTTCTTTATAAGAATAAGGTTGTACCCAAACAAGACTAACATTAATTTTATTATGATTTGCTAAACATTCTATATTATTTTCTCTTATTATTTTATAGCCGTTTATAGATTTTGGTTCTCCGCCATCAAAAGAAACATAAGTTTTGAATTGATTTGCAGGAATATCATTTTTAGAATTTGGTAACATATCAACTGCTATTCTACTACCAAAAGTTGCACGTCTTGTTAATCTATCACTTGTTTTCTTTTCATCTACAATACCAGCTTCATAAACATAAAGTGTATCATAAGTAACTTCTGATTTACCACTTAATTCATGAGTATATTCTAATACATATTTACCTGCCGGTAATTCTCTATCAATACTACCTATTAATTTAAACTTCTTATCACGTTCTGGCGTAGCACCTGTTTGAACAAAAGAAATACTTGCACTATGACCAATAATTCTACCTGTTATTCTATTATTTCCTTTATAAGGACCTGCTTCAATTTCAAAAGTATGTTTTGAATTAGTAAAGCATCTATCATCTGTAAGCGTAGAAATATAAGGTTTTGCAGTACTTGGTTTTGCAGTTTGAACACGTATATTTATATCAAAATTACCCCTATTTTGATCAAAGTTAACAGATTGACCGGGGGTAACTAATTTAGCAATATAACTATACAACTTCATTTTACTAATTAAATCTGTTGCATTATCTTTTTTCATTGCTTCTTCCATTGCTTTTTTAATAGCTACATCAAATTTATTAGAAGCATCTAAAGCATCAACACCAGAAGCAGCAATTAAGTTCTCTATTTCTCCTACTGCATCAAGTTCAGGATGTCTTCTCTTTAATTCTTTTGCAACTTTTTTCAAATCTTTTACTGACAATTGAACAGTACCAATATTAACCATTGCATCATCGGGAACTTCAATTTTCTTATCACTCATAGAAGCAACACCTAAAACCCTATTGGTTTGAGAAGCAAAACGAAGTTTATAAATACCTGCTTTATTTCTTTCTGTAGGTTCAAAATGTACTATAAAAACACGTTTTTGAGCACCGGTAGTATATCGTTTAGCAGTTTCTCGAGTAAGATGATCAGAATAATAGAACGCTGAATCTTCAAATCCACGAGGTGCCTCACCACTACCAGCTCTTTGAAGTCTTTGATAAACAGGAACGAAATCTAGTGTATTTTTAAGATCACTTATATTTAAATTATTGTAAGCTGCATCTTTATCGAAGTTAAGTTTATAAGCGCCTACAAATTGCCAAGGTTCTCCATTTGGACCGGGGAAACTTTGCCCCTTTTGGAATGTCATAAAATCAATTCTATTCTCTCTAATGTAATCATCAGATTGAAAATCTGGAACTGAATCTACATTTTGAACAGGAGTATAAAAAATTTGATATTCCAACTCTTCTACATTTGCAAGAGATAGTAATTTTTTTACTCTTGCATCATATTCTTTAGAAGTTTCACCTTCTTTTTTCTTCACTGCGGAAGTTACATCGGTTATACCAACTTCTATTGAATATTTACGAGATGTTTTTAATTCTGTACCAAATATTTCCTTAATCGTTGCCATATCTGCTTCGGCAGGCAACGTTATTTCATCTTGTGGTTTTGTGTTAATACTTTCAGAACCTGACCCTGAATATAATTGAGAAAGAATACTTTCTACAATTTTCATTGTTTCGCTATTTTGCCTATGTAAATGTTCTTCGGCCTCATCACGTTCTACAATGATGATAAGCAATTCCAATAGTACTGCAAGATATAACACGAAATAGACTTTTGCTACTCCTCCGCCACCATGAGACATAAAATTAAACCCTCCAACGACTTAACGTCGATAAAAATATATAATAATTTTTTTTCATAATTAAATTTTTTATTATTAAAACATAATTTTTTATTTTAATTTTATTTTATTTTTACTTTAATATATAAAGATTATTTTAAGTTTAATTATTAAATAAAACATAATATTACATAGTATAATATATTATAGATAGTTATTTATATTATGATTATTTATAATTCTAAATATTATTAAGATTTAAAATACGAAATATATTTCTATTTATCCCTATTATTCCTTCTTATTTTTTAGAAATATTAAATATTTATATAGTAAAATAAAAAGTAAATAATTTTTTGTACCTTTTATAAAAAGTAAATATATTTGTTTTTTTTGAATTTACAAAGAAAAAAAAAATAAATACAAAAAAGTATAAAAAATATATACTTTAATTAATATATATATATTTTATATTGTAGTAAATATATGATTAAAATATAGAAAATTCATTTATCTATATTATTTTACTAAAAAATTTATTCCCTTATTTTTATAATTAAATTTTTCATAAAAATAATAAATAATTTAACATTATTTAATATTTTAAATATAAATCAATAATAATATTATATTTGAATTTAAGAAAGTATGAAAAACTATTTTATTAACATCCTATTTATATTTATATAAATCAAATACGTTAGTTATTAAAATTATACAAAGTCAGTAAAAGCAAGTTAAGTAGTATTATTATACAATAGTTATATATAAATAACAGTAATCTGTTATTATTCACTACTACAAATTTACAAATTAACTAAAAAAAATAAAAATAAAATATAAAATTTATTTAATTTTTTATAAAAATAATTTTATGGAAAAATATTATTTTAATGAAATCGACGCGGCAATTACTATATGTGATAATGATTTTAAAATTGTATATATGAACAATAAATCAAAAGAAGTATTTAAAAATTCAAAAATAGGTGATACTATTTTAGATTGTCACAATTCAAAATCTATTGAAATAATGAATAATATTAAAGTAACTAAAAAACCAAATATTTATTCTATTGAAAAAAAAGGAGTCAAAAAAATTATTTATCAAACTCCATGGATAGTAAATAATCAAGTTAAAGGATTAATAGAATTCTCTTTAATTGTTCCTAAAAATATGCCACATTATAAAAGAGATTAATTTAATAATTAATTCTCGATAATTTACAATTTTATATTAAATATAAAACTTAAGAGCTATAATAAAAATTAATAAAAAATCATAGAACATAAACATATAAAATAATGAAAAATTATGCAAAATTTAATTTTATGGATATCCAAGCAGCGTTATCCGATGCAAAATTTATAAATTTTAATAATGAATGGGAAGCAATTGGTATTTCAACAGATACTCGTACTATTTCAAAAAACAATATTTTTATTGCTTTAGAAGGTGAAAATATTGATGGGCACTATTATATTGATGAAGCAATTAAAAATGGTGCTACAGCGTTAATTATTTTAAATAAATGGTATAACGATAATATAAATAATATAGATAAATTACAAAATATACCTTTAATTGTTGTTAAAGATACACTAAACGCATTAGGCGAGCTTGCTTTTTTTCACAGAATAAAGTATACATTCCCTGTTATAGCAATTGCTGGTTCTAATGGAAAAACTTCAACAAAAGAACTTATATCAACTATTTTATCTCAAAAATATAATGTATTAAAAACTTATAAGAACTTTAATAATCAAATAGGTGTTCCATTAATGATGCTTTGTTTTGATGAAAAAACAGAAATTGCAGTTATTGAAATAGGAACAAGTTTACCGGGTGAGATAGCAATATTGTCTAATATGTTAAACCCGGATTTAGGATTAATAACAAATATAGGAAAAGAACATTTAGAACATTTAATAAATTTAGAGCAAGTAGAGATAGAAGAGACTTTTTTATATGGTAAGTTATTAAAAACTGGTGGAATATGTTTTATAAATTGTGATGATGAACGATTACGAAAATATACTAAAATTTTAAAAAAATATATTACTTACGGTACAAATGAAGCTAAAAAAGAATGTAATTTTGTTGAAGATATTAATTTTATAGGGAATATCATTATTAATGATGATTTAACAACAACTGTTAACTTTAAAATTGAAAATAAAGAATATTCGGCAAAATTAAATGAAATAGGTTATGCAATAGGATTAAATAGTATAGCAGCAATAGCTGTATGTGCTACATTAGGATGTACAGGCGAAGAAATAGTAGCAGGATTGCAAAATTATTCTTCCGCAGAATTACAACAAGGTTATGCACGTATGAGTTTACAGAAAATAAATAATTTTAATATTTTAAATGATTGTTATAATGCAAATCCGAGTTCTATGTTATTATCTATAAAAACATTATCTATGCATAGAAAATCAAAAAAACATATAGCTATTCTTGGCGATATGTTTGAGTTAGGAGAATCTGCACATATAGAACATATTAATATATTAGAAAAGGCTTCTGAATTACTTGATGAAGTTTTAATTATAGGCGAAAATATGTTAAAGGCAAAGAAGCAAATAAATAATAATAGTAACAAAATTAAATATTTTAATAATTTTGAAGAAATGGCTAATTATATGAATAATATATCTAATTTAGAAAATACGACATTTTTATTAAAAGGATCACGTGGAATGAAAATGGAAACAATTTTGCAATACTTATAATTTTTTATTTATAACCCAATTTTATTTACAATTTAATAAAATATATAACAAATGCAATATATTAAAGATCTTACAACATTAGAATTAGATAATTATTTTGAAAAAATAGGCGAAAAAAAATTTAGAACTAAACAATTATTTAATGCATTATATCAACAAAAAATAAATAATTTTAATGAGATAACAACATTTTCATCATCTTTAAAAAAGCAATTAGAAGAGAACTTTTATATTAATTCTTTAGAATTAGAAACAATACGTGAATCTATCGATGGTACAAAAAAGATATTATATAGTATAGTTAACAAAAATGAATTTATAGAAACAGTATTTCTTCCTAATAACGTAAATGATACTACAAATAAAAAAAATACTATTTGTATTTCTACAATGTTAGGATGCCCAGTAAATTGTATATTTTGTGCGACTGCAAAACTTGGATTTAAAAGAACTCTAACTGCTTCGGAAATTATAGATCAAATATTGATAACAGAGAAAATTATAAATAAAAAAATAGATAATGTTGTAATAATGGGAATGGGTGAACCATTATTAAATTTTAATAATACTATTCTAGCTATAAGAACATTAATAGAAAACAATATAATAAAACATAGAAATATAACTTTATCAACAATTGGAATTCCAGATAAAATTATTGAACTTGCAGACTCTAATATAAAAATTAAATTAGCTCTCTCTTTACATTCGCCTTTTGATGATATTAGAAAAACATTAATTCCAATGGCTAGTAATTTATCTGATATTTTTAATTCCTTAGAATACTATTATAAAAAAACTAAATTACCTATTACTTTTGAATACATTTTGCTTAAAGGGTTAAATAATCGTAATATAGATATCTTACAATTATCTAAACTAATAAAGAAATTCCCATCTAAAATTAATATTATACCATTTAACGATATTTCTTTTACTAATACAGATTATGATATTAAGGCTGCAAATACAAAAGAAATAAATATATTTTCAAAAAAATTATATCAAAATAAAATTATGTCTATAATAAGAAAATCACAAGGACAAGATATAGAGGCAGCGTGTGGTCAATTAGCATACAGTAAAACAAAAATAAAATTTAAATAATATTATTTTTATATTACACACTTTCTTTTGTTATATACCTGAATAGGGTAAATTTATCCAAGTATAGCATCATAAGTTTTTACAATTATTTTCTAATTATACCCTTCTATATCACTTGGCAACATAAGTTCACCTCTTGGCGATAAAGAAAATCCAAATATAGTCGGTCCATCAGTAGAACAAGAACGTTTATATTGACTAGCATAAAATCGTTTAAAAAACAAATTCAACCATTGTTCAATTTCATTACTACTAAATTCATCAAAACTATTTTCTGCTAAGAATTTAATTTTACGTTTATCCAAATTATATTTAGCCAAATACCATAAAAAGAAATCATTTAAAATATAAGGTCCTATAATTTTTTCCGTTTCTTGCACAATTTTATCATTATCATTAGATACAAGTTCAGGTGATATAGGAGTATTTAATATATCCTCAAGAATAACAGCAGTTCCTTTCTCAATTTCATTTTTAGTAAAATATCTAATTATTTCTTTTGCTATCGTCTTAGGTATACCTGCATTAACATTATAATTAGAAATATGATCGCCATTAAAAGTAGACCATCCTAGTGCTATTTCAGACGCATCACCTGTACCAACTACAATACCACCAACTTTATTTGCATAATTAAATAATATCATAGAACGCATACGAGCTTGTGCATTTTCATAAACAACATTTTTATTTTCTATACTATGTCCTATATCTTTTAAATGCATATAAACCGTTTCATTTATAGGAATTTCTATAATATTAGTACCAAGTAAGTTTACTAAGTTATAAGAATTATTTTTAGTTTTATTTGTTGTTGCAAATCCCGGCATAATTATAGTAAATATATTTTTTTTAGAAATATGTAATATTTCAAATGTTCTTATTGCAACTAACAAAGCAAGTGTAGAATCTATCCCACCGGAAATTCCTAGAACAATTTTATTAGCATTAATACTTTTTAATCTTTTAGCTAAAGCAAGTGCTTGCATTTCAAATATACTTTTAACTTGCTTTTCAATAACTAAATCGTTTTTTAAATATGGTGATTTTGATATTTTACGGGTAAGTGTATCTTTAATTTCTCTATTTAAATAAAAATCAACATTAAATTCAATATTGCTTTTATTTTTAGAATATTTACGTTGTAAACTATTAATAATATCTAAATCAAATTCTGCTTTTAAATTTTGTGTTTCTAATTGTAAGGTAGAAACCTTATTAATAACTTCACCTACTTCACAAGCAACTAATTGATCTCCATATACATAATCAGTAGTACTTTCACTAGCATTAGAATTAACATATATAATTCCTTGTCTATTAAGCACAGATAATTGTTTTATTAATTCAGTTGATGTTTTTTCAATATTAAATGGATTAGAATTTAAATTTATTACAATTTGTACATTTGAACCCCTAGCAAAATCATCAATATTAGGTTCGCCTATAAGGAGCATTAATTTACAATTATTAAAATCTTTACAAGTAAAAGTTAAATTAACATCAAAAGGAACATAATAATCATTAAATAAAATATTATTAATATGTTGTTGTTTTTGTTGATAAAAATATTCTTCAAACCAACGAGTTTTATATCTACTAGGTACTATTCCAATAATTTTACCATTAGAAATAAGCATTGCAACATTATACAATTTATTACTAATTAAAAAAGGGGTCCCTAATATAATAGTAGTATTTTTCTTATAAGTCTCTTCAATTATTTTATTTAAAGCAGGTTCTATCTTTTCAATTAACTCTTTTGTAAAAAATAGATCACCACAACTTGCACCTGTAAGTATTAGTTCTGGAAATATAATAAGATTGGTATTATCTGCATATTTATTAATTTCATTAATAATTACGCTTGTATTATAATCTATATTAGCAACTTTTATTTCTGGTGCAACTACTTGAAAAGAAAAATAATTAAAATCAACTAAATTATACTTTTTCATTTTAGAAGTAATATTTTTATAAAACATAAAACAATTAATACTAATAACTATGAATATATAGTATTAGTATTAATTAATAAATAAAAATATATTTTATTTAATAACTTATTATTAACAAATTAATTATTAATTTATAATTATAATTTCAAATAATTAATTATTGTCTTATAATTAAAATCTATTTATAAATTCTATTCCAACAAATCTATTAAATCCATTATTTTTAGAACTTGTAAATATATCTCGGAATTGCAATTCAAAAGTAATATTGTCTGATACACTTGCGCGTACTGCTGTATTAAATTTAAATTTACTATTAGGAATTACTTTATTATCATCATTAAAATTAGGATTAAATTCACATAACAAAGAAAAATATTTTCCTAATGTGTGTTCTATTCCTGCATAAATATTAATACCAGCATCTTCTTTAGTATCGATACAATAATTTACACCTGCATGTACAGAGACTTCACCTAAATCCCATATAAAACTTTTACTAGCAGCAACATAAAATCCGGGTGAAAGTTGACTAAATCTTTCACTAGCAGTATCATCATAGTACAATCCATTCCCTTGTGAATAAAAACCTACTGCTATTGCAGGTATAGTCAATCTTTCATCTAAAATACGTGCTTTTACATTAAATCCTGGATATTTTTGATGTACTTTAATACCACCGGCTCCTATTAAACCAGATACAGAATAACTAACTCCAATATTTAAGAAATCAAAAGGAGCAGTAGTAAAATCTACTAATAATCCACCTCCATCAATAAATTTAGTTGAAGTCGAATAAGATGCTTTGTATAACATTCCTGCATTTGGCATATCAATAATATATCTTGATTCATAAATAGCACCACTACCTGCACTACCTGATGCATAAAGATTTATACTATTGCTTATGCAAAAAAAAGATATAACAATAAAAAAAACAGAAATCAATAAAGTTTTCTTTTTCATAATTTTATTCATCCTAAGTTTGTTTTTTTTCAATAATTTTTTTATTTAAATTTTATTTTAATTTTTTAATATATTTCGTACGGCATTTTTTACAATTCCATTAGCCATTTCTAATTCCACTTTTGCTCTTTCTATATCCACGTTTGTCATTATCATAATTAAAGCATATTTCAATTTCCAATTTGTTTCTATTAAAATTTTTTCAGCTGTTTCTAATGATACTCCGGTCAGCTCTATTAAAATACGTTTTGCTCTTTGTTTTAGTTTATCATTAGTAGGCATTAAGTCAATCATTATATTACCATAGGTCTTCCCTATTTTAATCATAGCAGTTGTAGTTAACATATTTAAGACTAACTTTTGTGCTGTTCCAGATTTCATACGCGTAGAACCTGCTATAATTTCAGGACCTACAAAAGGTGCAATTATTATATCAACAAATGTATTATAATTCTTTTTTAATATTTTTTCACGACTATTAGTTGTAATTAATATAGTATTTGAATTTTGTTTTTTTGCATATTTTAAAGCACCAATAACAAAAGGTGTCCTCCCTGAAGCTGTAATTCCACAAATAGTATCCTTTTCATTAATATTAATTTTTTCTAAAGCTTTACCTCCATTTTCCTGTATATCTTCTGCTCCTTCTATAGCCTTAAAAGCAGCATCATTTCCACCAGCAATAATACCTTGTACTAACTCGTACGGTGTTCCAAAAGTTGGAGGGCATTCAGCAGCATCAAGTATACCTAATCTCCCACTTGTGCCAGCGCCGACATAAATTAATCTACCTCCTTTATTAAAAGAATTTACAATCATATCTACTGCAACTGTTATAAATGGAATTTCTTTTTTTATTGCATATGAAATTAAAGAATCTTGATAATTAATTAATTTAACAATATCTTCAGTAGAAAGTAAATCTATATTTGAAAATTCTTCATATATAACTTCGGTATCTAAATTTGATATTTCTTCAAAAAGAGTTTGATTCGTCACTATATCTATATTATTTTACGATTAAAATATTAATTAGTTATAAAACTAATATAATTTATATATATTATAATTATTTACAATAATAAAAAGCAAAATAAATATTTACTTATTCTGCATTTTCAGACATCCATTTTTCTTTATTATTTAAAAAGAATTCTTTTGCTGCACAATAATCATTTGGAATAATACCATCAAGTATTGCATTTTCAATATTATTTTTAATAATTCCCACAAGTCTTGATGGTTTAATATTACATATTTCCATAATTTCTTCACCTCTAACGGGCGATTGAAAATTACGTAATTTATCTTTTTCTTGAACTTCTATAACCTTTTTAGTAACTACATCATAATTATTAAGATATTGTTGTGTAAGTTCTATATTTTTAGAAGTAATATCACTTCTACACAACAAAAATAAATCTTCCAAAGCATCACCTGCTTGAAAAGCAAGACGTCTAACAGCCGAATCAGTAACCTCATTATCCACCAACTGCATAGGTCTAAGATGCATACGAATTAATAATTTCACATAATTTATATTATCCATTGGAAGCTTCAACCTTCTAAAAATCTTATTCACCATATTACTTCCAACTTCTTCGTGCCCAAAAAAATGCCATCCACTATTTTCTACAAAACGTTTAGTTTTTATCTTTCCTATATCATGAATCAAAGCAACAAACCTAAGCCATATATTATTTGTTTTTGGTGCTATATTATCAAGAACAGTAATAGAATGCCAAAAAACATCTTTATGTACAAAGCGGCGTCCTGTATCATTTTCTACTGCATCAACACCTTGTAATTCAACAAGTTCAGGCATAATATATTTTAATAGTCCAACTTTATTTAAAATACAAAGTCCTACACTTGGTTTATCAGAAGCAATTATTTTAAAAAACTCTTCTGTTATTCTTTCTTGCGATATTATTTTTATTCTATCAGCCATTTTCTGCATAGCTTCTATTGCTTCGTCAGCTAATCTAAATTTTAATTGAGCAGCAAAACGCGCAGCACGTAACATTCTTAATGGATCATCATTAAAAGTTGTTATTGGATCTAAGGGTGTAACTAATAGTTCTTCTTTTAAATGTTCATATCCATTAAACAAGTCAATAACTTCGCCAAAAGTATCGTGATTTATAGAGGCAGCCATTGCATTTATCGTAAAATCACGGCGTAACAAATCTTCTTCTAAAGTGCCTTCAGTTGTTATCGGATTACGGGAATTAGGATGATATTGTTCTTTACGAGTCCCAACAAGTTCTATATTATGTTTACCAATAGGAATTAAAGCAGTTCTAAATTTTTCATAAACAACTATACGTGTATTAAATTCTTCGGCAACAAGTTTTGCAAATTCTATGGCATCACCACAAACTGTACAATCTATATCAGTTCTAGGCTTATTCAAAAAATAATCGCGTACATATCCACCAACAACATACACTTTGACTTTATGTTTATCAGCAATTTTACCGAGCTTTAATAAAATAGGTTCTGTTATATTTAGTCTATATTTCAAAGTTCTATATTTTAATATTCTTATGTTGTAATAAAAAATATATATAATTATTTAAATTTTAAAATAGATAAATAAATTACCATTCACCTTCAACCCCGGTTTTTTCCGGATATGGTGGTAAAGGTAAAGCATCTGGATATCCCATAACAGGGAAATCTTTTCGTAATGGATAAAAATTCTGCCCGGTATTTTTATCAAAAAAATCTTCAGGCATATAAAAACGACGTAGATCAGGATGACCATCAAATATAATTCCATACATATCATATGTTTCGCGTTCATACCAATTAGCAGAAGCATAAACATTACATACTGTTGTACAATGTTCATCATCACCAATAGGTTTTTTTATACGTATACGTGTTTTATATTTATTAGAATATAAAAAATAAACTATTTCAAATCTTGTACTAACTTCGTTATTACCTGAATTTAACCAATCAATAGCTGTAATATCTGTTAAAGTATCAAAAGAGGTCTCTGAATTAGTTTTCATTTCCATTAAGAAATTTACAATATCAGCATCATTGGGGAGAACAAATGTATATTGATTATTATGCTCTATAACTTTAATATTATTTATAATTGCTGTTGCTATTTCTATAATTTTTATTATTCGAGTATCAGTCATATAAAAATCCATTTTAATAAACAAATATAGTAAAAAAAACAAAAAAAAACGATATATTTTTATATTTATTTTATAAAGAATAAAATATTATAATTATATTTGTTATTTAAAATTATATTATAATTCTTATTATGATGAATAACTTAAAAGAATTTCAAAAGCGTGTAGAAAGAAATAAGGTTATTCTTTATGAAAAATTTTAGGATTTAATAGAACCATTATAATAAAAAGAACTATGTAAATAATTTAATTGAAATAATTAATAAATTATAAATAATATAAAGTTTAAATTAAATATTAATTTTAATGAATTTACTATGAATAAAAATTTAGCTTTTGTTAATAGCTCAAGTAGTTGGGGCGGTCTAGAAATTAATGTTGTAAGATTAGCAAAATGGTTAAGTTCTGCAAATTATAAAGTAACTATAATTTGTATAAAAAATACTGCAATAGATAAGGCTGCAAAAACTAATAATTTAGATATTGAATATATAGAAAAACATAAAAAATATTATGATTTTTGTAAGGCAAAAAAACTGCATAAAATTATTATATCCAAAAATATAAGTTCTATTTTTATTTTTGATAATAGAGATTTAAGTTTATGTGCAATAGCTAAATTACTATCTAAAAATAAAATAAAACTTATATTTCAACAAAATATGTTAATAGGTGGTAATAAAAAAGATATTTTTCATAGAATCCGTTTTTCTTTTATTGATAAATGGATATCACCTCTATATATTTTAAAAAACCAAGTTCTTAAATATACTAATATCCCTGAAAAAAAGATAGAAGTTATTCCTCTTTGTATTGATATAGATGAAATTCTTGATAAAAAAATTTCAAAAATAGAAGCACGTAATAAATTAAATATCAATCAAGAAACTACTTTACTAGGAATCATTGGAAGAATAGATAAATTAAAAGGACAAGATTTTTTAATAGAAGCTATTAATAAACTACGTTCTGAAAATTATAATATAGAATTATTAATATCGGGTGATCCAACAAATGAAATTGAAGGTATAGAATATAATAAATATATTATTGAATTAGTAAAGAAATATAAACTTGAAAATTATGTACATTTTAGGCCGTTTACAAAAAACATATCAGAATTATACTCTGCTATTGATATTTTTGCACTAGCGTCAAAAAATGAGACTTATGGAATGGTAACAATAGAAGCTATGTGTTTTGCAAAAGCAATTATAGCAACAGATTCTGGTGGAACACCTGAAATTCTTAAAAATGGCGAATTTGGATTACTATATAAACCTAATAATTTAAACGATTTTTTAGAAAAAATTAAATTATTACTTAACAATAAAAATTTACAAGATAAATTTGCTGAAAAAGCTAAACAAGAAGCCGTTACAAATTACTCTCATAAAAAAGAAATAAAAGAAATAACAAATATATTAGAAAATTTATGAATTTAGAAGTAGAATATTATTCAGGTGCAGGTAATTTATTTACCATAATAGATAATAAGAAATATAATATAAAAAAAGAATTATTTAAAAATTTTGCAAAAATTTTAACTGCAGAAAATAAAATAACAAAAGGAAAAACGGAAGGCATTATAGTACTTAATCCTTCTAATAGTAATAATTTTGAAGTATGGTTTTTTAATCCGGATGGTTCATCTGGGATGATGTGTGGAAATGGCGGAAGATGTGCTATAAATTTTGCATCTGCAAAGGAATATATAATAAAAGAAAAATATGACAGTAAAATCAACTTTATTATGAATGAAAAAATATATTATGGTGAAATTTATAAAAATAAAAATTTTAATAATTCTAATACTGATAATTATTATGATATAAACAATAATTTAATAGGGATATATTTTTTACCACCTTTTACAATATCTGAACTTTTAGAAATAGATATAAGAGAAGAAAAAATAATAGGAAATTATGTAAATGTTGGCACAGATCATTTTGTAATAAAAGTAAATGATGTAAATAATATTGATGTAAATAACTTAGGAAGAACTATTAGATATAGTCCTAAATTTTCTCCAAATGGGGTGAATGTAAATTTTTATTCTATACTAAAAAATGATGTATTAAATATAAGAACATATGAAAGAGGGGTAGAAAATGAAACAGGAGCTTGTGGAACAGGCGCAATTTCTACTGCTTTAATATATAATAAAATTACAAATAAAAATAATATTACATTAAATACAAAATCAAAAAATATATTAAAAGTAGAAATAACAAAGACAAAAAATAATATTATAGAAAATGTATTATTAATAGGTAATGCTATAAAATTAGGTGAAAGTATAATTGAGATAAAATAAATTTAACATATAGTTTAATATATTATAGTTTTATAAATACAGTAATTATTAATTATTAATTATTAAAATTAATATAAAAATAAGAGTATAATAAATTATTATTATACTCTTATTATTTTTAATATAATTTTAGAATTAATCTATTTTATATAAATTAAGTACTTTTATATAATTAAATTAATATATCAAACTATTTTACTTATTTTCTTTTTCCTATTTAACAAAAACAATACGTGCGCCAAAATAATCATTACGATGAAATGTTGAGGCTTTATCTCTATGTGAAACGCGGCACAATTGAGCTTCATCATACCAACTTCCGCCACGAATTCTACGAAGTTGAAGATTATTAGGATCTATTACACAAGGATTAACTTTTTCAGGGAAATTCGTATAACCATCCTCTAACCACGTATCAAAACACCACTCGTATAAATTTCCGCTCATATCATAAAGTCCTATGGAGTTAGATAATTTCTTTTTTATAGGATTTGTAGTATTACTGCTATTATTAATATACCAAGCAACTTCATTGACCGAATTACTACCACTGTATTTATAATCATTCTTATTTTTACCGCCTCTTGCAGCATATTCCCATTCGGCCTCGGTTGGCAATCTAAAACCTTTAGCATCTGGATTCATTATTACTGCATCCCAAATTTTATCAGTATTATGAGGAATTTTTCCCCACTTTTCTGGATTAGTTTCTCCATTTATACTATAAACACACTCTTTTCCAAATTTAATACTCAACCTATTACAAAATACCAATAAATCATAAAAACTTACATTATCTACTGGTCTTACACTATAATCTCCTTTAAAACTACTTGGATTATTATTCATAATTTTTTGCCATAAGTCTTGAGTTATTTCAGTTTCTCCAATCAAATAATTTTTTAATGTTACACTATGAACAGGAGCTTCTTCTTTATCTTTAGCCTCTGCATCATAATTTGTACCTTTTTTATCTAATGACTGTGCACCCATATTATATGTGTCACCTTCTATATACTTCATTAAAAAAGAAACATTACCTATTTTATAAAGTATATCATTTGAATTATTGACTTCTTCAGAAATAACATCGCTATTATCATCACTACAACTACTTAAAAATAACATAGAAATAAATAAAAATAATTGCCCGGTTAATAATAACCATCTGTTTCTTTCTTCTTTTTTGTACAAATGAATTAATTTCATAAATTACCTTTTGATTTTTATTAAAAAATAAATAATTATTTAATAGATACGTAAATTGAAAAAAAAGTTACATTTATAAATGTTACATCTATAAAAAAGATTACACTAAATATATAATATATATTACAATTAAGATATATATTTTATCAAGATATTTTATAAAAATAAAACACTTTAAAATAAAAAAATGCCTTCCTATCAGGGGGAATGTCGATAGCAAGGCATGCAGCATAAAAAGAGGAAGAAACGAGATTTTACTCTCGTCGAGCGAAAAACGGGACTCGAACCCGCGACCCCAACCTTGGCAAGGTTGTGCTCTACCAACTGAGCTATTTTCGCTTAACTTTTTAATTAATTAATTTTACAAATCTAGTTTTAGGATTGTAAAAATATAAAATTTCATATAGTATTTACGGATACAAAAATAATGATTTTATAGTTAATATCCAAATCTTTTTTTACTTTTATAAAATAATGAAAAACAATTAAATATTTTAATAATTATATAATTAATGAATTACAAATACAACATATAAATATTTATCACTTATATATATAATAAGTTTTTTTAATTAATTTTTATATAAATAACGAGTACAAAAATGTACTCGTTATTTATATATTTTATCTTTTTAATATTATATCTTTTAATATTATATTAATAATAATAATTTAAAAATATAATGTTTAGTCTGCTGGTAAACGTAAAACAACACGGGCACCATATTCACGACGATAACTATTGGCATTATAGGTATTTCTATCATATACCCTACAACTATAAGCATTATCTCTATGAGAACCACCTCGTATTATACGTTCTTTTTTCTTGTCATTCACAACAGGATCAGGAGTTGTAGGAAAACCATTATAATTATTTTTCCAATTATCAAAACACCACTCTGCTACATTACCACTCATATCATAAATACCTATGGCATTAGGTAACTTTGTTTTTACTGTATGTGTTCCAGTAAAACTATTATATACACACCATGCTACATTTCCTGCTGTATTACTTCCACTATAATTATAATTTTGTTTATACTTTCCTCCTCTTGCAGCATATTCCCATTCAGCTTCTGTTGGTAATCTAAATCCATTTTTTGACATATCCATTATTACATTATTCCAGGCAGTTGTATTCCCCAAAGGGTAGTCCCCATTATTATACCAAGTAGATGGATCTGTTGAACCATTTATGGTATAAACTGGTTCTAATCCTAATTTTATACTTAATTTATTACAAAATACTAATAAAGCATAAAAACTTACACTTTCTACCGGACGTTCTAAGTTAGTACCATAACCCCCACCGTTATAATTGCTTGGATTATTCCCCATTACTTTTACCCACAAGGCTTGTGTTATTTCGGTCTCTCCCATCCAAAAATTACTTAATGTTACAGAATGGCTAGGATGATAATCTTTCCCAGGGTAATTATACCCCATATAATAAGTACCACCTTCTACATATTTTATATCAAATGTTACACTATCAACTATTACCTGTTTAGTTGTATCATTTATATCTATTATACTGATGATGGATTTTTTCTTAAACAATGCTTCTATACGGGGAACTTCTAACGGAGTTATTAATGTGTCAATAACATTATTATTTGCATCTAATACCTCTTGAATAATAATGCCCTGGAATTTATGAAATACAACTCCATATAAACCAGAAATACGGCTAGTAGTTGGAGCCATAACTGGGATTGTAGTATTACCTATATATTGAGAAATAGTCAAAATACGAGGATTAGTAGTTACATTATCCTCCCATCTTACAAATTCATAGCCTGAATTAGGAACTGCTGTATATCTTACTTTATCTTGAGCAGTTAATAAAATATTAACTAGTATGAAAATAGTAATAATACTAATAAATAAAATTGATAGTTTATATATATAAGAATTCATAAAAATTAAAAAAAATGAAATTTAAAATTTGCTATACAATTACTGCATATAAAATATGCATTTTTTTATATATTTAAAAATTTAAAAATAAGGATTGTAAAAATATAAAATTTCATATAGTATTTACGGATACAAAAATAATGATTTTATAGTTAATATCCAAATCTTTTTTTACTTTTATAAAATAATGAAAAACAATTAAATATTTTAATAATTATATAATTAATGAATTACAAATACAACATATAAATATTTATCACTTATATATATAATAAGTTTTTTTAATTAATTTTTATATAAATAACGAGTACAAAAATGTACTCGTTATTTATATATTTTATCTTTTTAATATTTTATCTTTTAATATTATAATATCATAATATAATAATAATTTAAAAATATAATGTTTAGTCTGCTGGTAAACGTACAACAACACGAAAACCATATCTACTAATTTTATCAGGTGCATCATCTTGCCTTCTATCAAATACCCTCAAAGCAATAATAGCACTAGGATAAGCACCACCTCGTATTACACGTACTTTATTATTATTATTGTCAAGCACAACAGGATCAGGAGTCGTAGGAAAACCAGTATAATTATTTTTCCAATTATCAAAACACCACTCTGCTACATTACCACTCATATCATAAATACCTATGGCATTAGGTAACTTTGTTTTTACTGTATGTGTTCCAGTAAAACTATTATATACACACCATGCTACATTTCCTGCTGTATTACTTCCACTATAATTATAATTTTGTTTATACTTTCCTCCTCTTGCAGCATATTCCCATTCAGCTTCTGTTGGTAATCTAAATCCATTTTTTGACATATCCATTACTACATTATTCCAGATTTGGTCATTATTAACAGGTACTGCTCCCCAATCAAATGGATTTGTTGAACCATTTATACTATAAACAGGATCTAATCCTACTTTTATACTTAATTCATTACAAAATACTAATAAATCATAAAAATTTACACTTTCTACCGGACGTTCTAAGTTAGTACCATAACTCCCACCATTAAAATAACTTGGATTAGTCCCCATTAATTCCAACCACAACGCTTGTGTTATTTCGGTTTCACACATCCAAAAATTACTTAATGTTACAGAATGGCTAGGATTATAATCTTTCCCAGGGTCATTATACCCCATATAATAAGTACCACCTTCTACATATTTTATATCAAATGTTACACTATCAACTATTACCTGTTTAGTTGTATCATTTATATCTATTATACTGATGATGGATTTTTTCTTAAACAATGCTTCTATACGGGGAACTTCTAACGGAGTTATTAATGTGTCAATAACATTATTATTTGCATCTAATACCTCTTGAATAATAATACCAGAAAATTCATTAAATATAACACTAGATAATCCAGCAACACGACTAGAAGTTGGATAATTAACAGAAACCTTCATACCCGTATATTGTGAAATAGTCAAAATACGAGGATTAGTAGTTACATTGTCCTCCCATTTTACAAATTCATAACCTGAATTAGGAATAGCAGTATATCTTACTCTGTCTTGAGCAGTTAATAAAATATTATTTAGTAGAAAAATAGTAACAAATAAAATTGATAGTTTATATATCTTAGAATTCATAAAAAAACTAATACCCAAATATATTTTGAGTAGAAAAATGGAAAAAATGAAATTTAAAATTTGCTGTTGTATAATGACTGTATATAAAATATACATCTTTACACATATAAAACTTCAAAAATAACACTTATATTTTAACTTTCCAAAAAAAATATTTTTTTCATTTTTTGCAAAATAATTTAAAATATATAAATAAAAAATATGTAACATTTTCAAGAATTATTTAAACATTTTATACTATTAAATTATATTATTAAAAAATTATTTCTTATTAAAATTAAATATAACAAAAACAAGTATATTTCATTTACTAATTATATATTATATTATATTATATTATATTATATTTATTCTAAATTAAATTCTTTAACATAAACTATCATTTATCTATTATTTACTATTGTATTATACATTTATCATTACTTAATTATAATTTACTATATAAATTATAAATAAAAGTTAACTTTAAAATTAAAATAAAAGTATTAATAATTGTGCCATTAATACTCTTAAAAACATAACTAATGGATATACAGTCGCATATCCAACAGCTGGCGCATCATAGTTTGTTTGTTCACTAGCAAATGCTAGTGCAGGCGGGTTCGTAGAAGCACCTGATAAAACGCCAATCATAGTAAAATAATTAAGTTTATAATGTAATCTTCCAATTAATCCTGCAATAAATATAGGAACTATAGTAATTATAGCCCCATATAATATCCACATATACCCACCATTTAAAATAGTATCTATAAAACTTTTACCTGCTCCTAATCCCACTATAGCTAGAAATAAAGAAATACCAACTTCTCTTAACATCAAATTTGAACTCATTGTTGTATAAGTTACTAACTTATATTTTGGACCATAACGTCCTATTAATATAGCAACAATAAGGGGACCACCTGCTAATCCTAATTTCATTGGCTGTGGAATTCCCGGTATCCAAATCGGAATAGAACCAATAAGCACACCAATAGCAATCCCAATAAAAATAGGAATTAAATTAGGATAGTCAAGCCTCTTTAATAAATTTCCAAATATCTGCTCTGCTTGTAATACTGACGCTTCTAATCCTACCACAGTAACTCTATCTCCAATTTGTAACTGTAAATTACCAGTAGCTACCAGATCTATTCCCGCTCTATTAACCCTAGTAATAGTAACACCACAAGTATTTCTTAGACGCAATTCAGCTAATCTTTTCCCGTTCAATTCCGATTTTGTTATAAGAATACGTCTAGAAATCATATTTGTATCTAACTTCCAATCCATTTCAATTTTATGTCCTATTAATACCTCTATTGCTTCTACATCCTTCGCAGCAGCAACAATTAAAACTTTATCACCACATTTAATTTTAGTATCTGCTTTTACTATATTTTGTACTTCATTCGGACGACTAATCCTAGATATAACAAATTTACGAGATGAAATATCTTGTATTTCTTTAATAGTTTTTCCATCAAGAGCAGTGTTTGTTACTTCTATAGATATAGGTTCACCCGGAATATCTTTAATATTATCAATATCTAATTCATTTTCTTTCTCTTCTTTATTAGTATTAATTTTTAAAATATATCTTAAAAATATAATTGTTGCAATAGTTCCTATTACTCCTAATGGATAAGCAACTGCATAACCTGTTGCAATATTAGATATATCCTTCCCAAAGTTTAAATCACTAAATGTTTGCTGCGCTGCACCCAGTCCAGGTGTATTTGTTACTGCACCGGACATAATGCCAACCATAGTAGACATAGGCAACCCCGTAATATAATACATAATAATCGTTATGAATACCCCTAAACAAATAACTAAAATAGCTATTTTATTTAATGTTATTCCGCCTTTCCTAAAAGATGAAAAAAATCCCGGCCCGACTTGTAGACCAATAGAATATACAAAAAGAATAAGCCCAAATTCTTTGATAAAATTTTGCAAATTTGTATCTTCTATATTAAACCCAAAATGACTAAAAATAATACCTACAAATAAAATGCCTGTAACACCAAAAGATACACCCGAAATTTTTATTTTACCAAGCATAATTCCCAAAGAAATAACAAGCGATAAAATAATTACAGAATAAGCTATTGTTGTACTATTACCTAATATTGAGCCAAAAAATAGTTCTTTAATGAAATCCATAAAAGTAATATTATATTATTAATTAAAAAAAATATAATAAATGCAATAATATACATTTATTATATTTAATTATTCCTAAATATTGATATATTATTAACAATACTTTATATAATTATAATATGAAAGTATTTCATATAAGTTTCATTAAGTTTATAAAAATTAATAAAAATAAATTATATAAAGTATGTTATTAAATCTAGGTTTTTTTTAAAGTAAAAGTATCCGTATGTTTACCTCTATCACACTCACGAATTACCGTAAGTGTTGAATTTGTTTTTTGATTATCAATGATTTTAAGCTTTAATTTTTTACTACTTTCATTATTTTTATCAGTCTTCCATTTAGTAGTAGAAATAATTTTAAATCCGTCAACTGTAAATTTTGTAGCATCAATTGATAAATTACAATTCCTATGTGTTTGTTTATATTTAATCTCAACAATTATTTCATTACCATTTTTATAAGAAATATTTTCTATCTTTTCACCTTTGGCATTAACAATATCGAAATTAAATTGGCAAGCTTTAATAGATAATGAAGCAAAAAATAATGCCACAATAAATAACACTCCAAATAATATCTTTTTCATTATTAATATAAAATATATGAGTAAAATAAATAAAAAAATGTTTAAATAATTTATATTATATCCAAAAAAGTTTATAATATATTTTATAACATATATTTAAAGACTTTTTTTATAAAAAAAAGTTTAATTAATTATTTTTATTATGATTTTATTATATAGTGATAGTGATATTAAATATAATTATCCTATTAATATCTTTTCATCTGGAATATCATATTTTAACTCTTCTTTTGCTGGTATTACTGCCATAAAGAATGTTAACGTTCCAATTCTTCCAATATACATTAATAAAATAATAAATATCTTAGAAGATGACAATAAACTAGGAGTAATTCCTGTACTTAACCCAGTCGTAGAAATAGCCGAAACAGCTTCAAAAAATAAATCCATAAAAGACATATTTGGTTGTAAATAAACTAATCCACCTAAACATACAAAAAGTACAATAAATGCAGAAATAATAACCATTTGAGCTTTTGCTATGCTAGAATGGTCTATTCTACGATTGTAAATTTCAACTGTATCTTTTCCCCGCACATAATTTATAAAATATAATAAAAGAACAGATATAGTAGTCGTTTTAATTCCACCACCGGTTGAACCAGGCGATGCTCCTATCCACATAACTACAATAACAATAAATAATACGATTGGAGTTAATTGACTCATATCAACACAATTAAATCCCGCAGTTCTTGCCGATATAACCATAAATAAAGAATGAAAAAATTTATCAAAACCATTCATCCAATATTCATTTGAATAATTTTCAAACAAAAATATAAGAATAGTCGCTGAAAAAACTATAATAAAAGATGCATTAAAATCAAGTCTAGTAGTCAACGACAACCTTTTTTTAAATTTTCCTATAGTATATTTTTTTAAAAATATATGAGAAAACAAATCATAAAAAGCTATATATCCAAGTCCACCAACAAAAATAAGAACCATAATAGTGGATAAGAATAAATAATTATGATATACAAGAGGATTGGTAAACCCACTAGTAAAAATAGAAAAACCTGCATTACAAAATGCAGATATAGAATGAAAAACAGCAATTTCAATATGTCTTACATTTACATTAAATATATCTGACCCTAAAGAATAATATAAAAATAAAGCTCCTATAAATTCAATAGATAAAACAAAAAATGTAATTCTTTTCAATACACTTGAAATCTCACTTAAATTATCTTCACTCAAAATTTCCCTTACCATAACTCTCATTTTGTAACTTAAGCCACCAAAAATAAGCGATGCAAAAAAAGAATATAAAGTCATCACGCCGATACCACCTATCTGAATCAATATAATAATAATAATTTTCCCCAAAGTTGTATAACCTGTAACTGTATCAATAGTATTCAGCCCGGTAACACAAACAGCACTTGTAGATGTAAATAAAGCATCGATAAAAGAAACAGGATGATCAATAGGAGAAGCCTTTGGTAGCATTAAAAATAGTGCACCTAAAAATGCAACAGTAGCAAAACTTAAAGCAGTAATTAAACCTGGATGTAATCTAATCTTACTAAAAATATTGTGATGTCTAAATATTTTAACAAAAAACGTAATAAAAAGCGCTAATTGTAATATGCCAAAATAAACAAAAGTAATGTCTATTATATCATAAGAAGTTATTTGTTTCAAATATCCAAGAGGCTGTAAAAAATATTGTAGAACAATAAATAAAGATAATAAATTTTCTACCCATCTTGATCTTATATACAATATTAGATGTCTTGCAATAAACCAACGTGCTACTTCTTGTACAACAAAAACAGCAGTAGTAATTCGCATTAAAATCAGAACTAATTCTGTTTGTTGTGCATTTAAATAAAAACCAATAATTATTATTAATAAAGTAATTGCCGTAAAACAAACAATTCCAAAAATAATATTTAGGATATTATATATAACTTTATATTTTTCTTTAATTTCGGACATACACAATAAAAACACATAAATAATTAAAAATTATTTATTATATCTTATTCTATTTACTTTTAAATATATTCAATAATTCATCAATATAAACAAATTTTTGTTTCCGTTCTTTCAAATCCTTTAACATAACTCCATTATTATTAAGTTCTTCATCCCCAATAATTAAAGCATAATCAGCCTCTAATTTATCAGTTTCACGAAGCTGAGACTTAAAAGAACGTCTTTGAATATCTATAATAGTATTTATTTTTACTTCATTTCTTAAACGATTTGCAATACTTAGTGCATAATTATATTGCTCAATAGACATAGGAATAATAACAACTAATTGCTCTCTTTTAATAACTTGATTCTTGTTTATCGATTCAAGTATAAGCAACAATCTTTCCATTCCCATTGCAAACCCAACAGCAGGAGTAGATTTAGCTCCTAAATCATAAAAAAGTTTATTGTATCTGCCACCGCCGCCAAATGAATCTTGCGAACCTAAATAATTACTTTGAAATTCAAAAACAGTATGAGAATAATAATCCAATCCACGAACCAAAGACGGCGTAATTTCATATTTTATCTCTGCAATATCTAAATATCTTTTTACATTATCAAAATGTTCAGCACTTTCTTCATCAAGATAATCTAAAATACTAGGTGCTTTTTTTAACAGTTCTACATCATCTATATGCTTACTATCTAGTACTCTAAGTGGATTATCAAAAACACGACGTCTACTATCCTCGGACATATTATTCAAATTATCTTTTAAATAATTATTCAATATATTTAAATAATTCTGTCTTGAAAATTCATTCCCTAATGAATTAATTTTTAAGTTATAATTTTCTATACCAATATTTTTTATAAAAGTATCAGCTAACATAATAACTTCTGCATCACTCTCAGGATAAGGCGATAATATACACTCAACACCATATTGATGAAATTCACGTAATCTCCCTTTTTGTGGTCTCTCATATCTATAATAAGTACCAATATAAAATAATCTTAAAACATTAGTATTTTGAATTAAATTATTTTGTATAACTGCACGTACTATAGCAGCAGTTTGTTCCGGTCTTAAAGTTAAAGATTCACCACCTCTATCATCAAAAGTATACATTTCCTTATTAACAATATCTGTTCCTTCACCAACTCCCCTTGAAAAAACTTCTGTTTTTTCAAAAATAGGTGTACGTATCTCATCATAACCATATCTTTGAGCTACCTGTCTACATATATTTTCAAGGTCCTGCCAACGTTTTACCTCTCTTGGTAAAATATCCTTTGTACCTCTAACTGATTGAATTAAAGCCATAATATTTTTATTTTTATTTTTTTTAATTTAAGTAATTAAAAATTAAATAATTTAATTAATAACTTATAATTTTTTGAATTTATAAAGTATAAGTATAAAAATATATTAATAATAAGTTACAATAATCAATAATTAATAATCAATAATTAATTAATAATAGAACCAAATAACGTTGCACTCGTAGCACGATTTATTTTAAGTTTTATAATATCGCCTGCTTTATGTTTCAAAATCTTATTATCAAAAATAACAACTTTATTTGTATCAGTCCTACCTGTCCATTCTAATTTATTTTTCTTACTAGGTGTTTCAACAAGAATTTCAAACTCTTTTCCTATATCTTCGTTATTTTTTTCACGTGAAATTTTATTTTGCTGTTCAATAATTTCATTTAATCTTCTTATTTTCTCTTCTTCTGAAACTTCGTCATACATCTTTGCCGATTTTGTTCCTTCTCTAGATGAATATTTAAACATATAAGCACTATCAAATCTCACCTCTTTCATAATAGATAAAGTACATTTATGGTCTTCAAGAGTTTCTATCGGATAACCTGCAATAACATCTGTAGATATTGCACAATTAGGTATTGCGCTCCTTATTTTATCTATCAAATTCATAAAATGTTCAACCGTATAATGTCTATTCATATCCTTCAATATTCTATTGGAACCTGATTGTATAGGTAAATGAATATATTTACAAATATTATCATATTTTGCAATGACTTCAATTAAATCATCACTCATATCTCTAGGATGAGATGTAACAAATCTTATTCTCATATCTGGTGCTATCGAGGCAATATCAGATAACAACTCTGGAAATCTTTTCCCTGCATCGTTGTAGCTATTTACATTTTGACCTAATAAGGTAACTTCTTTATAATTTTTTATTTTTAATCTATTTATCTCTTCTAATATAGAAATATAAGATCGTGAACGTTCACGACCTCTCGTATAGGGAACTACACAATAAGAACAAAAATTATTGCAACCTCTCATAATAGAAACCCAAGCTAATAAATTACTATCCCGTGAAGGAATAATATCACCGTAAGTCTCAACTAAACTTAAATCAACCGCAATTTCATTGCCTCCTTCCATAGCAGTTTTTATAATCTCAGGCATCTTACGATATTCATCTGGGCCAACAACAAGAGAAACAGCATTAGAAAAAGCAAATAATTTGTCCTTTAAACGTTCAGACATACAACCTAAAATTCCAATAATAGCTTTCTTTTTATTCTTTTTTAAAAAATGGTGTATAAAATCTATACGTTTAAAAATACGATCCTCCGCATTATCACGTATGGAACAAGTATTTAATAAAATAACATCTGCTTTATCTAAGGATAAAACATTAGTCATTCCATTAGATAATAATATTGACCTCACTATCTCAGAATCACTAAGATTCATTTGGCATCCATATGTTTCGATATAAAAAGAATATTGTTTCATTATTTTTCTATTATAAAATAATAAAAAGAATTATTTACTTTATAAAAATAAGTTATTTAATTAGAAAATAAAGCTTTTAAATAACTCCAAGTATTATTAGTATCGTTATTCCTAAAATCTTTCCAATTAGTAATAGCCCATTCGCCATTTTTTTCATTTTTAATTGTTAAATTAATACGCCCCGTATATTTACTAGAAATATTTATATCTAAAAAAATACAATTAATAAAATAATTTGCAACAAAAACTGCCGAATCATTTGATAAAGAAACAAATTCAGCATCAGTAAAAATTAAATTTGGTTTTGCTTCATTCTGCAAATTAGTTGTTAAAGAAAGAAAATATTGTCGTTCACTATTTATATTCCATTCTTGAAAAATAGACGAATATCTAACTAAAACCTCATTAGTTGGGGAAAAATCAAAATTATATCTAGAAAAACATGCATAATAATTCTCTATGCTCTTTTTATTAAAAGCTTCTAAAAAGTTTTCAATAACTATATTAGGAGTAGTTGGAGGTATAAATATTGTTGCATCACCTTCCGGATTTTCAGGTTCTCGTGTCTCAAAAAGCGAACACGAAAATAACGTAAATAACAATAATAAAATTACAATAATTTTTTTTCTTATCAGCAACATATCAAAATATTATCTTTATAATTTTAATTCAATACCAAGTTCTTTTAATTGTTGCATATCAACATTATTAGGCGCCCCATCCATAAGTGATAACCCACTTGTAGTTTTTGGAAAAGCAATAACATCCCTTATATTATCAGTACCTACTAACATCATAATAATTCTATCTAGTCCAAGCGCTAAACCTGAATGTGGTGGTGCTCCAAATTTTAATGCCTTTAATAAATAACCAAATTTATCATCTGCAATTTGTTCAGAAATTCCTAACAAGCTAAATACTTTTTGTTGGATTATATTTTGATGAATACGTACACTACCACCACCTAATTCAGCACCATTTACAACTAAATCATAAGCATTAGCCCTAACTTCACCGGGTGCTGTATCAAGTTTTTCAATATCTTCATTCTTTGGTGCAGTAAAAGGATGATGAACAGCAATAAAGCGTTTTTCATTTTCATCATATTCAAATAAAGGAAAATCAATAACCCAATGGAAACTAAATGTATTATGTAATTTTTCCATTATTCCAAGCTGTCTTGCTAACTCTAGACGTAAAGCACCTAAAATAGTATATGCACAATATTTTTCAGCAGATGAAATTAATAATAAATCACCATCTTTTGCATCAGCCATTTTCAAAATATTATCAAGAACATCTTTTGATAAAAATTTAGCAATAGGTGAATTAACTTCATTATTACCAACCTTAATATAAGACAAACCTAAAGCACCATATTTCTTAGCATAATCAACAAGGAAATCTATTTGTTTACGAGAATAATTAGCAGCACCGTTTGCATTTATTAAAGCTATCCTCCCATTCTTAGACGCTAAAACATCATTAAAAACTTTAAAATCTGTATCTCTTACAAGTTCTGTTATGTCTTTAATTTCCATTCCAAAACGAATATCAGGTTTATCACTCCCAAAACGACACATTGCCTCTTCATAAGTCATTCTTTTAAATGGTCCCGTAACTACTACATCTCTCACTTCCTTCCAAAGTTCAATTATTAATCCTTCAACAATTGTCATAATATCATCTTGTTCTGCAAAAGACATTTCTA
This sequence comes from uncultured Hyphomicrobiales bacterium, assembly GCA_964472015.1. Taxonomy (GTDB): domain Bacteria; phylum Bacteroidota; class Ignavibacteria; order Kapaibacteriales; family UBA2268; genus JAAYTD01. Next base: position 15,269 of record CAYYIP010000013.1, on the reverse strand, counting down.
AATCCAATTGAGTAAATTCAGGTTGTCTATCACTACGTAAGTCCTCATCTCTAAAACATTTAGCAATTTGAACATATTTATCAAACCCAGCAACCATCAAAATCTGTTTAAATATCTGAGGCGATTGCGGTAAAGCATAAAATTTACCTTTATTAATACGACTGGGAACAAGAAAATCACGTGCGCCTTCAGGGGTAGATTTCATTAAAATAGGCGTTTCTATTTCCAAAAACTCATGTTTTTCAAAATACCTATGCATTATATGAGTAACTTTATTCCTTATAATAAAATTACGTTGTAAAGCAGGACGTCTTAGATCTAAATAACGATATCTTAATTTTATCTCTTCACTCGTATCTAAATCATCAACAATTTCAAATGGAGGTAATTCAGACTTATTAATAATACCATAATCATTAACTAATAATTCTACGGCACCTGTTTTTAATTTCGGATTTGGACTTGTACGTTTTCTTAAAATACCTTCACACCAAATAACAAATTCAGATTTTAATTCTTTTGACCTTTCTGCTAATTTTGAGTTATTTTCTGGTTCAATAACAAGCTGCATAATTCCATATCTATCACGCAAATCTATAAATATCAAACCGCCCATATTCCTAACATTACTAACCCAACCGTTTAAAATAAAAGTTTTATCTATATGGTCAATATTTAATTCACCGCACTTTGCAGTTCTTTTTTTCCAATTCATATTATTACATTTTTATTGTTTACAGCAAAAAATTATTTATATATTTTTATACCTATTTTTATAATAGATGAAAAAATAATATAAAATAATATTTAAAGATAATTATCTAAAAAATTAATATTTTATTCTTATAATTTATATAAAAAAATACGAATTACAAAAATACAAAAAAAAACAATATTAATTGAATTAAAAATGATATTAATTGAATTAAAAATGATATTAATTGAATTAAAAATAATTTTAATAGGAAAGAATATTTAATTAAATTTTTATGCTAAAGTTGCTAATTATAACAATAATAACTTAGTTTGTGTTCTAAAATGTCCCGATTTAAATATAAAATAATACATACCTTTAGCAAGATTATTAGTATTAATTTTTAAATTATATTCGCCACATTCTAAAAAATCATTTACAAAACTATTAATTAATTCCCCCGTCATTGAATAAAGTTCAATAGAAGTTTCCCCCGCCTTATCTAATCCTATTGAAAAATTAATATCTATATAATTATCTATGATAGGTTTTGAATTTGTTATATTAAAAGAGTAATCTGTTTTTGATAGTTTTAAACGTCTTAAGTTATAAGCACATCCCTCTTCTAATTCAATACTATTAGAAGTTGGAACAAAAGTAACACAGGCAGCATTTGTATATATATTGTTAGTTATATTCACAATATTATCATAATCTAAAGGAAATAAAGTAGTAAATGGAATCGAAAATAACATCCCATAATTTGCTAATACTTCTCCTGTTATAGATTTTATATATATCACTATATCATTATTATGAAAATCAAACGTTGAACTTTCTATATAAAATTTGCCTGCAAGATGTTCGCCTAATTGAATATTATATAATTGAGGTAATAACATATTAGAATTATAGTGCAGCTTTATTACTATACTATCAATTAAAAATTTACTTATATCTTTTACAACATATGTTTCTGGTAATATCACTTTATACCATAGATCTTCACCAATTTTTACAAGATCATTTGAGAACTCAACTTCTACAAATAGTATAGACAATTCAGAACTTGCAGATAAAGCAACCGAATCAATAAAATTATACCCATTACCATTAACATTAAATTTCAAATAAGAATTATATTCACCTAAACTATTAGGTATAACATCAACTTCAATAATCTTTGCTTCATTAGGTTTTAATTCAATATCTTTTATTTCATTTTTTATAAAAAATATAGAATTATAATTAGATATATAGAAATTATTTAATATTACATTAGATGCCCCATTATTTTTTATTGTACAATTTATACTACCTACCTCACCTTTACATAAAACTAACTTTGAACTTTGACAAAGTATTTTTTTACCTGTTCCATATCCCTTTATATCAATTTCTTTATCTTCAATTGCATCACTAATTACTTGTAAATGAGCAATATTTTCACCAATTTTAGTTGGAACAAAATAACAATCAAACTCAAAAATAGTTCCCGGCGGCAATTTTATAGGAAAAATATCTTGTGCAATATCTACTCTAAATCCTTTATTACTATAATCATTAAAACCAACTGAACTATCTGTAGATTTTAATCCATAAATAGTAAGAGTATCTTTATAATCCCAATTATATTCTTCAATAGTACTTTTATTTAAATTATTAATAGTAATTTTTTTGACTTGTGGATATAACCAATTATTAATCAATAATGTATCAAAATTTTCATATATAATTTTATAATTAGGAGCAACTCCTTGCCCGGATAAAACAGAATAAGATTTTGCACCTAGCTCAGAAACATAACAAATTGTTAATACATATTTTTTTAACTCTGTTGGTAAAAAATCAACAGGAATTATATATTCTTCCTCCGGTAATAAAGTCTTCCCAATAAGTGATTTTAAAATTATATCATCAATTATAAATCCATTAATATTATTGTTTGTATCTATAATAAAAACAGTATCAACTTTCACATTAAAATTACTTTTATTAAATAACCTAATTCCATTATGTCCATTTTTTACAGGGATTGGATTAACTGGAAAGGCATCACGGTATATTCTATGCATTCCCCATTCATACGATTCAGCTACTAAACCCGGATTTACACCACAACCATTAATAATTGTTATACTATCTATTCCAAAAGCATCAGAAATAAATATTATAGAATCTGTATATTGTATATTTTCTCTCGGCGTAAATTCAATTTTAAAAGTCATAGCTTCACCTTTTTGCAATATTAAAGGATTTTCATAACTAAAATCAAAAGGAAAATGTACAACAAAATTCTTATTTTTAGGTAAAATAGCATCATAAATTTCTAAGTTACAAGTCCCTCTATTTTCTACTATACATTCAACTTCCTTTGTTTTATTAATAAGTAACTCCCCAAAATTTACATCATAAGCATATATCTCAGAATTTTCTACTGCAACCTCTATAGTAATAATATTTTGATTGAAACAACTATCATAAATAACAATAGTATCTCTAAATATACCACGTTCATTAGCAATAAATTGTATATCAAATTTTACCTCCGTTTCTGATTCTAATATACCTTCTGGTGGATTAATAATTTTAAATAAATCACAACGATTTTTAAAACTAATATCTTTAATAAAAAAATCAGACTTTGATAAATTTTTTACACTAACATCTTTTACTATTATTAATTCATTTAATTTAACAATCCCAAGATTAATAGAATTAGGATTTGCAACAATTTTTGGTGCATAATAATTTATATTAATAATAGTATCATTCCCCGCTTTATCTCCAAATTTTATCACTGCCTTAGCATCTTCTAATGGATTACGAACAAATAATTTCCAATTAGCAGATTGCGTAATTCCAGGAATAATAGGATCAAATTCTTTATCATAATTATAACTATATTGTGCATAAAAAACTGGTAATATTAAATTAGATCTATTCTCTTCATTATCTGGTTTATCATCTACTCTTCCTATAATATTCCCTCCACAAAGCATATTCCAAACAGGAATAGGTTTTAATGTATCATTACTTGCAAGATCTTTTAATCCCATTCCTGCAATAGTACCGTACGCTCCTGCACCTCTTGATTGTCCATACAAATAAAGAGAAAATTTATTTTCATTTTTTATTTGACAAGTATGTAAAGTATTTACATCATAAAATGACATTGCATACTTTTTACCATTCAATTCATTATCAAAAACTATAGTCTCACCTTTTTTTATGATGCCGGGCGCCCCCCAATGCCATGAAACACCACTAAATTCACCAAAACTAAAATTATCAGGAAAATTATTATCAACTGTTTCAGCAATTAAACAAACAATATTTTTATCAAATAATTTAGTTCCATCTGTCTCTGGGACTGCAAAAAAATAACTATTTAAAGCCTGCTCTTGCGGAATTAATAACATCTGAAAAGGTGCAGCTTCTGCAATAGAGATATTTTCGTTATAGTTGTCCTCTTCAATACCGGTATTATAAAGAGTAATAGAAATTGGTTTATCTGCTATAATTATTCCTGGCTTACTTAAATTTGGTTCATTAATTCGCATCTCTAAATATCCCGAATTTACAATCCCACCGGACGTTTCAATAGTATAGTTTTTATTTTCTCCTATAACTTTGATCGTTGTATTTTCTTCAGCGGCTAAAATTCTTAAAACAGGGCTATATTTTCTATCAGGAAATGCTGGGACAAGGAAAGTTTTACCAAAAGTATTTAATGGAATTTCCATTTCAGCAATATAGTTACAAGGTTTATTATTTATAGGAACATTTGCACACTGGTTAGCGGTTACAACCGAAATAGGCTTAGATGCCTCTATTTTACTCCCTGTTAAATCAGCATTTTCGCCCATACTAGAAATAACCCAAACTTCACCTTGCGACAGCACTACTGACATTTCCTCTTTCGAACTTAGGCCACCAGCTGTTTTCGTATCATTATTTCCACCAAGTTTAAAACTTATATGAGTATTATTATAATTAGCAGTAATAGTAACAATACTTGGTAAACTAACCATATCATTATAAAAATGAGACGCATCATTAAACGAAGATATTAGATATTTAGCTCCTAAATTTTCTATTGGTAATACCGCAAACCCTTCACCACCACATTCATTTTTTACAGATGCCGTTACTTGTATAGGCTCAGTCGCTTCTATACGAATAGCAGCATCATATATAGCTTCTTTAATTGGTTTATCTTTCCCGGACTTCTGATAAGGAAAAGCAGTATACGCAGGCATAATAACTGTTCCTTTTTCAAACGGCTTCAAATCTAATATCTTTAAAAAACCATAACGTGCGGTAATTTTTACTTTTGACTCCAATTGAGAAATCATAGTAATAACTACCTCTGCTTTATTATCGACATTAGTTAATAAAGGAGGGATAGAAAAAACAAAAGTCTTTCCCGTTATTGTATTAGTTTCATAATCTTGTGGCTGTGTATATAATTTATTATTATATAAAGATATAAATAACAATACAATAAATATAATAATAAAATTTTTATCAAATTTCATACTCAAACCAATATTTTATAAATATTTAATTTTATAAATATTTGAATATAACAAAAAAGTATAGCTATAATATAAATAAACGTATTTGCAATTTACTAATTTTAAACAAAAAAACAATATATTTATTATAAATTATTATAAAAATTTATAAATTTATATTAATTAAATAAATTATATTAATTAAATAAATTATATTAATTAAATAAAAATTAAATAAAAAAATTTTATATAAATATTTATTTTAATATACAATTTTTTACAGATTATTGCGTTTAAAATTATAAATTATAAATAAATATATTTTAATTAAAAAATTAAAATAACAGAATATCAAAAATACAAAAATGTAATAATGTAATGGAAATAATTAACGAAGCCCAAATCTCTGATTTGCTAAAAAAACATAGTAATCCATCCTCAGAATCAATAGATGATATTATAAGTGAGGCAAAAAAAGCAAAAGGATTAACATTAGAACAGGCAGCAATTCTTATAAATATAAATAAACCTAATGATTATGAAAAATTATTTGAAGCTGCAAGTTATGTAAAAGACATAATATATGGAAAACGTGTAGTTCTTTTTGCCCCATTATATCTATCAAATTTTTGTATAAATAATTGTCTTTATTGTGGTTTTAGAGTTGGAAATACAACAATACATCGTTCTTCACTTACAACAGAGGAAATAGAAATTGAAGTAAAAGAAATATTAGACAGAGGACATAAAAGAATACTATTACTTACAGGTGAACATCCCATTGAAGCATCTTTAGAAAGATTGATAAAAGATATAAATACTGTATATTCTGTAAGAAACGATAAAGGGAGTTCTATACGTAGAATAAATATTGAAATAGAACCATTAACAAATGAAGAATTCAAAATATTAAAACAAGTTCCTATAGGAACATATACTGTATTTCAAGAAACTTATCATAGAGACACATATAAAAAAGTTCATTTATCGGGTAAAAAAGCCAATTATGATTGGCGAATAGAGGTGATGGATAGAGCACTTTCAAATGGAATACAAGATGTTGGAATTGGGGCACTATTTGGATTGTATGATTATAGATTTGAAACTTTGGGATTAATTTCTCACGCTTTCCATCTAGATAAAAAATATGGAATAGGACCGCATACAATTTCAATACCACGTATAAGACATGCGGATAACGCACCTTTAAGTGAAGCAATACCATATGCAGTAAATGATTTGAATTTTAAAAAATTAGTATCAGTATTAAGATTAACAGTCCCGTATACAGGTATGATATTATCAACAAGAGAAAATGCTGATTTACGTATGGAATTACTTAATTTAGGAATTTCTCAAATAAGTGCCGGCTCACGTACTAATCCAGGTGGTTATAAACAATCTTTTGAAAAAGCAAAAGAAGATGCTCAATTCAATTTAAATGATAATAGAACTAGTGGCGAAGTTATAAATAGTGTTATAAAAGAAAGATTCATTCCATCCTTCTGCACCGGATGTTATAGACGTGGACGTGTTGGTAAAGATTTTATGGAACAAGCAAAACCCGGACTTATAAAAATATTTTGTCAACCAAATGCCTTATTTACTTTAAATGAATATTTAGAAGACTATGCTGATGATGAAACTAAAAAAATAGGAAAAGAACTTATAAAACAAAATATAGAAATATTACCTGAAGAAATAAAAGATAAATCGATAGAAACATTAAAACGTATTGATAATGGGGAAAGAGATATTTATTTATAAATATTTTTATTTAAGATAGAATATCATTTTACATTTAGTATATTATCTATATGGTCATAAATATATTATGAATACTGACATAATAAAAACAATAAAAAATAAAAGTAATATACAAGTACGATATGCTGAAACCGATAAAATGGGAGTAGTATATAACGCTAATTATTATATTTATTTTGAAACAGGACGCACTGAATTAGTACATAAACACAACCTTTATTTTACAGAATTAGAAAAAGAAGAAAAAATTTTCTTCCCTGTTTTAGAATCTTATGCAAAATTTCATAATCCGGCATATTATGAAGATAATTTAGAAATTGAAACTATTATAAATTATAATTATTCACCTATATTTCATATAGAATATAATATTTATAGAAATGATATATTAATTTGTAGTGGGTATACAAAACATATTTTTATATCCCAAATAACAAATAAACCAATAAAACCACCAAAAAAATTTATTGCTTTATTTGAATAATTCATATCCATTTTAAATAAACATTAAATAGATAAACTTTATTAAATAAAAAACTTCGTAACAAATAAATAATATTTTATATAATTATTAATATTATTAATGTTACGAAGTTTTTTTATATTATATTTTTATAAAAATACTAACCATAAAATTTATTATTATTTTCTAATTCAATTAGATATTTTTTTACTTCTATTCCATAAGCATATCCAACTAAATTATTATTAGTTCCTATAACTCTATGACACGGTATAATAATTGGTATAGGATTTTTATTATTAGCCATACCTATTGCTCTTGAACCATTAGGATTTCCAACTGCAATTGCAATATCTTTATAAGTCCTTAATTCAGCATAAGGAATATTTAATAATTCATTCCATACTTTTTTTTGAAATTCTGTTCCTATTATATTCAATTTTAAATTGAATATTTTTCTTCGACCATCAAAATATTCTAGTAACTGTTTTTTTGCCTCCTCAAAAAATACATCATTTCTCAAGTATTCTTTTTTTAAATATTTTTCATAATTATCATTAATACTATTTGAATTATTAATATTAAATTTTTTTGAATTAATATTAAAAAATAGACGACAAATACCTTTATTATCTCCTATTAAATATAAGTGCCCGATTTTTGTATCAAAACAAGTATAATTCATAAATAATAAAATTTTATTACTTTTTTAATTTTCCAACTTGCACAAGATATTCACCCCAAACTCTTGCTGTTTCTTCTACTGTATCATTACAAGTCCTCTTACGAGTAGAATTAGTTTCTAGTAACTGTCCACATACAATAGAACCATTTACTTTTACTAATTCAGCAGCTAAAGATCTTACTAATTTATAAGTATTTCTCATATTTTCTCTATTTGTTAGACTTTTATCTTCAGTTTCCAATCCAGCAAGTAAAAAAATAGCAGTTGCTGCTCCACAAGTTTGTTTTAGTCCTCCCATCCCGCTTCCTAAGGATAAAGTCATTTTCATAGCCATTTCTTCAGAAATATTATACATATCTGCAAACGCAATAAAAACAGATTGAGCACAATTATATCCTTGTGTAAATAATTCTTTTGCCTTATTTACCCTATTTTCCAATATATTTTCCATTTTACAATTTTATATATTATGTTATAAAAAAAATTAATATAGAAAAAGACCTAATAAAAAAACAATTATTAGGTCTTTTTTATTTTGTTAAAGATATTATGATTATAATTAAGATTTTAATGCATCAATAATCTTTTGAGCAATTTCAATACCTACTCTATCTTGTGCTTCATTAGTAGAAGCTCCGATATGTGGCGTAGCAGATACTCTTGGATGATTTATAAGTTCTTTTTGAGCATCAGATATAGGCTCATTAACAAATACATCCAATCCTGCCGCTCCAACTTTACCTGAATTAAGTCCGTCAAGTAAAGCAGCTTCATCAACAACACCACCTCTTGCACAATTAACAATAACTACACCTTTTTTCATTTTTTCAATTTCAGGTGTACCAACAGCAGCTGGTTCCCCTTTAATTAAAGGAAGATGTAAACTAATATAATCAGAGTTAGCAAGAACTTCATCTTTTGTACATAACTTAACATCCATATCAGTAGTATATACGAATGGATCGTAAGCAATTACTTTCATACCAAGCCCAAGAGCACGTTTAGCACATTCACGACCGATATTACCAAACCCAAGTAAACCAAGAGTTTTCCCAGTAAGTTCAACCCCTCCAGCAAAATTCTTCTTTGGCCATTTGCCTTCTCTCATTTCCATCGAACTTATGTTTAAGAAACGTGAAACTGCAAACATATGAGCAATAGCAAGTTCGGCTACTGATATAGAAGATGCGCCTGGCGTATTAAAAGTAGGAATACCTTTAGATTTAGCATATTCTACTTCTATATTATCAAGTCCAACACCACCACGCCCAATGGCTTTAAGTTGTGTAGCTGCATCAATAACCTCTTTAGTTACTTTAGTAGCAGAACGTACAATAATTGCATTATAATTAGCTATCTCGGCTAATAATTCTTCTGGTGTAAGTTTTTTTTCAACAACTTCAAGACCAGCTTCTTTCATTAAATCGGAACCTACTTTTTCAATTCCGTCAGTTACAATTACTCTCATAAAAAATAAAATATTTTATTATAAAACAAAAAAGGATATTTATTGTTCTTTTTCGTCTATTACCCATACTTTTATAGACGTAACAACTTCCGGATGTAATTTAACTTTAACATCAAATACACCAAGAGTTTTAATAGTTTCTTCTACAACAATATATTTTTTATCAATATTAAAACCTTTATTTACAAGTTCAGTAGCAATAATTTGATTAGAAACAGAACCATATAATTTGCCTTCATCACCAACTTTCATTTTAATAATAACTTGAGTGTCAGCCATTTTATTTGCAAGTTGTATTGCTTCTTCTTTTATTTGTTCTACTTGTTTTAAATATTGTTGTTTTTCAAATTCTATTCGTTTAATTGCGCCCGATCTAGCAACATAAGCAAACCCATAAGGGATAAGATAGTTACGAGCATAACCATCTTTGACATTAACAACATCACCAACTTTACCTAGGTTTTCTAAATCTTTTCTAAGAATTATTTTCATCATTCTCCTCCTCAACTTCCTCGTCTGTATCGTCTATATTAGATACTACTTCTGTTATTTCAACTTCCACCTTTTCTGGTGCTACTGTTTTTTCTTCTTCTTTCGGTTCTGTATTACTTTCAGACGTAACTAAATCTTCAATATTTTTGGCAACTGCTATTTCCTCACCAACAGTAGACATACAAGTTCCTCCTGTTTTACCTTCTGCCAAATTCTTTTCTTTTCTATATGATCTTAAAGCATCACTAAGCTGTAAAGTTAGATGCCTTAATACGGTATCATCTAACGTTAAAAAACGTTCTAAAATAGGGACTGTACTTGGTGCCGCATTAAAAATTAAATGTATGTAATATCCATTATATTTTTTATTAATTGGATATGCTAAACGACGGCGTCCCCATTTATTTTTTTCTTCTATCTCACCACCATGATTTTCTAAATAAGTAGTGATTTTATTAATTGTTGCCTCCACGTCTGGATCTTCAAGTGCCGCATTAATAATGATGGTTGTCTCGTAGACACGGCGTAAACTCATTTATTTAAACTCCTAAGTTAAAATAATTATTTTATATAATCCTAATTAATTATTATTTTACATTATATTATATAATCATTTAAAATAAATCTATTTTTCATATTTTTAAAATATATACTTTTTTAATATAAATAATATATTTTTCAAACAGATAATCTATTCAAATAGATAATATACATAATATAGTAATTTCAAAAATACGATTTTTTTTTGAAATAAAAAAATAAACAATACATTTTTAATTATTTTTATTAATTTTATTTTTATTATATTAGATTTTTTAAATGCTATCATATATTAATAAATCAAATAAAATAAATTTAATAATATAACTACACAAACATATTAAACAGAAAAAAAGAAATAATTATAAAAATACTATTTTTTAGTATTTTTATAATATGTTTTTTTATAATAAATTAGTTAAGTTACATTAATTTTGTATTTTTGTATTTATATTTTATTGACAACTATTGATAAATAACTTTTTTTATATAAACTTAGAGAAATTTTATGAATCTATCTACTACTATAGCTGAGCTTTATTACATTGTTTGTAAAAAATGGAAAGACAAAATTGCATACAGATATAAAGAGGAAGAAGAATGGAAAGAAATGACCTATACTGAATTCCTAGAAAAATCTGAACAGTTAGCAATTGGTTTTTTAGAATTAGGTATAAAAAAAGGCGATAGAGTCGGCGTTATATCTGAAAACAGAATTGAATGGGTTATATCGGTAGCTGCCCTTACTTTAATAGGTGCAATAGATGTTCCCTTATTTCCAACTACAACTTCTAAACAAGAGGAAGCTATTTTTAAAGATTGTCGAGCAAGTGCTGTTATTGTCTCTAATAATTTTCAATTAAATAAAGTATTAGAGTTTAAAGATAACGTAGAATCTTTAAGACATATATTTGTAATGAATGATGACTTTTATAGCGATGACCTTTTTGTTAGGAAATTATCTGATATATTGGAACGCGGTTCTAAATTAAAAAGTACAACTGAACGTAAAAATTTATTACAAAATCTTAGAATAAAGTTCCAGCCTGATGATATAGTAACTTTAGTTTATACTAGTGGTACAACGGGCGAACCAAAAGGAGTAATGCTAACAAATCAGAATTTAATTGCTAATGCTATCTCTTCGACAGCAGTAATAAATGTAACTGAAAATGATACGACAGTATCATTCCTGCCACTTTGTCATTGCTTTGAAAGAATGACAACTGCTTATGTAATTTTTGCAAAAGGCGCTACAATTGCAATAACTGCTTCTATTGATACTTTAATGTCAGTCATTCAAGATATAAAGCCGTCATTTATGACATCTGTACCTAAATTTTTAGATACAGTAAAAAAAAGAATATATTCAAATATGCAAAAAAGTTCGGCTGCAAAATATAAACTATTTGAATGGGCAGTAAAAATAGGAATTAAATACGTTGAAAATAAATATAATAACAAGAGTAATGCTTTATTATTACCTAGATATAATTTAGCAAAACGTTTAGTACTTAGTAAAATAAAAGAAAAAATAGCACCTAATTTAAAACAATTTATTGTTGGTGGAGCAGCCTTATCTAGCGATACTACTCTTTTCTTTGAAATGCTTGGAATTAAATGTTTACAAGGATATGGATTAACAGAAGCAGCACCGGTTGTATCTGTTGCAAGATATAATGAAAATGAAGTAGGAACAGTAGGGAAACCACTACCCGAAGTAGAAATAAAAATTGCAGAGGATGGCGAATTACTTATTCGTGGGAAGAACATTATGAAAGGATATTGGGAAAAACCAGAAGCTACAAAAGAAGTAATTGATAGCGAAGGCTGGCTATATAGTGGAGATATTGTAAAAATGACCGAAAAAAATAATATACAAATAACAGATAGAAAAAAATATATTATTGTAAATAGCGGCGGGAAAAATATAGCACCACAACCAATAGAAACAGTTATTAACCAAAGTAAGTATATTGAACAATGTGTATTAATAGGTGATAATCGTGAATATTGCATAGCACTTTTAACACCTAATTATGAAGAAATAAAAGAACTAGCAGCAATTTCAAACATTCAATATAATAATGAAGAAGAATTACTATATAACCAACAAATTATAGCACATATAAAAAGAGATATAGACCATTTACAAAAAGATTTTTCTAAATTTGAAAGAGTACGTAAATTCCAATTCTTAATTAAACCATTTAGTTTGGAATCAGGAGAATTAACACCTAAGTTAAGTATAAGACGACATGTAGTTGAAAAAAATTACAGCGAATTAATTGAATCTATTTATGGAAAATAATAAAATTTAATATTTAAAATTTATTCAAAAATATTTAAAATTTATTCAATAAATATTATTATTCAATAAAATTATATTTGCTATACTCTTATAAAATATATGTTTGAATCATAAAAGTAACAAAAAAACAAAAAAACTCTATTGTTGATATCAATAGAGTTTTTTTTTGTTGCACGCCGGACTGGATTCGAACCAGTGGCCCTCAGCTTAGAAGGCTGATGCTCTATCCAGCTGAGCTACCGGCGCAACTGAAATGATTTACAAAAATAATACTTTTTTACAATTTATCAAAACTTTTTTATTTGTATTAATTGAGAAAAATATTATTTAATATTATAAAATAAATAATGATATTATAAAAAAAACAGGTGTTTTTAATACACCTGTTTTTCTATTTGATAATTTTTTTATTCTATAATTTATTTTATAATATAACTACTATTATTTAACAGCAATTTCTATCTTCTTAGGTTGAGTTTCTGCTTTTTTATCCATTGTTAGCTTCAATACACCTGACTCATAATCTGCTTTTATTGTTTCAGTATCAATATAATCTGGTAACTCAAAACTTCTCTCTAAGAATCCAAACATACGTTCTGATAAATGGAAATCTAATTTTTCAGTTTCCTCATAACATTTCTTTTCAGCTTTTATAGTTAACCTATTATTTGTAACATCTATTGATATGTCTTCCTTCTTTATACCAGGCATATCAGCTGTTAATACTACGGTTTTATCAGTTTCATAAACATCAACTCTTGAATTGATTATACTGTCTTTATAGCTTGGTCTGAATTCTTGTCCGAATTCAATATTATTTAAATCTCTTGCCATTCTTAAAAATGGACTAATAAAATCGCGATTTAAAATAAGTGATTTCATAATAATTACTCCTTTTTGATATTTTTTATATTTAATTCTTAATATTTTTTAATTGATAGTTTTGTTGTTATCAATTAAAATCTTTATTTAACAAATCTACTATTAATAATACCAAAAATATGCCAAACTATATAACAAGACAATTTGTCCATACTGTCTGCATCTTTTATATTTTACAAGACATTTTGTACTGACTTTTTGTCAGCCACAAGACTTTTTTACAAACTTATAAGACATTATTGACTATTAAGTAATTAATTAAGTAAGTAAGTGAGTAATTATTAATTGATTATCAATAATATTAAATAAAATTAATTATTGTAAACTATTATAAACATCTTTTAGTTGCTTAGCAAATTTTACATTATGAACTCTAATAATATTTATATTAGTTTCTCTTATTAGTAATGTATGAAATAATATTGTAGCAATATCTCTTTCTTTTGGGACCTCTTCATTGATTACTTCACCTATAAATCGTTTCCGTGAAATTCCAAGTAATAAAGGTACATTAAGAGCAACAAACTCTTTTATATTTTTTAATAATATTAAATTATCATTACATTCTTTACCAAATCCAATACCAATATCAGCAATAATATTTTTAACTCCGTTAGATCTTGCAAAATCAATTTGATTTTTTAAAAATTCAAATACTTCTTTAACAGTATTATCATAATGTGTATCATTATGATCTCTATAATGTGTAATAACAAGATTTGTATTCGTTCCTGAGATTAATTCTACAATATCTGGATTATAAGTAAGTCCGGATATATCATTGATATATTGTATATCATACGGTAATACCGCTTTTACAACTTCGTATTTTCTTGTATCAATAGAAATAGGAATAGAAGGGAATTGTGTCCTAATTTTTTCAAGAACAGGAAGTACTCTTTTAATTTCTTCTTCTATAGATACTGAACCTGATCCTGGTCTTGTACTTTCACCTCCAATATCAATTATATCTGCGCCCGCTCCAATTAAAGATTTTGCTTTTAAAAATATTTTTGTAACATAATCATCTGATGTATTTTCAATATTAGAATCAGAAAAAGAATCAGGGGTTACATTTAATATCCCCATAATAGATGGAAAATGGGTTTCTTTTATCATATTAATTCTTAAAAAAATAAAAAATAGATTTAACGAAAAATATTAATGAGATTTACATACTAATATAATTTAAAAATAGTTAAAATAATTTAAATATAATAATAATTGATTTAGGTTAATTAAATATAAATTTATATATATATTTTTTATTTCTATTTTCTTTAATTATTAAAAAAAAATTATAAAATAGTTTGTAATTTTATAAAAATTATATATTTTGCATAAAATGGTTTAATTTAAATATATATTTTAATATAAAATAAGATAGTGTACAGGGGAGTTATGGCAAAAGCTAATGAAACCGCAATAAAAAATTATATAAAAGAAT
>CAYYIP010000012.1:0-57296 GCA_964472015.1 uncultured Hyphomicrobiales bacterium | reverse complement strand
TTCATTAGCTTTTGCCATAACTCCCCTATAAACTATCTTATTTTATATTAAAATATATATAATCTTTTTTTTATTTATTTATTTTTATCTATAAATAATTTTCTTAATTCTTTACCTGTAAAAGTATTTAACTGTGAAATTTGCAGTGGCGTTCCCGTTCCAACAACTTTACCTCCTTTTTCGCCTGCCTCTGGCCCAAGATCAATTATCCAATCTGCATTAGCTATCATATTCAAATTATGTTCAATAATTAAAACCGAGTTCCCACTTTCAACAAGTTTTCTTAACATATTTTGTAATTTATCAATATCAGCAAGGTGCAACCCTGTAGTAGGTTCGTCAAAAATATATAAATTTTTCCTTCCTTCCGAAATATCAATATGAGCTGCAAGTTTCAATCTTTGTGCTTCCCCACCCGACAAAGTATTATTATGTCGACCTAATTTAATATATCCTAGTCCAACATCTTCCATTATTTTTAATTTATTATATATTTTTGGATTATCTTCAAAAAATTCTATAGCTTCATTTACACTCATTTCTAATACATCAACAATAGATTTATTTTTATACATAATCTTTTGTACTTCTTTATTATATCTTTTACCTTCACAAGTTTCACAAATTACTTCTACATCTGGTAAAAATTGCATATCAATATTAATAGTACCTGTTCCTTCACAAGTTTCACATCTTCCGCCTGGCATATTAAAAGAAAAATAAGCAGGTTTTATCCCCTTTTGTCTTGCTAATACAGTACTTGCAAAAATTTCTCTAATACTATCAAAAATATTTAAATATGTAATAGGAATCGAACGTGCTGATTGTCCTATCTGTGTTTGATCTATTAATTCTACATCATCAATATATTCAACTCCTTCAATACGTTCAAATTTACCAAGTTTTATATTACTTAATTTAATTCCATAGGTTTTTTTTATTCCTGCATAAAGTACATTATTCACCAAAGTACTTTTCCCCGACCCCGATACACCAGTAATAATAGTAATACAATTTAACGGTATATCAACTTTATCTATTTTTAAATTATTCTCACTTGCACCATAAATAGTAATTTTTTTATTTGTTTTACTTATATTTTTACTATTTAATTTAATTTTATTATTTTTTTGTAAATTAATATATTTAGTAGTTATAGAATTATTACATTCCAAAAATTTCTTATAACTTCCTTCATAAATTATATTTCCGCCGTCCTCTCCTGAGCTAGGACCAATATCAATAATAAAATCTGCTTTGGAAATAATATCAGGGTCATGTTCCACAACAATAATAGTGTTTCCTATGTCTCTTAATTTAAGTAAAATTTTAATTAATTTATTTGTATCTCTAGTATGTAACCCTATACTTGGTTCATCTAATACATATAATGTACCTACTAATCTAGAAGATAGTGCCGAAGCAAGATTTATACGTTGATATTCACCTCCTGATAAAGTATGACTTTGTCTTTCTATAGATAAATAATCTAGTCCTATATCACATAACATTTTAGTTCTTGCTAATAATTCTTCCATAATAGGTTTTGTTACTTGCTTTTCATAATCAGTAAGTTTCAAATTATTCAAGAACTTATATAATTTACCAATCGAGCACTTTGTTAGTTCTGCTATATTTTTCCCCTGTATAAACGCACTACGCGCATCTTCATTTAATCTACTTCCCTTACAATATGTACACGTAGTTAATATTTTATATCTATCTAAATCAAACTTATTTTTAGTATTTGAATTATTATCATATACATATCTTAAATATTCTATAATACCAATAAACTTATCTTTTCCATTCCATACCATATCTCTTTGTTTTTCTGTTAGTAAAAAATATGGCTTATTTGTAGGTATATTATTTTTTACACACATATTCAAAAATGCGATATGACTTCTTTCATCTAAAACATTTTTAAAAGGTATAATTGCATATTCTTCAAGAGAAAGCTTTTTATTTGGAATTAATAGTTCTTCATCATAATCAATTCTTTCTCCCGTTCCATTACAAAAAGGACAGGCTCCCTGCGGATTATTAAAAGCAAATAAATTAGGATGTAACTCTGAATAAATTTTTCCACAATTATCACACTCGAATTTATCACTAAAATTTTTCATTATATTTTTAGAAATATTCCGTATTTGAACTCGTCCATTCCCCATTTTTAAAGCAATTTCAAGCGAATCATAAAGTCTAGTTATGTTATCATCATTATTTGAAACTTTTAATCTATCAACAAGAAAATATATTTTTTTTAAATTAATTAATTTATGTAATAACTCTTCTGAATATTCATTTATATTATCTTCCGTTTCAAAAACTATACGTTCAAACCCTTTTTTTCTTAAATTCTCAATATCTTTTTTTAAATTTTCAATATTATTACCCACAATTAAAGGAAAAAGTATATAAATTTTATCCTCTATTTCCCATTGTTGAACATTTTCAACAATAGAATTTAAATTATATTTTATTATAGGCGTTCCACACTCTTTGCAAACTATATTTGATATACGCGCAAAAAGTAGTCTTAAATAATCATATATCTCTGTTATAGTTCCTACAGTAGAACGTTGATTTTTAAAAGGTTTTTTTTGTCTTATTGCAACTGCAGGCGGTATGCTAGTTATAGATTCAACCTTAGGTTTTCCTAAACGTTCTAGAAATTGTCTTGCGTAAGATGAAAGAGATTCAATAAAAAGTCGTTGTCCTTCTGCATATAGAGTATCAAAGGCCAAAGTAGATTTACCGGACCCTGATACACCAGTTATAACAATTAGTTTATTATGTGGTATATCAATGCTTATTGATTTTAAATTATTTTGCTCTGCTTTTTTTATACTTATATATTTCTGTTTTTTCTTTATTGAATTTTCTAAGCTATTCATTTATAATACATTTTTATAATTAAATCTATATTCTTAAAAATATTATATAAAAATTTATTTTTTCAAATATACAAAATTACAAATAAATAAAATTTATATTTTTTCATATATCAAATTTATAAGATTTATTTTAATAAAAATTATAAATTATAATAAAAAAATACTTATTTTTGTAGTTAATTAAAATCTAATAAAAAATTATTTACTAAAAAATTAATAAAAATAAAATGAATATTTTAGTATTAAATTGTGGAAGTTCATCTCTAAAGTTTCAAATAATAGAAACTGATGCAACAAAGATGAAAAATCATACAGATCGTGAATTAGCTAAAGGACTTATTGAAAAAGTTGGTAGTGATGAAGCTATTATATCAATAAAATCAGCAGGAAATGATGACTATAAAGTAATTAAACCGTTAGCAGACCATACGTTAGCTTTATATTGTGTAATTGATTGGATACTATTACCAACCACAAGACTTGATGGAATCAAAAGTTTAAAAGATATTCATGCTATTGGACATCGAGCTGTTCACGGAACAGAAACTTTTAAATCATCAGTATTTATAACTGATAGTGTAATAAAAATATTAGAGGATAGTATCGAATTAGCACCTCTTCATAATCCTGCTAATTTAAAAGGTATATATGCAGCAATAGAAGTTTTTGGAAAAGATGTTCCACAAGTGGTGATTTTTGATACTGCTTTCCATTCAACACTACCTAATTACTCTTATTTATATGGTATTCCATTAAAATATTATGATAAATACAAAATTCGTAAATATGGTTTTCACGGGACTTCACATCGTTATATTGGTATTAGATATCGTCATTTAACAGGTAAAACAATAGAAAATACAAACATAATTTCTTTGCATTTAGGAAATGGTGCTTCAATATGTGCTATAAAAAATGGAAAATCTATTGATACTACAATGGGCTTTACACCTTTAGAAGGTTTGATAATGGGAACACGTTGTGGCGATATAGACCCTACTATAATAGAATTTTTAATGAAAAAAGAAAAATTAAATATTACAGAAGTTATTAACATATTAAATAAACAATCTGGATTGCTCGGCATATCAGGTATATCTAATGATATGAGAGATTTACAAAAAGCAGTTGCAGAAAATAATAATGAAAATGCTAAATTAGCAATAGAAATGTATGCATACAAAACTAAAAAATTTATAGGTGAATATTTAGCTGCTATGAATGGTGCTGATGCAATATGCTTTACTGCAGGAATAGGAGAAAATTCAGTAAATACTCGTAAAAATATATGTAGTAACTTAGAATTCTTGGGAATTGAACTCGATGATGAACTAAACGAACAAATGATGTGTGGTAAAGAAGGTAAAATTTCAAAACCTGATTCAAAAGTATCAATATATGTAATTCCTACTAACGAAGAAATAATGTTAGCTCATGATACTTACAGTATAGTATCAGGCATTGATATAGTAGAATAATTTTTATATTTTAATATTGACAATTAAATTAAATAATTTTTTAGTTAAATAATAAAATGCGTTAGGTTTTAATAAAAATATTTTTATTTTACCTTAACGCATTTTATTTATATTAAAACTTTATACAAAAAATTAATAACAATAAAATATATGCAAAAATTAGAATTTAAATTAATTAATTCTAATAATATAGAAGAGCTTATAAAAATAAAAAAAATATATAATGCTTCTTTTCCTAATATAGAAAGAATTGATTTTGAAAAAATACAAACATCAATAGAATATAAAAAACAATTTTACCTTGAAGCAATTATTTTTAACAATCAAACAATAGGTTTTATTTCATACTTGCTAGAAAATAAATTTATCATACTTTGTTATTTTGCAATAGAAGTTTCTTATAGAGGTAGTGGAAAAGGTAAAAAAGTATTACAGTATTTAAGAAATAAATATCCAAATTATCTAATTATAGGTGAAATAGAACATCCTATAAATGAAATAGCTAAGCGTCGCATTGAATTCTATAAAAGAAATAATTTTTTTGTTTCAGATTTTGGATATAAACAACCTGCATTAATCCCTAATACGGAACCAGTCCCTTTACTTATAATTAGTAGTCCATATTCATTAACTTTATCAGAATATGAACAAGTAAAAGAAATTCTATATAAAAAAGTATATTGTGTATAAATTAAATTTTAATAATTTATACATAAAAAATATTTAATTACACTAAAATATATTTTTTAATATAGATACTAATATATTATTTGTTTTTTGTATATTTGTATTTGTATTTTTATATTTCATCATCTTTTAAAATAAAAAATTATGTGTGGAATAATAGGTTATATTGGTAATAAAAATGCCATCGATGTTTTAATGAATGGATTGAAACGAGTAGAATATCGTGGATATGATTCTGCAGGAATTAGTATTATAGAAAATAATAAATTGATAACAATAAAAAAAAGTGGCAGATTAAAAGAATTATATAAAGTAATTTCTCATTCAAACCATTATTCTAATATTGGATTTGGACATACACGTTGGGCTACACATGGTGAACCTAACGATATTAACGCACATCCCCATTCAGATAATTCTGGGAAAATATCAATAGTACATAATGGAATTATAGAAAATTTTGCAATAATAAAAAAATTATTACTACAACAAGGCTATACATTTAAGTCAGATACAGATACTGAAGTATTAGCAGTATATATAGGTTCTTTATATGAAAAAATAAAAGATATAACAGAAGCAACAAGAGTAGCCTTATCTAATGTTACAGGAACATTTGGTCTATTGGTAATATCAGAATATGAACCCGATAAAATCGTAGGTGCTAGACGAGGAAGTCCGTTAGTATTAGGTATTGGTACAAATGAATATATACTAGCATCAGATCAAACCGCTATTGTTGATTATACAAATCGTGTAATTTATCCTGATGATAATGAAATGGTAATTGTTACTAAAAATAATTACATATTAAAAACATTAAATAATGTAAATATAAAAAAAGAAGAAGCTACTATTGAATTAGAGTTAAAACAATTGGAAAAAAAAGGTTTCGAACATTTTATGTTAAAAGAGATCTTTGAACAAGGTGAAACAATAGAAAATGCAATCCGTGGTAGAATAATAGCAGAAACAGGAAATGTAAAACTAGGTGGACTTACAGAAGTAAACGAATTATTACATAACACTAAAAAAATTATATTAACAGGTTGCGGCACTTCATGGCACTCGGCACTAGTTGGCGAGTATATGATAGAAGCATTAGCAGGCATTCCTGTTGAAGTTGAATATGCTTCTGAATTTAGATATAGAAATCCAATAATTTCTAAAGATGATATAGTTATAGCAATCTCTCAAAGTGGTGAAACCGCTGATACATTAGAAGCTATTAGAGAAGCTAAACGTAAAAATTGTACTACTCTTGGAATAGTAAATGTAGTTGGAAGTTCTATAGCACGAGCAACAGATGCAGGTGTTTATTTACATGCAGGTCCTGAAATAGGAGTTGCCTCTACAAAAGCTTTTACTTCTCAAATAACAATTTTACTCCTTCTTGCTTTATATTTAGGACGTATGAAAAATGTATCTCAAATGGATGGAATTAGAATTGTAAACGAAATAAAATTACTACCAAAAAAAATAAATTCTATATTAAATACTCAATTAGAAACAATAAAAAATATAGCAAAAAAATATGCAAGCTCACGTAATTTCTTATATTTAGGTCGTGGTTATAATTATCCTATAGCTTTGGAAGGAGCTTTAAAATTAAAAGAAATATCTTATGTTCATGCCGAAGGATATCCGGCTGCTGAAATGAAACATGGTCCTTTAGCTTTAATAGATGAAAATATGCCAGTTGTAGTATTAGCTACAAAGGACGATATATTTGACAAATTATGTTCTAATATAGAGGAAATAAAAGCTCGTAAAGGTAAAATTATTGCAATTGCAACAGAAGGAAATGAAGGAAATAAAATATTGCAAGATAAAGCAGAACATATAATACATATACCCGAAACTTTAAATATAGTTACACCTATACTATCTACTATTCCGTTACAATTATTGGCATATTATATTGCTTTAGAACGTGGTGCAGAAATAGATACACCAAGACATTTAGCAAAAAGTGTTACAGTAGAATAAATTATTATATGTTGTATTTATTTATAAAATGTAAAAAATGTTTAACAATCATTTGTTAAACATTTTTTTTTGAATAAATATAAATTTAATCATTTATTATATGTTATATTTTAATAACTAAAAATTATTATTAATTTATAAGTTATTCACGATATAAAAATTATTTGGTAAATTCACTAAAAACTATTAGTTTTGTAGTGCATGCGTAGCTCAGTTGGCCAGAGCATCTGACTCTTAATCAGAGGGTCGCGGGTTCGAGCCCCGCCGCGTGTACAAAAAAAACAACTCTAATTTATAGAGTTGTTTTTTTATATTTATCCGAAAATTCTAAAACTTTTTTATACTCATTTGTTTTTTAAACTTACTTGAAATATTAACACTTCAGATTTTCTTAATAATTATTTTTCTTAATAATTAATTAAAATATAATAAAATAAAACTTATTAATATATAAATAATATACTAAAATTATATTTCTATAATAAAACGTTAGTATTTTTGGTTATGATATTTATTATTCTCTTCCTTACTATAAGTTACTGCTTTATCATTATATTTTTTATTTTTATACGAATAATTATTTCTATTTGCTTTTTTTATTTTTTCAAGTTCTTTTATTTTTGCAAGTTCAATATTATATTGTTCTATATCAGTTTTTTTTAATTGTTCTAATTTTGCCTGTTGCAACAATTCTGTATTATTATCTTGCCTAAGCTTTTTTTTGTGAAAATACCATTTCACAATATTAACAATCTCCTTATAAAAATCTTTATTATAAGAATAAACTATATATACATTATCCTTGTTATTATCATTTTCAACTTGTAAAATTCTTTCTAACTTTTTTTCTTTTCCAAATAATAATTCATATTTACTATTAACAGCATTAGAAATACGTCTTATATCTCTTTTAGTCGTATAATTTCTGTATTTAGAAAATTTTAAAACATTATAAATAGTAATTGGCAGTGGCATAGTCTTAGAATTAAAAAAAGGTAGATGATTATCACTAAATTTCATACCTGCCTGATTTTGTTTAATAAATTTCCCACTATAAGTTTTTTTACTATACTTGAAAGTATTATATTTTGTATTATTACTATTTTTTAAACTATTAAAAGTTTTATATTTTTTAAAATTGTCGTTTTTAGTATCCATATTATTAAGTAATAATTTTATTATAATTATTTTTTATTTTATTAAATATTCTGCTATTTGAACAGCATTAGTAGCTGCACCTTTCCTTAAATTATCTGCTGTAATCCATAAATAAATACCATTGGTAACACTATTATCAATTCTTATTCTACCAACAAAAATTTCATCACTTCCATTACTAATCTGAGGCTGCGGATATACATTATTTTTTATGTCATCCAATAATATTATACCATTCTGTTTATTAAAAACGTATCGTATTTCATCTACTGTCGCACTCTTTTTCAATTCTATATTGGCAGAAATAGAATGAGAATTTTCTATAGGAAGTCTAACACAAGTTACTGCCATTTTTAATTCTGATTGTGCCAAAATTTTCCTAGTTTCATTAAACATCTTTATTTCTTCATTAGTAAAATCACTATTTTCATCTACATCGTGAAATGCTATGTTATTATAAATTTTATTATTTACATTACTTCTTAAAATACTTTCTTTATGTAATAAATCTATACCTTTTTGTCCAGCACCACTTATTGCCTGATATGTAGAAATTACTACTCGCTCTAAACCAAAACTTTGTTGTAATGCATATAAGGGCACTACTAATTGTATAGTCGAGCAATTAGGATTTGCAATAATTCCTTTATGTAATTTTATTGTTTGAGAATTTACTTCTGGTACTACTAATGGAACATCTTCATTCATTCGCCAATAACTGCCATTATCAATAACAGTACATCCAGAAGCAACTGCCGCTGGAACATATTCTTTACTAACAAAAGAACCTGCTGAAAATAAAGCAATATCAATGCCCTTAAAAGAACTATGCGTTAATTCTTTCACTTCAATATTTTCATTAAAATATCGTATATTTTTTCCAACAGAATGTTTAGATGCTAATAAAGAAAGTTTATTTATAGGGAATTTGCGTTCCTCTAATATTTTAACTAATTTACGACCAACAAGACCTGTTGCACCAACTACTGCAACATTATATTTTTTCCCCATTGTTATATAGTGTTATATGTGTATTATACAATAAAAATTATTCTTATCAAAAAGTTAAGAATATAATTTTTATTATATTAGAGTATAAATATACAAAAATACATACAAAAATAAAAATTTTAATAATAAAAAAACCTATTATTATAAATGATTTATAATAATAGGCTAAATAAATATACTAATAACAATTAAATAATATTATTCTATTATATATAACTATTAATGTTAATCATAAAAATCATCAGTTATTGTAGTTTTCCCTTTTGTAAAATCATGAAATACTTTTTTCTCATCTAATTCTTTACTCTCGTAAAAACCACCCGTACAAGCATCTATAACAAAACTAAATGGAGATATAAGAAAACAATCTGCAATTATACACCACGGTGATATATCACTCGTAATTTGACAAGAATAACCTATAGAATTTTCATATTGAATTGATAAATCATAATCCTTACTATTTTTTAATTTTAATATCATAGGTGTTTTTCCTACTTGTCTATTATTTAGTAATATATCTGCTCCTTGTGGATTAGAATCTATCATTACTTTTGAATTTAATCCGGTTATAGTTCCACAACTTGTAACTACTAATAACGTAATTGTAACTACACATAATAGTACAACTCTATTAAATAAAGATAAATTTTTATTTTTATAATTCATAAATTACCTAGAATAAATTTTTTATTAATTTATTGTTACAAACATAAGTTTTTTTTATATCATAAACAAAAATAAAAAAAACAAAGGATTATATAAAAATTCTATACAACCCTTTTTTTATTTGTTTATATTGATTATTTTATTATACTTTTCTTAATTTTTTTCTACAGCTCTCATTTTTGCACTACGTGCCCTTGGATTTTTCATTATTTCAGCTTTTGACGGTACAATTGGTTTTTGTGTTAAAATTTTCAATTTTGGCACATTATTTGATTGAGAAACAGCATATTTATTAAACTTTGTTTTAATAGAATTTTCTTTGAATATTTGTTTTACAACTCTATCTTCAAGCGAATGATATGAAATAACAACTATTCTTCCCCCAGTTGCTAATATATCAATCATATCATTTAGAGTTTTAGAAAGTTCTTCCAACTCATTATTAACTTCAATTCTTAATGCTTGGAAAACACGAGACAGAGTTTTAAAATGATAAATTTTAGGCGTAATATTTTCAATAATATTCCTTAATTCAAAAGTAGTTTCAATAGGGTGGATATTTCGAGTTTCAACAATACATTTAGCTATTTGTTTGCTTCTTGGTTCTTCACCATAAGAAAAAAGTATATTAGCTATTTTTTCTTCTGAATAAGTATTAAGAATTTCGCGGGCAGTGATACCAGTGTCACCAAAACGCATATCAAGTAAACAATTTACACGATAGCTTATCCCTTTTTGGTCTGTATCTAACTGCTGCGAAGAAACTCCCAAATCTAGCAGTATACCTGCTGGTTTGATTCCTCTTTGTTTACAAATACTGTATGCCTCAGAAAAAGAGGTATTGAATGGTACAAATCTCGGCGTTGGTTGTGTTTTTAATTCTTCCTCAAATAAAGATTTTGCACGATTTATAGCGTTGATATCTTTATCAAATACAAATAAATTCCCCCCAGAATTTAATTTTTGTATTATTAGTGCTGCATGCCCACCACCGCCGAGTGTACCATCTATATAAGTACCATTTTTATCATTTATAAGTAATTCTATAGATTCTTCTAATAGTACAGGTAGATGGTACTCATAATTTTCAATAAGATTTTTATCTATTTTTATAGAACAATGATTATTCTTTTTTTTTACTTTTGACATCTATTAGATTAAATAAATTTATTAATTTATATATCTTTATTATCTAACATAACCTTAGCCGCAACAATTTCATAACTTTCACTACAATCATTAATATAAGCATCATAAGTTTCAGGATCCCAAAATTCAATATGATCTAACATACCAATAATCGTTACCTTAGAATCAATATTTGCAAAATTTAATAATTCCTCTGGTAAATTAATTCTTTGTTGTTTATCTAATTCTACCTCTTCACAATTTTGTAACATAAGTCTCATAAACTTTCTGCTACGCTCATCATATTGATTTAATTCTTCTAATTTTTTCTCTTGCTTTTCTTCCCATATATTTATAGGATAGGCAAATATACATTTTTCTAGACCGCGCATAACAACAAAAGTATTTTCCGCAGAATCAGGAATACACTTTCGCATTTTAACAGGTATATTAACTCTACCTTTATCGTCTATTGAATATGTTTCTTTGCCTTTAAAAGATGCCATTTTTTATATAATCCTTTGTAATCATAAAATTAAGACTTGATCAAAAAGGTAAAATTCTAAGAATTGTCCCATCTTGTCCCATTTTTATACACAAACATACACTTTTTCCCATTTATAACAAAATAAATTATTATTTTTATATAAAAATGTGGAAAATTAATTAAAATTAATTTGTATATATTGAATTTTTAATTTTAAAACAAAAAAAAACGAACCTAAAAACTTAGGCTCGTTTTTTAATTAATATTATTTTACTAATAAAAACTTCTTAATCAGAAATTTGTTCCAATAAAGTTTCTATCATTTTTTTAGCTGCATTAGTGATAACTGTACCTGGACCAAATATAAATGCAACTCCCGCTTCATATAAGAAATCATAATCTTGCGGCGGAATAACTCCCCCTGCAATAACCATAATATCTTCCCGTCCAAGTTTTTTAAGTTCTGCAATTAAAGCAGGAATTAAAGTTTTATGTCCTGCTGCTAATGAACTTGCCCCAACTATATGGACATCATTTTCAACAGCTTGTTTTGCAGTTTCAGCTGGTGTTTGGAATAAAGGTCCAACATCCACATCAAACCCTAAATCTGCATAAGCTGTAGCAACAACTTTTGCACCACGGTCATGCCCATCTTGTCCCATTTTAGCAACAAGAATACGAGGTCTACGCCCCTCTTTCTTTTCAAATTCATCAGTTAATCTTCTAACTTCAGTAATTTCATCTTTATTTTTAAATTCACCACTATAAACACCACTTATAGTTCTTATCACAGCATTATGCCTCCC
The DNA here is from genome assembly GCA_964472015.1 of uncultured Hyphomicrobiales bacterium. Lineage (GTDB taxonomy): Bacteria > Bacteroidota > Ignavibacteria > Kapaibacteriales > UBA2268 > JAAYTD01. Next base: position 44,983 of record CAYYIP010000012.1, on the reverse strand, counting down.
TGTAACTTTCTCAATAGCATAACTAATTTCACCAAGCGAAGCACGTGCTTTCGCTGCTTCAACAGCAAGTTCAAGTAAATTACCTTCCCCTGTTTCTGTACACTTAGTAATAGCATTAAGAATTTGTTCAACTTTATTTTTATCTCTATTATTTCGTAATTTTTTCAAACGTTCTATCTGTGCATCTCTTACAGCAGAGTTATCAATATCAAGAATATCAAGTGCTTCTTCTTTTTCAAGTACATACTTATTAACTCCAATAATAGCTTCTGCACCTGAATCAATACGTGCTTGTTTACGTGCTGCCGCTTCTTCAATACGCATCTTAGGAATACCTGATTCAATAGCTTTTGCCATTCCGCCAAGACTCTCAATTTCTTGGATATGCTGCCAACCTTTATCTATAAGCTCAGCAGTTAATTTTTCCACATAATAAGAACCACCCCAGGGATCTATTACATTACAAATACCTGTTTCTTCTTGTAAATATATTTGAGTATTACGAGCAATACGTGCTGAAAAATCAGTAGGTAAAGCAATAGCCTCATCAAGAGCATTGGTATGTAAAGATTGAGTATGTCCTAATGCAGCCCCCATAGCTTCAAGACAAGTCCTTGCTACATTATTAAACGGATCTTGTGCTGTTAAACTCCACCCAGAAGTTTGAGAATGAGTTCTAAGCGCAAGAGATTTAGGGTTCTTAGGATTAAATTGATTAACAATTTTTGCCCATAAAACACGTGCAGCACGCATTTTTGCAACTTCCATAAAATAATTCATCCCAATACCCCAGAAAAATGATAACCGAGGCGCAAATGCATCAATATCAATACCTGCTTTAATACCAGTACGTATATATTCAAGACCATCTGCTAAAGTATATCCCATTTCAATATCATTAGTAGCACCAGCTTCTTGCATATGATATCCAGAAATAGAAATACTATTAAACTTAGGCATTTTTTTAGAAGTATATTCAAAAATATCTGCTATTATTTTCATTGATATTTCTGGTGGATAAATATAAGTATTACGCACCATATATTCTTTTAGAATATCATTTTGAATTGTACCTGCAAGTTGTTCTAAAGTAGCACCTTGTTCCAAAGCAGTTACAATATAAAATGCAAGTATAGGAAGTACCGCACCATTCATTGTCATAGAAACAGAAATTCTATCAAGTTGAATTTTATTAAATAAAATTTCCATATCAAGAACAGAATCAACAGCAACACCAGCTTTACCAACATCACCAACAACCCTTTCATGATCAGAATCATATCCTCTATGAGTAGCCAAATCAAAAGCAACTGATAAACCCTGTTGTCCTGCTGCAATATTCCTACGATAGAACGCATTTGACTCTTCAGCTGTAGAAAAACCTGCATATTGACGTATAGTCCAAGGACGCGATACATACATTGTAGGATAAGGACCACGTAAATTAGGTGCTAATCCAGCAGTAAAATAAGGATGAACATAATCAGCAATATCTGACTTCGTATAAAGCGGTTCAATATCAATGTTTTCCATTGACTTAACTACATCTAATTTTACTTTCTGTTCTGCTTTATTACGCCACATCTCTTTGTCTGTATTAACACAATTATATTTACATTGGCTAGGATTAAAATCCATCTCAGCAAAATTTGGAAAATTCATTATCTTTCCTTGTGTATATTATTGTTAAAATTTATTATAATTTGTTTGTAATTTACTTTTCTTTATATAATATTTTCACCTATTATATTATTATATTATTTATTAAATCTAATTCCAATTAAAGCTCCAAAATACATTGGATTTCTTACATATATTCTATTTTTACTTGTAACTTTATTCAGTTGTGTACCACAAAATTCATAAACTAAACCTAATCGAATTTTTCTAAATTGATAATTTACATTAGCTACTCCCCAAAAACTTGTTTCTTTCATATCAGAATTCTCAACCATATTTATTGCAATTTTCCCTCCTATATTAAAACTTAATCCTCTTTTACTTAATCCATAAAAATTACTTAAATTTAACATAACAGGTACAGATAAATAAATATCTTCTAAAATAAAAGTTTCTATACCTGTAGTAATCCCAATATGTTTACTAATAAAATTGTTATATTCTAATAATATACCAAGCTTAGCTACATCATCTGATGCTTTAACAACTCCTTTGTTTTCATCATATGGACTTGGCGGATAAAAATTATATGATTTTTTTTCAACTCGTGATGTAGATTTTCCTAATGAAAAATACGGAACTACATCAACACTCATAGAAAAAGATGGAAACAAATAAAACAAATAAAATATAAACGTTATATATATTATTTTTAATCTCATATTTCTCCCGTTATTAATTGTTATTATTCTTTAAGTTCTTATTTTTTTCTATCAAAAATAAATATTCTATATGTTTACCATCACTATTTATCCATTCATTAGTCCATCGCATTTTACTCATAACATTTTTTTTGTAATTTATTTCAAACGCTTTCAATATCGTTCCATTATTATTCAATAACTCAAAAATTTCTTTTTTTGAGGCACGTCCACCTGAACTGTAAGATAATAAAATATATTTTGAATTAGTTTCTGTTATTAATTTTTTTATAGCATTTAGAGCTATAAAATAACCGTTTTTATCCTTTTTAAAATCTTCAAAAACAGAATTCGTTACTGTATCACGAGAATCTTCTCGTCTGTTTGCTTTGCCAAATAAGTTTGGTTTATCATTTTTAATTAAAGTAGTCCATATATGATAATAAGAATTATAGCGAACTCTACTAGCAGGCATTTTATTATTATTTGATCCATAAGGCGGATCAAAATATGCTAGATCAAAATATTTATCCTTTATTATTTCAAAAACATCATTTTGAGTAACAATATTATCTTTCTCATTTACAAATAAATTAGGAACATTTAAAACTAAATCTTTATAAGACCGTTTTGACCATTTAGATAAATAAGCAACATAATGTCCTAATGTATTATCTACTATATCTAATGCTAATATCAAACTTGTTAATGCAACTGACTTTTCAATTTCATTTAACCCCATTCTATCAATTTCATCACGAATAGCATCTGCCTTTTCAGTATTTTTTACTTGAAAAGGAAGTTTCACTTCATCTTCCCTGCCCCCATAATGTTTAGAAAACCAACCATAATAAGGAACTACATTATTTAAATGTTCAATCATTTCGTTATAATATGAAGGTCGCTGCTTATTTAATAGATAAGCAGTTGCAAATACTTTTGACCAAATCGAAATATCGTTAGACGTAACAATATAACCTGATTTTGCAAATGCTTGACTAACCCGTGTAGAACCACTAAACCCATCAAGAATACTGACAATATCTAAATCTTTTATTGCTTCTAAAATATAAGGTAAAATCTTTAATTTTGACCCTATATATTTAATTCCTTCCGTTTTTGGAATTACCATATTATTACATTATCAAACGAAATAAATAATTTATAAAAAATTATCTATATTTGACTGACTTAAACACAAACTATATTCTAAAACTTATTTTAAACTATAAAATATTTTGTTTATGAATTTTAAATTAATAATTATTTTAAATATAAATATATATTGAAGTTTTTGTAAAAAAATCTACAAAAACTTCTTATATATTTATTTCCCTTAAAATTAAAAAATACCTATTTCTTTCATCAAATTAAATAATGTTTCATAAACATTAGATTTAATATGAATGAACTCATCAACACCAGCTTCTTTAAAAGAATCTATATAATCTTTAGGTAAACCAGCAAGAATAAGTTTTATATTAGGATTATGTTGTTTTAATGCAACAGCAAATCCAGGTACTACTTCAGGATAAATATCATCAGTAGAACATATAACAACTACAGGAGCTGAAATATTTTTTATATCATTAATTCCATCTTCTAATGTAGCATAACCTGCCCCCTGATTAATTTCAAATCCTGCAACTGCAAAGAAATCTGTTGAGAAATCAGCTCTTGCTTTAAACTGTTTTAAAGTACCAAAATTAGCAAAATATAACTGCGGAGCTTTTCCATTCTTGTTTTTATATTCAATAGAAGCATTACGTAAATTTTCAAATAAAGACGCAGCTCTGAAACTTGGTAATTCAGGGATATTATTTTCTTCTGTATCCTTTGCTTTCCATATATCTACAATATGTGCCCCATCAAGGAAACTATTTATAGCAAGTTCTACTGCTTCGCCTCTATTAAAAGCTAATTTATTATAAATAATTTTAGCATCAACTGATTTTTTACGTGCTAAAGCAGCTTTTTCATATTTTATAACTTCTTCTCTATTTTCTGGCACTACATCAATAGGTTTTTCGTTTAAATTAGGATATTTATTAGTTCCTAATAAAACATCTTTCCTAGTAGAAATATTTTTATTACGTTTTTCAACTATATCAGCAATTTCTTTATGAATTATTCCTGATTTTAAAGCACTAAACATTCCACCGTTTTTTTCTATATTACGGAATAATTCCCAAATTTTATTCACAAATTCATCTGTTAATGTTTCTATATAATAAGAACCACCAACCGGATCTATGGTATCATTCATATGTGCTTCATCTTTCAAAATTGATTGTATATTTCTTGCAACACGTCTAGAAAAATCAGATGCCAACCCCAAAGTTTCATCAAAAGGACTAATTGTTATACTATTCGCACCTGCCATAATCGCTGAAAAACCTTCAGTAGTACAACGTAATATATTTACATGAGCATCAAATACAGTTTTATCAATTTTTGATGTAAATGCATGAACTACCATCTTTTGAGCCTCTAAAGAACCGCCAAATTCTTTAATAATTTTTGCCCAAATAACACGTGCAGCACGTATTTTAGCTATTTCAATAAAGAACTTAACACCAATACCAAAGTTAAAATGTATATTCCTTGCTATATCATCAATATTTAAACCACGATTTAATAACTCTTTAATATAGTATACAGCAGTAGCAACCGAATAAGCTATTTCTTGTATAGCATTACACCCAGCATTATGATAAGTTGTACCGTCAATAGATATAACACTCATTTTATTAGCTTTAAGTTTATTCCCATTTTCAATTAAAGCTGCCATTTCATCTAATGCTATTTTTGGAGATGTCTTTTCCCATTTGCCAACTTTTGCTAGAGAAGTTAAAAAATCAAATCCAAAATTGACTTTAACATCAGCTATATTAATATTATGCTTACGACAATATGCATAAAATAAAGTTGCAACTTCAAAAGAATAACTTACAGGACAAGTTGGTAAGAAATAAATAGAAATAGCTGTTAAATCAACATTAGCAAACGCTACTTCCATATCAACTAAATCCCCAATATGTAATGAATGACAAATACAAGTCGTTTCTTCATCACAACACATATTTCCAAACATCGGATTGCACTCACAAAGTTGTATACTAACTGCATCTTGACCACATTCTAAATCAGCTAATAAAGCTTTATTAAATTCACTAGGAAGTGGACAACTTATAGTCTGTGCTACATCCCAACTATCTGATTTATACCCGCTGCTACATATTCCACGATTAAAAGGAAATTCACCCGGCAAAGAATTTGCTAAATAAGCGACTTTATCTCTATCTGCTTCATTATAAATAGGTTGTAAATTTACATCTTCATAAGTAGAAGTAATAAGTTTCTTTTCAAATGGAGCACCTTTTAAAGCAACAATAGCTGCTTCTTTCCATTCTTCATAAGTCGGGATTTTAAATTCCGACAAAAATTCTTTTTGATTAGCCATAGCTTTGTTTGTTTGTTTTAATATTTAAATTAAAAATGTATTTTTTTATTTTATATTCTATTTGTTATTTACTTACAATTATCAATAATAACTAATTTTTATATATTAATTGTTTTTATTATTATAAAAGATTATTTATTATGAAATTATTATATAAATACTATACTATTAAAATTTTAATAGTATAGTATTTATATAAAATAATTAAATTATATCATATTTTAATTATGATAATATGTATACAAATATACAAATAAATATTCAAAAAAAATATAAAATTAACAACATTATATAACAATCGTTTATAAACTAAAATTATATAATAGTAATATATATTAATTACAATTTATAAAAAAAGGAGATTAATAATCTCCTTTTTTTATAAAACATTATTTATTTGAATTTGACAGTAAATGTCCATCAAATTCTCCTGTTAAAGTATTCAAAAATGAAATGATTTTCTTTATATCGCGTTCTGGAAGAGTTTTGTCACATTGATATTTTAACATAGCAATAACTGGTTCGTCCAATTTTTTCATTGTACCATCATGCCAATACGGATATGTTAAAGCAATATTCCTAAGTGTTGGAACTTTAAATTTATACCTATCAAGTTCATTTTTAGTAAAATTATATCTTCCATAGTCATTTTCATTTACTTCAATTTTTTTATTATTTTTTCTATCAGTAAAATAATTATTTTTTAATCCGGTAAATTCAAAAGATTGCCCGCCAATATTTTTACCAACATGACAAGTAGCACATTCATGTTTTTTAAATAATTCATATCCTTCTTTTTCATCTTTCGAAAGAATGGCTTTATTACCTTTTAAATACTTATCAAACTTACTATTTGGTGTAGTTAAAGTTTTTTCATACTCTGCAATCGCATCACAAATATTTAGTCCAGTAATTCCATCAGGATAAATTAGATTAAATGATTGTAATAAAGTTAAATCATTAGAATATTTAGCAATAATTTCATCCCAATCTTTAGAAGCCATTTCTACAGGATTTAAAGGTGGTCCACCAGCTTGTTCCACTAAATCAGCAGCACGTCCATCCCAAAATTGTACAAAATTATAAACAGCATTAAAAACAGTAGGTGCATTTATCCCGCCAAGTTGCTTTTTATAACCTTCCGAATATTGTTTATTATCAACTCCACCAGTAGATAAATTATGGCATGACGCACAAGAAATAGTATTATCTTTTGATAAACGTGTATCATTATATAAAATATTTCCCAAAACTGCTTTATGATAATTTATGTTTTCATATGTTGGTAATGGTTGAATAGGTTCATTAGCAAACTCTTTTGATGCTAAATTTGTAGCATAGTACTTGGCACGTCTTTCTTTAACCCAATTTAATACAATATTCTTTTCTTCATTGTTTAATGACGCCCCCCAATAAAACACATAATATTTAAAAGGTGGCATTGTTTCATCCATTACTACTTTTTCAATTTTTGCTAAATTAACTTCATCAATATCTTTTTTACAATTCCCTGTTAATCCAAAATAATAGAATCGTGATAAATCAGAATGTCTTAACCCATCATTAATATCCTTATCCATAATATCCTTTACTATTGGTAAATTATAATAAAAAGGGAAATAACCTACGATACTAGTAATAGTATCCGATAATACAGGAGCTGAATTGCTATCATGTAAAACAGTATAAGAAGAATCCATTCGAATATGACACATTATACATCCCCCAGATGAAAATATTTCCATCATTTGTTCATCAGGAGTTAAGTTTTTATCAGGTGCAACATTAGAAAATCTATATACCAAAATACAAACTACTAATAATACACCAAGTGTAATAATAAAAAGTTTAAGTTTTTTATTCATAATTCATTCCTTTTTCTTTTTTATTTATAAATAATCATTTTTAAGATTTGTAAATTTACAATAATTATAATTAATTTACAATTAAATTATAGTTAATAATTTTAAAATTATATATATAAAAATTATATATATAATTAAATAGTTGAGTTTTTTATTAAAAATTTTGAAAAAATAAAATAATTCTATATGCCTTATTCTAATAATTAATATAATTATTTTATTTAATTACTAATTAATTATCACTATTATATAAATGAATACTATTTTCAGAATGAGGTAAATAATTAACGCCATACCAACACATCTGTAAAGCAACAAATGCAAATATAACTATTATAACTGCAATTTTATGTTTATGATTTTTATATAATCTATAATGTATATAACATAAAAATAAAAACCAAGTTATTAAAGCCCAAGATTCTTTTATATCCCAATTCCAGTAATCGCCCCATGCTTCTTTTGCCCATAAAGCACCTAATAACATTCCAATAGTTAATAAAGCAGTACCAACATATACATAATTATCAATTAAATCTAAGTACCCTTTTTTCTCTTTTTCATTTTTTAATATACTAAAAATAGATAATATAAAAGCTACACTTAACATTGCATAAGCTAACATATAAATTGCAACATGAGGGATAAAAAATATACTTTGTAAAGCAGGCATTAATGTTTTATAGTGTATTTCTACATTAAATATATTTATTATAATAAATATAGAAGATAAAATATTCGCAAAAACTAATCCTATTTTATTTTTCCATAATATATATGTCGTTATTCCTATAATGGATAAGAAAAAAGAAAACCATAGTCGCGTTTCGCCCATAGTACGTAACGGCGGACGTTCCATATATATCCAAAATCCAATAATAAAAAGTAAAAATATAAAAATACCTATAAAAGAAAATATAACAGCTGACTTTATAATTCTCTCGTCATTTTTATTTTTTATAACAAAAAAAATAGATATTAAAAAATTAATAATAGACAAAATTCCAAAAATATAAAAATTACCCCAGTTCACTATTCGCTCTCCCTTTATTAATAAATAATAACATTGTTCCCAATAACATAAATATAATACCAGCAATAATTATATAATCCCATGGCGAATAAACAAGATAACAAACGCACTTATCCATATTAATAGTATCATAATTAAATAAATAAATATTATATCCCTTATATTTAAAAGGCGAGTTTACCGAAATAGAGACAGTTATAAAATTACTATTTTCTTTATCATCATAAATATTCATAAAATCAGTAATATCTATTTTAACAACACTATTTTTTAACTCTCCATTATCATATTTTTCAATACTTATATTATTTATTTTTATAAAAAATGGTAAACTATAATTTTGAAGCTTATCAGTAACTGCATTATTTGAAAAAGTTTCTTTATTTAATATAATTTTATAATTTTTATAATCTGCTTCCCCAAAAAACATAGCAACAACTACAAGAAAAATACCGAGGTGAATTAATATAAAAATTATATTTTTATAATTAATTTTAGTAATCCTTTTAATAATAACCGCAAATAAATTGACAATAAAATATAATAATGCAAAAGCAAAATACCACGTCATATTTAATTGATATAATCCTAATATATCATCAGTATTATTAATATAAAAAGAAAATGATTGCGGAACGATTCCAATAATAAGAGATAATAATACAATAGTAAATATAGATGATAACGAACAATGTATTGAAGATAAGTAATAATAAATATTTTTAAATTTATGGTTATTAGACTTTTTTAATTGAATTATAAAAAATAATATTAAAAATAATAAAATAACATTTAAAGGAAAGGCAAACAAAGAAAAATTTATATTACCTATTATTAATTGTAATATAAGTCCAATTAATATAATTATTATAGGAATTAATATAGGAATTAAGAATGTTTTTTTATTTTCATTCATATATTTTTTATTTTATATATAATAGATAATTAATTTAACTATGTTTAACTAATTATAACGAACTGCATCAAAACAATCAATAAGTACTTTTTCTGTTTCTGTAATATTTTCTTTATCAATAGGTTGAGTTGTTTTCTTTACAGAATTATCAGAATTAATAGTCTCATTATCAATAGATTGATAATTAAATTTTGAAATTGAATTTATAACTTCAGTTTTTGTTTCTTTAATATCTTCCCTATTATTAAAACTATTAGTATTATCTAATTTATTATTAACATTGTTCGAACCAATATTGTCAGTTATATTTTTTTTTTGAACTTGTGATACTTCTACAGGTTGATTTATATTATTATCTATTATAGGAATTTCTTTTATACTTCTAACTTCTTCAATTAATTGTTTTAATTCTATTGCTTTATCAAGAGACGCCATTTGAATTAGTGCTAATTCAAATTTAATTTGCGGTTGCGTAGAAAATCTTAGACTAGCTTCGGTTTGATTAATAATTTGTATATATCTTAAAATATTTGCTTTGGTTGTTAATTTTGCAGTTTCTTCATATTTTTTACGATATAAATCAGAAGTTTGTATTAATTTGGTATTCCCTGTAACAATAACAGTTAATAAATTTCTAAAATGCTCTAATAATCCATTTAATGTTTCTTGCAATTCATATCCTTTTGTTATTATTTCACTAGATAATTCAAAAGCGATTTTTGAATCATTATTTATAATACAATCACTTAAACGAAAAAAGAAATCGTCGTCTATTAAATGCAATACATCTTTCATAGTTTGAAATTCAACGTTATTACCACAGAATGCAACAACTTGATCATAAATACTTTGGCTATCTCGCATAGATCCATCTGATTTTTTAGCTATTTGTAGAAGTGATTTTTCATCAATAGTTACCCCATCTTCATTTGAAATTTTACTTAATTGTTCAATAATAGCATTTATTTCCATCCGTCTAAAATCAAATCTTTGACATCTACTAATTATAGTTGCCGGAACTTTATGAGATTCAGTTGTAGCAAAAACAAACATTAAATGAGCTGGAGGTTCTTCTAATATTTTAAGTAATGCATTAAACGCATTTGTAGAAAGCATATGTACTTCATCTATAATATACATTTTATATTTACCCGTTGTAGGTAAATATTTAGCATTTTCACGTAAATTTCTAATATCATCAACACCCGTATTTGATGCTCCATCTATTTCTATAATATCAAGCGATCTACCGTTTATAACACCTTTACAATTATCACATTCATTACAAGGTTCGCCATCTGGCTGTAAATTTAAACAATTTACAGCACGTGCTATAATTCTAGCAGTAGTTGTTTTACCAATTCCACGTGGTCCACAAAATAAAAAAGCATGGTGTAACCTATTGTTTAATAAAGCATTCCGTAAAGTATTAGTAACGTGTTCTTGACCAACTACATCTGAAAAACGTAATGGTCGCCATTTACGTGCTGTTACAATAAATTCTTGTTGTTGTTTTATATTTTCTGTCATTTTCTAAATTTATATTATTTATATTTTATATTAAAAATATTGTTATAATTTTAATTTATAAATTGTACAAATATAATAAAAAAACAATAATAATACATAAAATTATACAAGCAGATACACTATCATTATTATTTATTTTATTAGTCAATTTGTCAACTAAATTATATAAATAAGTTTGTAAAAATCATATTTACTCTATTTCATCTAAACGAACCGATGCAGTTTTTGAAACTCCCGGTTCTTGCATCGTAACGCCATACAAAGTATCAGCTGCTGACATAGTAGTTTTATTATGTGTTACAATAAGAAATTGAGTTTCTTTACTAAATTCTCTTATTATATTTAAAAAACGATATACATTTGCATCATCTAAAGGTGCATCTATTTCATCAAGAATACAAAAAGGAGATGGTTTTACTAAATAAATAGCAAATAACAAAGCAATAGCAGTTAATGTTTTTTCACCGCCCGATAATTGTTCAATAGAATTTGGTTTTTTATTAGGTGGTTTAGCTGTAATATTTATTTCACTCTCTAAAGGATTTGTTGCATCAAAAAATATATCTGTTTCTGCTTCTTCATCAAATAATTTTTTAAATAAATTTTGAAAATTTAATCGTATTTTATTGAATGTATCAATAAATGTTTTTTCTGCAATTTGATTTATTTCATCAATTGTTATTCTTAAAGTTTTTTTGGCTTCACTCAAATCATCTATTTGCTTTTCTATAAATTGCAACCTTTCATTTTCTGATTCAAATTCTTCTATTGCTGCAAAATTAATACTACCTAATTTCTGTAATTTCTGCTTTAGTTCTGTTATTAATTCAATAGTATCTTTTTCTGAAAAATTTTCAGGAATTTTAATATCTGCTTTACTAATATCAATTTGATAATTATTAAAAAAATTTTGAATAATGTTTTGTATACTAGAATTAGTTTGGCTAAATTGTATTTCTACCTTATGAATATCATCTATTACATTATTAAAAGTTTTTTGATATTGACTTATATCATTTTCAATTTGAAGCATTTGCTCTTGTATGTTTTTCTTATTTTGTGCAATAAAATCACATTCATTTTTTATTTTATTAAGCAATAATTCAGTTTCTTCTAATTCCTTATTTATATCTATAATAGATTTTTTTAATTCTTCACGTGTTTTGCTATTTTGTATTAACTCAACATTTCTATTTGAAATAGTATTAGAATAATTCCCTAATTGTCGTTTTAATCTTTCTAAATCATTATTTATATTTTTTAATTCATTATCATTTTGTAATACTAATTTATCATTTTCGTGAACACTATCATTTTTTACTTTTAATTTATTTTCTAAATCTAAAAGATTGTTTTGACTTTCTGTAAAAATATTATAAGCTTCATTATACAAATTTTCCGTTTGCTTTATTTGAAATTCAATATTTTTATTTTCTTCCTTTATTTCAATTATATTTAATTTATATAAATCATTGTTTTTTTCTATTAACTCAAATTCGTTTTGTAAACCTTGTTTGTATAATTTTATTTGTGCAATAGAATTTTCAAAACTTCTTTTTTTATCTTCTGTTTCACGTATTTGACTATTTATTGTCTGAATATCTATAGATTTTAATTCATTATTTAGTTCTGATTGTTGATTAATTAGTTTCCCTATTTTAATTTCAAGTTCTTTAATTTCTTTACTTATAGCATCCATTTTTTCTTTTTTACCAATACGCGCTGTTTCGCCTTCTGTAATAGAACCACCACGTATAGTTCCAGCCCTATGAAAATATTCTGCATCTAAAGTAATAACAGCCTTTACATTAGGATTTGAAAAAATTTCATTTAAATTTTTACTATTATTAGCAACAACAACACCTTCAAATAATAATCTTAAAGCATTTCTTATATTATCAGGAACTCTAACTATTTCACTAAAAAATCCTATAATATTATTAAGTTTTATATCTTTTGGTTTATCAATCTTAGGAATAGAATCTAAACATATAAATCCAGCTTTACCTTTTTTATTATTACAAAGTAAAGATATTGCTTTGTTTGCTTCATCCTTATTATTAACAACAAAATAATCAGAAGAATTATTTATAATTATAGGTATGATATGTTTTAATTCATCATCTATAGCGATTATTTCTGAAAACATTAATTTATTTGATATAGATGACCATTGATTATTACTTAATAAAAATTTAGATGTATCACTTGTATCAACTAAATTTTCAAGAAAATTAAATGTAGTTTTTTTATTAGTTAAAATATCACGAGTTTCATTAATATTTTCCCTTAGTCCATCTAATTTTAACTGTAAATTTGTTTGACGTTCTTTTTCAATAATTAATGCTGATTCATATTTTTTTATTAAATTTTCAAATTCTTTTATAGTTTCATCAGAGTTATCTATCTTACTAGTACAATTATTTATTTTCTCTTGTATACTTTTTTTATCTTCAAAACTATTTTCTATTTTTTGATTTAGAGTAATTATTTTATCATCATTTTTACATAAATTAGCCTTTAACATTGAAACATTATTTTTCAATGTTGCTATTTCATTACTATATTGTAAAACTTTATTTCTTTCTTCATTAGTATCCGTTTGCAATACATCTCTTTCATCTATACTAGTTTTTAGTATTTTTCCCCTCTCCAATAATTCTATCTCTATAACAGCAATAGAATTATTAGTTTTTTCTATATCATTTTTAGTATTTTCTAGTTTCCATTTTGTATCTTTTATATCGTTTTCTAATCGTAATTCATCATCATCTATTTTTTTTATTTTTTCATTAGAAACTGCAACAAATTGTTTTTTATTTTCTATATCTTGAATTGTTAGCAACTGCATTTTATTTTTATCATTCAAGTCTATATCAATATTAGAAAACTCATTTTTCAATTGTTCCAATATATTTTTTCTATCATTTAATTCTTTTTCTAATACTTTTTTTGTATCCTGTAATGTGTTTATTTCACTTGTTAAATTATTACAAACATCATTAAATTTATTATATTGGAACGTATATAAAATGCTTTCTTTTGTACGATATTCTTCATTTAAAATATTATATCGTCTTGTTTTTTGTGCATGTCTTTGCAAAGAGTTAACATTTTTACGTACTTCAACAACAATATCATTTATTCTAGATAAATCATTTGCTACATCATTTAATTTTTTTTCTGCTTCTTTTCTCTGTACTTTATACTTTTTTATACCTGCCGCTTCTTCAAAAAGTCCACGTCTATCTTCACCACGTCCACTTAAAATAGCTTCTACCATTTTAAGTTCTATAACAGAATATGAATCAGGAGCAAGTCCTGTATCCATAAATAAATTAACAATATCACGTAATCTACATTTATTATTATTTAAAAGATATTCACTTTCACCACTTCTAAAAAGTCTCCTTGTAATAACAACTTCATTGTATTCTACTGGTAATATATTTTTATTATTTTCAATAGTTAAAGATACTTCTGCCATGCTAATAGGTTTTCTATACTTTGTACCATTAAAAATAACATTTTCCATTATATCAGATCTAAGTATTGAAGTTTTTTGTTCTCCTAACACCCATCGTATAGCATCAACAATATTTGATTTACCACATCCATTAGGTCCTACTATTGCCGAAATACCATTGGTAAATTTTAAACTAGTTTTTTGTGCAAAAGATTTAAAACCAACTAATTCTAATTTAGATAAATACATATTTTCTTAGTTATTAATAAATTAAATACTTTTCCCTTAAAGTCAAAAAATCATCTACTCCTTTATTTATATTTGTTATAACTTCTTCTTCTGTATAATCGCCAAATATTTTATTAAAAAGTTCTTTGCTTCCTGTAACTTTTTGGAACATTAATTTTTTACTATCCTCTACTATTTCTGGTCGGAATAATTCGGGATGAATTCTTTTCACTGCTAACATAATTTTCACACCTGCAGTAAAAGGTTTATAATTATTTTTTGTTTTTTCTTTTAAAAATTTAAAAATAAAACCCTTACAATTTTTATTAGAAAATTTACCATAAAAAGGTTTAAAATTGGAATATTGTATTAATATTCCATTAAGGTCATTTAATTTTATTTCATTATATATATATTCTACTTGTAGTTCTGGAGTTCCTAAATATTGAAAAGGAAGCGAAGTACCTATACCAATACTAAAAAGACTTAATTCACCAAAAATGCCTAACATTGCAGCACCTCTAATAGCATCAGGAGTAGGAATTTGTGGCGAAGTAGGAAACCATAATAAATTACAATCTTCCCAACACATATCACGTTCCCAACCTGTCATTTTTATAACAGAGATTTTTTTACATTTTACAATTTTATTATCAGCATTTTTTAACCAACCTTCTTCATTCATCATAATAGATATTTCGCCAATGGTCATCCCGTGAATATATGGTACTGGTATCAAACTTAGAAAATTTTCAGCGCCTTGTTCAGTTACAAGACCATCCACAACGTTTCCGCCAATTGGATTAGGTCTATCTAAAATAATAACTTCAATATCAGCTTCTGCACATGCAGTTAATAAATAATTAACTGAACTAAGAAAAGTATAAGATCTTATTCCTATATCTTGAATATCTATTAAAATAACATCAAGTTCTTTTAAAATATTTATATCTGGCCGTCTTGACACTCCATATAAAGATATTACCGGAATATTAAATACTTTACAATTTTCAACTTTTTCTCCGGCATAATTTTCACCATAAAAACCGTGTTCGGGTGAAAAAAAATATTTTAATGAAAACAAAGATTGCTTAGCCATAATTTCAGCCGTTAAAATCCCTTCGGAAGTTCGACCTGAAAAATTTGTAAATAAACCAACTTTTTTCCCACAAATGGGTGCAAATTCATCTAAAATTAAATTATCAACACCTAAATTTACTTGAGGTATTACTATGTTACTATCTGCTTCAGAACATCCATTTGATATTGCTATAAAAAGAAAAATTATAAAAAATTTGATTTTCACGAATGTAAACTAAAATATAATTATATAAATAACTCAAAACAAAAAATTGTCAGAGTAACAAATAATAAATAAAAATTAAAATTAAACTTCATGCGAAACTTCACATAATAAATTTCTATATGAAGTCAATACTTTTGATTTAGACAAAAATCCTATATACTTTCTATTACTATCTAGAACAGGCAAGTTCCATTCTTGCGTAAATTCAAATATGTCCATAACTTCTTGCATAGAAGCATCATTATAAATAACAGATTTTAGTTGTTTTGCTAAATTTTTAATTTCTATTTTATTATATAAATTCTTATCGAACATAATTTCTCTAACATCATTTAAAAATATTAATCCTCTAAAAATACCTTCATCATCTATTACAGGAAATATATTACGTTTAGAATCGATAATTTTAGGGATTAGTGTACCAAAATTAGCATTATAATTGACCGTATTAAAATCAGTTTCAATTAAATCTTTCATTTTTAATAAAGTTAAAACTGCTTTATCTTTATTATGAGTAAGCAAATCACCTGCTAAGGCAAGTTTTTTTGTATATATAGAATGTTTTTCAAACCTATATATTGTTATATAAGCGAAAGTAGCAGTAACAATAATAGGAATAAACAATCCATACCCACCTGTAATTTCAGCTATTAAAAATATTGCAGTCAATGGTGCGTGCATCACTGCAGACATAACACCTGCCATTCCAACTAGCGCAAAATTCCGTTGTGAAACACTACCAATATGAGCCGTATTTAGAATAACGGCAAATAAAAAACCTGTTAATCCTCCTAGAAATAAAGAAGGTGCAAAAACTCCGCCTACACCTCCACTAGCAGTAGTTAACCCAACCGCATAAGCTTTTAATAATATTATTAAAATAATAAATATAATAAATGTAAATATATTATCAGAAAAAGAAAATAATATACTATAATTTAATATATTCTCGGGATTTTTACTAAAAAGATACATTAAAGTTTCATATCCCTCACCATATAAAGGCGGGAATAAAAAAATTAATACACATAGACCTAAACCACCTATAATAATTCTCTTAAAAGGTGATTTTAATTTTGATGCGATTTGTACTTCTATAAATTCTAAAATTCTCGTAAAATAGAGTCCTACTATCCCACAAATAGCACCAAGTATTATATAAAATAAAATATTATGAAGTTCAAAAGTTTCATAAACAACAAAATTAAAAACAACATTTTGTCCTAATAATAATGCTGAAATTATACTCCCAGTAACTGCTGCTAAAAGTAATGAAACAATAGCACTCATACTTAAATCAAGCATTAATACTTCAAGAGCAAATATTGTTCCTGCAATAGGAGCCTTAAAAATACACGCAATAGCAGCTGCTGTACCACATCCTAATAATAAAGTTCTTTTTCTATAATCTAAATTAAAACGTTCTGAAATATTAGAACCTATTGCAGCACCAGTTAATGCAGCAGGCGCTTCCAAACCAACCGAACCACCAAAAGCAACTGTAAGAGTACTTGCTATAACCGACGAATATTTATTATGTTTTTTTATTTTACTATCATTTTTACATATTGCAAACAATATTTTACTAACTCCATGAGCTAAAGAATCTTTTATATAAATTCTTACATATATAACAGTTAAAATAATTCCAATTAAAGGTAAAATAAAATATAACAAATTAGTAGTATCTAATTTTGCTATTTCGCGAACAAACACTCCTAAATAATATACAATTGTTTTTAAAACAACTGTTACTAACGCTGCAACAATTCCTATAAAAATACTTAAAAAATGAAAAAACATACGTTGAGGTATTGTTTTTTCTATAAAAACAATTGCATTATTAATTTTATTGTCTAAATTTATCTTAAACTTATGCATAATATTATAAAATAATAATATTACAAAAATACAAAAAACTAACTAATTTAATTACAAACATATATTTTTAACTATAAAATTTCATTAATAAAAATTCTTTTATATATTTTTTTACTTTCTTTTTTGTATTTTTGTGTTATATAAATAAAATTGTGTTTATAAAAATAAATATTAAAAAATTAATTATGATAAAAATATTAGAAGGTAATTACGAAGCTAGGGGAAAACGATTTGCAATACTTGCTTCCCGTTGGAATAATTTTATTGTATCAAAATTAATTGATGGTGCAATAGACGCTTTAAAACGTCATAACATAGAAGAAAAAGATATTGAGATTATTATGTGTCCTGGCGCATTTGAAATTCCATTAGTAGCTCAAAAATTAGCCCAAGTAAAAAAATATGATGCTATAATATGTTTAGGCGCAATTATTAGAGGAATGACCCCTCATTTTGATTTTATTGCTGCAGAAGTAACTAAGGGATTAGCATCTGTTGGATTACAAACAGGTCTACCATGTATTTATGGCATATTAACAACTGACAGTATAGAACAAGCAATCGAACGTGCTGGTACTAAAGCGGGTAATAAAGGATTTGAAGCAGCAACAACTGCTTTAGAGATGGTTTCTTTATTAACAAAGATTTAATAAAAATTGACAAAAATTTAATAAATAATGCTAATAATATACATTTAACTAATTTATGTCAAATAATATTTCGCCTATTAAAAATAATAAAAAACAAACAATACAATTAATTATTGCTAGTTTTTTATCTATTGTTTCTTTTTCTGTATTTTTAGTAATTACAGGAATAGCATATAATGCTATAATAATGATACTAATGTCGATTTTCTTTATATATCCTTTTAGAAAAAAATATAAAGTTGCTAATAATATTTTTCTATTTATATTAATTATTTTTATAGGTTGGATACTTTGCGGAATCGGCACACAACTAATACCTTTTATTTTAGCAATACTAATTGGATATTTACTTGATCCATTAGCAACAAAATTAGAGAAACGAGGATTAAAACGTTGGTTATCTGCAGCAATAATAGTATCAATATCAAGTGTTATATTTATAATAGGGGTTATTTATATAATTCCAATTATAATAGAACAGACCCAAACAATACTTATAAATATAACATCTTATGTAGAAGAGTTTTCATATTATTTACAAAGTAAAGAATTTGATACACTATTAAAAAAGTTAAATATACCTAAGAATACATTCCATTTAGTTATAACACAAGAAATATTACCACGGTTAGAAACAATATTATCAGCTATATTTAATTCTTTAATATCATTATTTTCAAGTATATCTAATATAACAAATTACATAATAAGTATAATAATACTTCCTATATTAGTATTTTATTTCCTTAAAGATTTTGGAAAATTTAAATCAAAAGCAAAATGGATATTAAAAGAGGAGAATCAAACTATACATTATTATGTAAAAAGATTTGATATTGTATTTAGAACATATATAGGATGGATAATAACAACTTCAACAATAGTATTTGTAGTAAGTTCAATATCATTTTATATATTTAACATTCCATATAGTATCTTATTAGCTATTATAGCAGGAATACTGAATCTTATACCTTATTTTGGTTCACTGTTTAGTATAATTATAAATGTTATAATTTTAATATTTGTTAATGATGCTAATTTAGTAATACAGATATTAATTTTAGTATCTACAATTTTAGGCACTCATTTTTTAAATGCTTATTTATTAGAACCAACTATAGCAGGAAATAAAGTAGGTTTGCATCCTGTATTGATGATACTTGCGGTTTTTATATTCCTTTCTTTATTTGGAATAATAGGAATGTTAATAGCAGTACCTATTACTTCAATTATAGTTTTAATAATAAAAGAAAAATTAAAAGAGAGATTTAATAAAAAAGTTATTGAATCGATAAATAATGAAGAGAATATAAAAAGTAATGAAGAAAATGTAAAAGACAATGAAATTAACATTCAAAAAACTGATAATATATAAATAATAACAATGGCTAAAAATAATATATAATTAAAAAATAATAATAAAATATCTAAATAAAACTTATGTATACAAATATTATAAATACAAAAAAATTATTATTAATATTTTCTATATTATTAATTTGTATATTATTAATAAACGAAATCTATTGCAATAACAAAGAAGATATAATTATTGATTCTCATATGACTTTTGCAGAAAGTATAGAAGGAACAAAAGCACCTGATTCAATTATAAAAAATTTAACTCTTTTAACAGTAGAATATTATTCTTTTGACAACAAATTACATCAGGGACAAATAGTTATTCATAAAGATTTATCTAATGATATAAAAGAAATTTTTAATTTTATAAAAAAAATAAAATTCCCTATTCAAGAAGTAATTCCAATAGTAAGATACAATTGGAATGATAGTTTATCAATGGCAAAAAATAATACATCTGCATTTAATTATAGAGTTGTTTCAGGAACAAATAGATTATCAAAACATTCTTCGGGACGTGCAATTGACATAAATCCATTTCAAAATCCATTTTTAAGCAAATCAAAAAGAATTACACCGATAGGTGCAAAATACAATAAAAAAGCAGCTGGAACATTATATTCTACTCATGAAATAGTAACTATTTTAAAAAATAAAGGATGGAAATGGGGAGGCGATTGGACATCTATAAAAGATTGGCAACATTTTGAAAAATAAATAAATATATAGATATAGATAGATATAAAAAAAGAAGCAAATTTTAATTTGCTTCTTTTTTTTTAGAATAAACTTTTTTATTAATAAATTTTATTTGGAAAGTAACTGTTTTTCAACAAAATCCCAGTTTACAATTTTCCAAAAAATTTCAACAAATTTAGCACGTAAGTTTTTGTAATCAATATAATATGCATGTTCCCACACGTCAATTGTTAATAAAGGTATTAACCCATCACATAAAGGATTATTTGCATTTTGATATTGTTTTATTTCTAGTTTATTTTCTTTATTTAATACTAGCCATACCCATCCTGAGCCAAACAAACTTATAGAAGCAGTTGAAAATTTATTTTTAAATTCTTCAAATGAATTAAAATCTCTATTTATTAATTCTAAAATTTTCCCGCTTAATAAACTATTTTTTTCATTTGTTAAACAATTCCAAAAGAAAGTATGATTATATACTTGTGCTGCATTGTTAAAAATACCAGCTTTTGAATTTAAAATAATATATTCTAACGATTTATTTTCAAATTCAGTATCTTTTATAAGATTATTTAAATTTGAAACATAAGTTTGGTGATGTTTACCATAGTGATAATCAATAGTTTCTGGCGAAATATAAGGTAGTAAGTCAATTTTTTCAAAAGGCAATTTTGGAAGTTCAAAAGTCATATCAATTTAAAAATTAAGTTAAACAAAATTAAGTTAAACATATTTATTTCTATCTTCAATGACGTTTACATAAATATAATATTTTATATTTTATGAAAATATAATAATAAAAAATATTTATAATAAAATATTAAAATTAATTATTTGTATTTAATGCTATATCTTCTTTTTGTATTCTCCCGCCACATCGGTATCTTATTATATAACTACCTTCTGTAATATGAGAATATACAACACCTCTACGAGTAGAAGAATGAGCAAAAAGTCCATCATTTATATATATACCAACATGTCCTATCCTTTTAGAACGTTTAGCACGTCCTGAAAAGAATATAAGATCTCCAAATTGTAGATCTTCTATTTTATCAATTTTCTTAAATAATTTAGCTTGTGTTGCAGCACCAGCAGTAATTATTTTTCCTAATGTTTCTTCTATAATTATGGATACAAAATTAGAACAATCTACACCTTTACGAGAACGTCCCGGATATCTATACCTAACACCAAGCCAATCATTTATTCTATCTATAAGTTTTATACGCAAAGAATAATTTTCAAAAACAGAACTTTTGTCAAAATTATTTAAAAAATCAATATCATTATAAGAATTATAAGGATATATATTATATTGTTCCCATTGTTTATATAATGGAAAATATTTATATAGAGGTTGCATTAAAACTTCTTTTTTAGTTTTAATGGATATTTCACTAGAAATTTTATTTCGTTTTGGTTTCTTTTTTTTAGCAGCTTCAATACTATTAATATCAAACAATAAACATACAAAAAATAAAATAATTATTATTTTTGTTATATACTTCATTTTAAACTGTTAAAATAATTTCACATATCAACTAAAAACTTTATTTACAATTTAATATTTTTTTTATTTACATGCAAATAAAAAACTATAACTCTAATAAATAAGCTATAATAGTAATTTTATTTAAAATTAAAGTTTTCCACAATAAAAAATATTTAAAAATAATTTTTTTTTTTTATTTATTTTTTTTGCATATTTGAGAACACATCTTTATATATTAAATATGAACACTACTGAAGTAATAAAATTATGTTATGCTTCTATAAAACAAAATAAATATATAGATATACCTGAAGATATATTGTTAATATTAGAAGTTGAACATATAAAAGCAATCTTGAAAGAATTTTCTGGACATCAAATGATAAAATTACCAAGAAAAGAAATACTCTTTTTTGAATGGTTAAAAGAAAATGATATTAAAATATGGAATGATTTATGGAATAGTGTTGCACCAAATGAAAAATATCTAGTAAGTATAAATTTATTACCTTTATTATTGGATCAAGAAGGACGTGGATTTCCTATTTGTGATTTATTAGAAAATGATAATTATTATTTTACTGAAAAACAAATGGTAGATGAAGAATCAAAAATAATAATAGAAACTGCTAGGGAATTATTTAGACAAAATAAACAACTTACCATTGCGCAATTATTAGCCTTAGAGATATCATTTGCTCCTATAGATATATGGCACTTTTCATACAAATATAAAATAAATTTAGAAGAAGCAAAAAAAGCAGTTGAAATTTTAGTTTCAGATAATGCTTTGGTACACTTAAAAAGTGCTGAACATCTTGCTCATTTCATAGAATTTTAATAATTATTTTCTACTTTACTTAAATATAAATATCTAATATGAAAATTTTTTTTTACTTAATTATTTTAATAGTCATTAATTTTATATTATTTACTATACCGACATTAAGTCAAGTTGAAAATGTTCCTATTATAAATCCAATATATGATTTTTTACTACGAGCAGAAACAAAAGGATACTTACCTAATTTTTCATTATCTCAATTACCTTTACAGCGATCAAAAATAACTGAAGCATTAAAATTAATTCGTAAAAAAGAAAAAGAATTAACATCTTTTGAATTAAATACATTAAAAAGATTTGAAAAAGAATTTGAAATTACTTCTATTGAATCAGCAGTTGTATTTTATAGTATGAGTGACACAACTCAAGTTTTATCAACCAAAATGTTCTCTGATGTTGAAAAATCAATTTACAGATACCGTTCAGATGACAAAACAAAAAAAACCAATGTAACACTTGATCCTTTAGCAGGCTTAGATTATATATATAATTTTACGGACGGGAAAAATGTACTAATAGGAACTTTAGGTAGTCGTTTATTTGGAACTTTGTCTAATAACTTTGGATATTATTTACAAATTACTAATGCAGTTACTTTTTTAGGTTCTGATTCAGTTGCTCTATATGATCCTAAGTATTTTAATAACAATAAATTTAGAAAATTAAACAGTGATGCTGATATGTCAGAATCTCATATTGCTTTTATATATGATTGGTTTTATGCTAGTATTGGTCGCGAAACACGTTTAGAGGGAAGTGGTTTAAAGCAAAGTATTTTTATTAATAATTTATCTCCTGCATTTGATGCTTTAACATTAGGTGCAAAATTTACTAATTTTGAATATAAATTTAGCCATAACAGTTTAATCAACTTCCCTACTTCTTCTGATATGGGATATACTACCGTTATTCCACCTAAATATGTAGCTATGCATACATTTTCTTTAAGACCTAAATGGGGCGAAATTAATTTTTTTGAAAGTGTTATATATTCAAGAGATTTAGATTTAGCTTATCTAAATCCATTAAGTTTTTTTAAAACTTTAGAACATTCTCAACATGATAGAGATAATTCGGGGATGGGATTAAGTACAACAATTAGACCTTTAAATAATTTTCAAATAAAAGCAAGTTGGTTTTTAGATGATATAATAATAAAAAAAATTGGTACGGGATATTGGAGTAATAAAACTGCCTTAAATATTGCAGCTATATATTCTTCAAAATATAATCTTGATTTTGGATTAGAATATAGTCGTATAGAGCCTTATACTTATTCTCATTTTAATGCACAAAATTCAAATACAAATGACTCTATACTTTTTAGTTCTATGATTCCACCTAATTCTGATAGAATAACAGCTTTATTTCATTTTTGGTATGGACAGCGCTACCCTATAAAACTTTGTATAAATTATACTCGGCACGGAGCTAATATATATGATGATACAGGCGAGTTAATATTTAATGCTGGTGCTGATCCGTTACAATCAATACGATGGAATAAAGATAGTGAAACGGTTAAATTTTTAGATGGAAATTTAGAAAAAATATTATCAATAGAAATAAGTTCGGGGATTGAAATTGTTAGAGGATTTAATTTACAATTTTACTATAACTTCCAAAGAAAGAATGATCATAACATTAATATAGGAAGAATAATTTTTAGATTTAATGATTTTTAATAGAATAATTTTTAATAGAATAAAATAATAATTTTTAGTAAAAAATATGGAAATTCAAAGAGTTATAAATTTTATAAATGAATTGAGTAAAAATAATAATAAAATATGGTTTGATAATAATAAAAAAGAATATATAGCAGTAAAAAAAATTATTGAAGAATTTACATTAAAATTGATAGAAGAAATTAGCAAGTTTGATAATTCGATAAAATATTTAACTGCACAAAATTGTACTTATAGAATAAATCGTGATTTAAGATTTTCAAAAGATAAAATACCTTATAAAACTCATATAGGTATTTTTATTTGTCCAAGAGGGAAAAAATCGCCTTATGCGGGATATTATTTTCATCTTGAGGCAAATTATTCTAATTCTTCTAATTTTTTAGGAAGAAATGAAATAGATAGTGGTGTATATTGTCCAGATAAAAAAATATTGAATGGAATAAGAACAGCAATTGTAAATGAACCAATAAAATTTATAGAAGCAATTAATAAAGCTATAAAAACAAGAGGATTTTATTTATCTGAATATAATAGTTTAAAAAAAGTACCTAATGGATTCCCAAAAGATACTAATTATTCAAATTATTTAAAATTAAAAAATTATTGTTTAACTAAACCTTTAAGTGATGAAATAATTTTCAGCAAGGACATTATTGACATAACGGTTGACAACTTCAAACAAACTTTTGATTTTATTACTTTTTTAAATAAAGCTATTGAATTTACAATAAAAAAAGAAAAAGAAATTTATTTTTAGGCTAATTTTCATTATTAATATTAAATATTTTTATATTATATATTATATATTATATTAAAAAATAATATCCTCTTTATCGTCTTCGTTTTCAATTTCCACATTTTCATTACTATCTATATATTGATATTGCGTTGTATTATTATCTCTATATATTGTTGTTGGAGCAGCTATATTCATTTCTCGTTCTGTAAATTTAACAAATTCTGGTATAAAAGATAAATTTACTATTCCTGTTGCGCCGTTTCTATGTTTACTAATAATAATTTGAGCTAAATTTTTCCATTGATTAGCTTCAATAGTTGCTTCATTTTTTTCATAATATTCGGGTCGATGAATAAACATAACAACATCTGCATCTTGTTCAATACTACCGGACTCACGTAAATCAGCTAGCAGTGGGATTTTATCTTTACCTGTTCTTGTTTCAACACCTCTATTAAGTTGTGATAAAGCCAACACGGGAACTTCAAGTTCGCGTGCTATTTGTTTTAATGTAGATGAAATTATAGATATTTCACGTTCTCTTGTTTCAGCTTTTAATGATAATACTAGTTGTAAATAATCAATAACAATAAGTTCTATTTGATGTTCTACTTTTAATCTACGGCATTTAGATCGTAATTCCATAATAGATAACGATGGCGAATCATCAAAATAAAGAGGTAAATCTCTAAGTAATCCCATCCCCGTTGCTATTTTCCCCCATTCAGTATCATTTAAATTTCTAGCGACTTTAAGATTTAACATAGAAATTGAACTTAACATACGTAAAACAAGTTGTTTACTATCCATTTCTAAGGAAAAAAAAGCTACTGGTTTTTTCCCAATCAAAGCAGCATTTAGAGCAAAAGTTAAAGCAAGTGCTGTTTTCCCCATTGCCGGACGTGCAGCTAAAATAACTAAGTCTGATTTTTGCAATCCACCATTTAATATTCTATCTAAACTACTAAAGCCAGTTGTAACGCCGTGAACACCTAATTTATTCTTACTACCATATAATTCTTGAATAAGTTTATTGGTTTCCATTGCTAATGTTGCCATTGTTTTATAATTTTTACGAATACGTTTTTCTGCAATAGCAAAAATTTTGGCTTCAGTATTATCTATTTCTTCTAAAATATCAACAGATTCATTATAACTATTTCTTAATATTTCTTCT
This sequence comes from uncultured Hyphomicrobiales bacterium, assembly GCA_964472015.1. GTDB lineage: Bacteria > Bacteroidota > Ignavibacteria > Kapaibacteriales > UBA2268 > JAAYTD01. Next base: position 18,311 of record CAYYIP010000012.1, on the reverse strand, counting down.
GATAGTTCTATAAGACATCGTCTAAAATAATATTCTTGTACTATTCTAGCATGAGTCTCTACAAAAGTAGCAGATGAAACTTTATTACTTAATTCCAAAAGGTAAATTGAACCGCCTACAAGTTCTAATGTCCCCTGCTTTGACAAATGATCTTGTAATGCAATAATATCAGGAATAATATTTTTTTTATCAAGTTCTAAAATAGCTTTATATATTTCTCTATGTCTCTCATCGTAAAAAACTTTCGAATTATCATCGGAAGTCTTTCTTACACCTTTATCATCATTAGCAAAAATACTTGTAACTTTGGAAACAGCTTCCTTACTAAGAAGCATAGCTCCTAAAACTGCAACTTCGGCATCATAATTCATAGGAGTTTTCAAGCCAACAATTTCTTTGATATTTCCTGTTATATTTTTACTTTTTTTAGAATTCATATTTATATTACGATTTTACGTTTTAATTAAAAATTAATAATTTTAACAATAAACAATCAAAATATTATTTATTAAAATATTTTAATATTTTAAAATAGAATAATTATATAATTTATTATTTGTTGTTGAATATATAGATACTATATAACTTCCTGCTACTAGATCACCAAGATTAAAATTTAATAAATTTTCACCTTCATTTAGATATACATTATTATTATATATAGTATTACCTTTAACATCATAAAGTTTAACATTTACAAATTGTGGAATTTTTAATTTTACCATTAAATTAGCAAAATCTTTTGTTGGATTTGGAAAAGCATATATACAATCAATATTATTTGTTATAGCAGATTCATCAAGACCTATAATTCCGTTATAACTTAAATTCATCGCTTTAATTTTTTTATTATTTAGAGTCTTTATATATGGATTTTCATCACACCATACTATTACTATTTGGTCATTAAAAAAACTTGTAGATACTTGATTATGGAAAATATTTTTTTCTATATATAATTTTTTTTCCCAAAATATAGTTTCATTTTCATCTGCTCTAAATGCATACATTTCATAAATATCATCATTTATTTCTTTATATTTCACTACAACTAATACTCGTTTATTTGGAATATGTACAACAAAAAGTGGTTTATTATCAATAGACAAATTTATATCTTTCATTAGCACCATTCCATTTTCGCTATACAATTTATTGCCTTCAAAATCTAAACGTTGTAATACAATACTTTTTTTCCCAAATATAGAAGTATTCCAACAAATATGGATAATATTATTTTTAATATCTACATCAGTGACATGATTTTGATTTAATTCACCAATGGATATATTAATTCCGTCATTAGTAAATAATCTTTTTCCAAGTGCATTTAATCGTTGAACAAATATATCTTTATTTTTATTATTATTTTTTTGTTGTACTTCCCATGTAATAATTGCACCACCTATTCCATCAGAAAAAACATAATTTTTATCATAAAAATCTAATTCATCACAGGTTTCATTACCTATATAAACGGCTTTCCATTTCACATTACCATTAAACTCGTATCTATCAGCAAACAAAGTTTTATTTAAACGATATACACATATAAAAGTACTATCTATGCTACCTATAATAGAAGGATTTACAATAGGTGCATCTATTTCAAGTTTATCTTGCAATAATATATTTCCATCCAAAGATAATATTTGAATAAAAGATTTATGAGATGTTACATTACATACAATTATGTTATTTTCACATATAGATAAACAAAATTGATTAGTTGTACTATTAACTTCTTCGGGATATATATCTTGGTGAGTTTTCTGCCATATAATTTCTTTTTTTTGATTTATTTTATTAATACAAATTCCTTTTTCTTGATTTTTTCGCAAATAAACAAACGAAAGAATTGCATCACCATTTTCAGTAGTAGTTAAATTAATATCTTCATAAAAATTAAAATCTACATCTTTTATAAAAGAAATAAATAAACCAATATTATCCCAACAGTATTTACCATTTTTATCTATTAATTGTAAATAAATAGATGTTTTTGAATTATTATCATCATCAACTTCAGTTTGTTGCCAAGCAATATAAGTATTTCCTTCTTCTGTAATTGCAGTTTTTACAAGTCCTACTTCTCTAAAATTGTTACGTGATACTTCTAAAGGCAATTCACTATATTCAGCATCAGTATTTAATTTAAATAAAAAAAACATCAAAACAATTATAATAAAACATAAATTTTTATTTTTCATTTTTATCCTCATTATTTTTATTTTTCATTTATTATTTTATATTGGAGTACAAAAATACGAAAATAAATATGATTTTTGAAAAAAAATAAAAATACATTAAATAATATAAAATTTTTGAAAAAAATAAAAATGCATAAATAAAAGAAACTTTTATTAAATAATTAAGTATTATATTATTTAGTAACATATAAATTTTTAAAATGTAGGTTAATTATGCATATATATACTCCTTTTGACTTAGAAAAAATAAAAGTAATAGAAGACATACTAGAAGTAAAAGCAGAGATAACATCTAATAGTTATACTTGGACATTAAAAGATAGTAACAATAATACATCTATATATTTCACAATTTATACTAATATAGAAAGTCAAGATGAAATAATAACATTGGCGTCTGTTCAAACGATTTATGGATATTATGAATTACACAATATTCAATATATGGAAGTATTAATTCCGTATGAAGTATTCTTTTTTGCGGGAAATAATGATAAAATTTCCTGTTTAAGCATCAGTAAAAATCGTGGGCTTTCAATATTTGCAAACATATCTAAAAATACATTCAATGCAGATATTTCCACTATAGACCCTGCATTATTACTATCAACATTACAATTGTCTTTATTTGAAAATATAAAATAGAATTTTTTATTTTTTTTTGTTTATATTTTTTTGTTTATATTTGTAAACAAAATAACTATATATTGATATTATAGAGTAATATTATATATAAACGTAATATTGTTATTAATAATAATATTACACATTATTATATTATTGTAAATATTTATTTTTATTATTTATAAAAAAGGAATAAAATAGCATAATATTATGGGGCCAACGATTAAATTATTTAATGAAAGCAATAAGAAATACATGTCTAGAAAAAAAATATTATTAACATTGGAAAAAATACTAAAAGATGCTAATTATAAAGATCCAAGAATAAATATAATTTTTACAACAGATGCAGTTATGCGCGATTTAAACTATAGATATTTAAATAATGATTATGAAACAGATGTAATTTCTTTTTGTTTAGAAGAGGATCCATTAGAAGGTGAAGTTTATATAAGCGTAGGTACGGCTTTAAAAAATTCTCTTGAATATAATACAACTTGTACACAAGAATTAACTAGATATGCTATTCATGGCGTATTACATCTTATTGGATATAATGATAAAACAAAGAAAGAAAAAGAAATAATGACAGAAAAAGAAGATATGTATTTAGAATATATGGAGGGACTTGGAAATGCAACAAACAAAAACGGAAAGAATAGTTGAAGTGGTTATTAGACTAGTACATCAAATAAGCAAAAATAAAAAAATCAATATAAAGAGTTTATATAAACAAGGCTTTAATGAAAAGGAAGTATTAACAGCGTTTAGTTGGATGACTGATAAAATGAATGATGAAACAAGTGAATTAAAAAAATTACAGTCTAATCCAAATCATACATATAGATATATGTCGCCTGATGAAAAAGAATTATTTACAAAAGAAGCATTAGAAGTTATAACAAGACTACAAGCCTTACAATTAATAAGTAATGAACATATAGACTTAATGATTGAAAAAGCAATATTACTTAGATTCCAAAAAATAAATGAAGAGATGGTAAAACAATATATAGCTATCTTTTTATTCGATGTTCAAGATAATAACTATACAGGAAGTCGTACTATTATAAATTATTATGATAGTATTAACTAGTTAAATTTAATATTTATATAACATTATTATAATATTAAAAATAATACTAAAAATTAATAAGACGGCCCCGTAGCTCAGTAGGATAGAGCACAAGTTTCCTAAACTTGGTGCCATAGGTTCGATTCCTGTCGGGGTCGCTTCTCTTTTTGTTACTTATTATTATATATTTTATTTGAAACAGTAAATTTAAACAAAAAACAGTATAATTTACATTAATTATACTGTTTTTTTATATCTAAGTTATAATAAAAACAAACCATATCAAAATACAACAATTAATTTTATCATTAATTTTTTTATTAATAATTTTTATTAATAATTATTTATTTTATAATATTATAAAGTCTTTCAAGATCTTCAAAAGAATAAAATTCAATATTTATATTTCCTGTTTCTTTATTTTTAACCAATATTTTTACATTAGTTCCTAATTTTTCTCTTAGATTTTTTTGTATTTCCTGCAACATCAATTCTACATCTGTATCAATTATATATTCTTTTTTACTTATCTTTTTTGTTTTAGTTTGTTTTGTATCTTCGCTAATATTTTTTACTATATGTTCAGTAGCTCTTACCGACAATTCTTTTTCAACAATTTCATTTGCAATTGCAATAATCTGCAAATTATCTTGAAGCATCAATAAACTTCTTGCGTGTCCCATAGAAATTTTATTTTCCAACACCATTTTTTGTACTATTTCTGGTAGTTTTAATAATCTAATAAAATTAGTAACAGTTGATCGTTCTTTTCCTACCTTTATAGCAAGTTGTTCTTGTGTATAATTAAATTCTTTTACTAGTCTTTGATATGCTTGTGCTATTTCTATTGGATTTAGGTCTTGTCTTTGTATATTTTCAATTAAAGCGATTTCTAATTGTTCAGCATTAGAATTTATAGGAATAACTATAGCAGGAATAGTTTTCCATCCTGCTAGTTTACAAGCACGCGTACGTCTTTCACCAGCAACAATTTCATATCCATCATTTGTTTCTTTTACAATAATAGGTTCAAGTAATCCATATTTTAATATAGAAGTTTTTAATTCCTCTAATTTATCTTTATCAAATTCTTTACGTGGTTGATATATATTAACAAATAATTTATTAACATCTATTTCAACAACTTCATAATCTTTAGAAACAGTAGCACCATCTTTATACTTTTTTTCATTGTTATCTTTATTAAAGGAAGTAATTAGCGCTTCTACGCCTTTGCCACTGAATCCTTTTCCTAAACCAAGAGTTTTTTTTGACATAAAATAAAAAATATATAATAAAAAGAAATATTAACTAAAATTTTTATCTACCGCCTGATATATTCATCATAATATCTAGTCCTACTTGCATAGTATGATACCCAGGTTGTGCTGCACCTTCATTAAAAGTCCCTTCATATCTTATAAAGAAAGATGCAGTAATTGTTTTACTCAAATTATATCTTGCACGTGGTTCAATAATTATCTGAGTATTTCCCGTCAAAGTTCTACCATCTTTATTTTTACCTGTAAAGCTACCTCTATCCAGTACATCATAAGTACTTGTAATATTATCTTTATATGTACATAACAAAGATACTTCAAAATCGTTCTGTAAATTTATTCCAAAAAGAGGAAAAGAGAATCCTTTCATAACATAACTTGCTTCTGCAGTAATATCGGTTGTATTTTGCATAGATATAATAGCACCTGCCGCAGCTGTTGCAGAATAAGTAGATATTTTTGATAGTTTTATTTTTGCCGTAAGTATTCCTCTAAATATTTTTTCATCAAAACTTGCGTTTAAACCAAATAAAGGCGCAAAACCACTACTTATTGATTGAGTATTTACTGAACGACCAATATCAGTAATTTGTATATTTTCTACATAATTAGAATTATAAGTATGTTCTATTTGTAAACGTTTTATAACTCCTTTCCAAACCGACCACTTTTCAATACCTTCCCATCTGAGACTCCAATTCATACTAGGTAAAAAACGTCCAACATTTCCACTTGTAAAAGAAAATGATTCTAATCCTTCATAAAAAGATTCAGACAAAGCTGAATGTAAAGCTTGGTTTTTTGTAACGCTATCCATTGTAGAATTATCAATAACGGCACGTTTTGCTTCAAAGATATCAACTACATTCTCAATTGTACTTCCAAACAAATTAAATCCAAAAAAAGATGGCCAAGTAAAAAATGTTCTATTCAAGTTATCTGTTTTGATAACATTTGAATAAGTTGGATTCCCTTCTTCATCTGTATCAATTGTTTGATTAGTATTATATCCAAGTGTTGTTTTCCAATTAAGGTCTAATCTCATTCCTTCTATAATTTTTCTTGATGTTTTTATATCAAAAGTAGTATTTTGATTAAAATTATCTTGGAAAACAGAATTAGGTGGTCGAATACCTGCTGTTGTTGTGAATCCAAAAAATGGGAATTTATTAGATGGTACAAACTCAAAATCACCGTGAGGATTCGAGACTAAACCTAATTGATAAGCCATACTAGGACCAGCAGACATTAAATTTCCTCGTCCAATAAATCCGCCCCAGAAATTACCAATACCTGTACTTCCAAAAGTACCTGGATTAATAGAAGCATTTGTTTGATTAAAAGTCATATTTAAATTTTCCCAGTCAAAAAATATTGATTGTAATATATCTGTAACATAACTTAACATAGAACTGCTATTATCTTGTGGCGCTTTTTTATTATTAGCTGAAAAGGCAGATTTTTTTCTACCAAAAATATCATTTCCTATATCTTTTAGTTTAACTCCAACAGCTAAACGTATATTACTATTTACTGAAGCTTTTTTTGCTGCATCTTTTAATGCCGGATCTGTTTGCAATGGATCCATCCATTTATAATTAGCACTATAATTACTTGTTATATCTAAAAAACTATTTAATCCAATAATATTTGGCAAGGTCGGTTTTAGTGTAATATTTAAATCTTGGCTATGATTATTAGGTGAACCTAAATTTATAATTCCATCATTAAACATTATAACCTTTGTTAATTCTCTACCTGTTCGTTGCTTCCCATTTTCATCTAGTTCAAAAGGCACAAGAGTACTTAAAGTTGTAAATTTATAATCAAAAGTAGGTGATATTATTCCCCCTTGGCTCAATTTCCAATTAAATTGCATCCCTTTATTTGCAGTGAATTCACGAATTACAGGGCTTGGCATCTCTAAGAATCTTGATTGTTCAGTTTGTCGTCTACGTTGCATATCTAAATTTAGAGATATGTTAGACGGCAAGAAATTTATTTTCCAATCTTTATATACACCGAGCACAGGTATATCAGTAACAAAAGACAAAGGCTTAAACACAAGAATATCGGGCAGTGGTAAAGTATAATTAAAATTCAATTTCCATATCCAATTAAAACGTTCTTGATACAAAGGTGACCTTTCAAAAATTTGCGAATATGAATAAGAAGCGGTTATATTGTTCAATGTTTTTTCAATTATCCAATGATTTATAGGGATTCCTAATTTAATACCTGTAAGCGACCAACTATCTTGTACCTTTATAGATTGAGATTTCATTTTAACTTCATCTGCAACTTTCTGAGCTATTTCTGGTCCTGAGCCTTTTGCTATTTCATTATTATATGCAGTTGCTGCTGCGGCTGATAGTTCTATATCATTCGAAGCGGCATATTTTGGATTTTCAAAATTTTCGGAATGCGTATAAGAAATAGGCAATCTCATTTGTTTAAAAGCAGGCGGGGCTAGTTTTTCCAAATTACCTGTAAACACAATATTCCAATCACGTGTTTGACTTCTATTACCATATCTTTCTTCTAATTGATGAAAATTAGGTTCATAATTAGAAAAAGACGCATTTATTGTTCCCAGATCTGCAAGATTAGCGCTAAAAGTAGCTATACCTGCCCAATCATTAGAATTTTCGGGAGAAAGCAAACGTAGTTCATCTACCCAGACCGTGGTTGTTAATTCTTGATAAGCATCAGAAGGATTTGCAATACCTAGACCAACAAATTTAACACGAGTTAAAATAGGATTACCTTTTATTGCAAAATATGCAGTTGAATCGTTTGGAGCCGGAAAAGTTTGTCTATCAGCCTTCATCATTGTATCTCTAATCTGTTTTATAGCGGTCAAATCAGACAATTTAATATCAACGGATTGCCACCCTTGTACTATAGGTTTACGATATTCATAATAGTTACCTGAATCTATACCAAATCTAATAAAAGCATATCCTTTTGGTTTAGAACTTGCTGACAATTCAGAAGGCATAGAACCATCGCCGTGTAAAAAGAATTTTAAACGCTTATAATTAAAGAAATCTTGATCATTAAATATTTTTACAGCTATTCTTTCTTCGCCCCAACGTAAATTTTTAACATTTAGAGACAATGATTGTTCATTTAAGCGTGCATCATTTGTATAATCGGTCGAATTCAATTGTCTCGGTGCAGATACACCGGGTGGCATTGTATAAAAATCTGGTGCTTTACTATTCTCCCATAAATTAACATAAGAAACTGATAAAGTACTATCATTAGGATCATAATCTTCTTGGAAATTACTTATACGTTGCCAATAGCTTCCTACTAATTTCCAATCTGCTATACTTGCAACTACTGCACCACCACCGAATCTAACTCGAACATATTGTACATTAGAAAATTGTGGATTTCCTACTCTAGACGTTGGTTTCCTTATAGGTATACGATATTGTAACCATCCTTTATCTGGATTACCACCGACTATTTGCGGATTTGTTTCTGAATTTGTATCTAAATTTATTTCATAAATAAAATAACTATTATCTAAAGAAACGGTTTGACCATTATTTGGATTTAACATTTCTTTATCAGGGAATTGACCATTCTCGGCATATTTTGAATTATTTTCAAAATTATTATACTGTACAAAGTCTTCCCAATTTCTTTTATCATCATCTTTTCCAAAATCAAAATAATAATCATCACGTGCGGGATCATCTTCTAAGTTTAAAGGATACGGATATATATCTTTTTCTTTTGCATTATTTAAAGCATCAATACCAACATCTTCATCGGCATCAATTATACCATTAGGAAAAGGATTTGATTCAGTAATACCATCTTCTGTATCACCAACACCATTAGAAATAATATCTTCTGATATCATACCGAGGTCAATATACATTTTAGAGCTACCTGGTTCAAAATGATCTAGTCTCATCATAATTTCTAGATACTCTATATTTTCATTATCAAAATTTGTACTATAAGAAGATAATATACGTTGCATGCCGGCCCAAGTCTTTTTCCTTATTTCAGGATTCCAGGTATAAACATTTGTTATATCATAATTTGGATTTTTTATATCTAAATATTCGGGATTTTTATTATATATACCTCTAAACGCAGGATCAAAATTTATATGTAATACATTGATATTTTGCATACCTGATTGATAAGTTTTATTTTCGGGATATATATCTGTTACTTTATCACGTGCAATAAAATATTGATACCAAAATAAGCGTGAACGATAATTAGAAGCAATTTCACCTTGTTCTATTTCGCTGAGAGTTGAATCTATTCCTAGTATTTCTGGCATAATAGGTGAGGAACTATGTCGCCATTGAGTAGGTATAGTAGCTAATGTAGTCGAACGTATAGCGGCTTCAAAATTATCAATTTCAGCTACTGATTCATTATTATCACAAGTTATTTCAGAACGCACTCTATTAGGATTTGGAGCAACCATTGCCCATTCTGCAAAGAAATTCAATGATGATGGTGCTTTGGTATCATAAAAAGGCAACATATCTAAGGCTTTAGTAAGCCAAGGTGCATCATTAGTCAAATTAATATCAAAGCCGAACATAGTATTTGCAATTGGTTCATCGCCCAATCTTGCTCTATCGCTTATTTTTGCTTGACTATAATGCACAAAAGTACCACCAATTGAAGCATTCATATATCTATTTTTGAAAAGCTGATAATCTGCACGTATTCCAGCCATTGTTTTAGTTGAACTTGTAAACACATCTTGCTGTTCATATTCTACTTTAAGATTAGCATTTGGTAATAAAGCACGTTGATTTCTTATTGTTAAAGAACCAGAAAAATAATCTACAACATAATCATCATATTCTCTTAATACGACGCCATCAAGTGTTACTTTTACACTACCGGGTGATAGATTATAAACTCCTAGATTTATTCTGTTGGATGCTCTACCGCTGACTTCGCCAGAGATAACAAATCTATCACGAGCTGTATTTTTCTTTGCAACTTCCATAGTGGTGTCATAGATTTGATCAAAAGCATATAATTCTGCAAGTTCGGGGTTTCCTATTTTATTAAAATATGTACGTATTCCATCTCCAAAAGGTTCAGTATGAGGGAATGTTATTTCGCCACGTACGGGATCAAAAAAAGCAGATATTGTAATATCAAATTGACCATCTGGCGGCGCAGCACCGGTTGAATTTGTTACTTGGTCAACACCTAAAATTGTAACTAATTTATCTGGTGCACCTTCCAATAAATCTGTAGAATCGTTAGATTGTTGGATATACCATAATCCTATATAAGTGTCATTTAGATTTACATTTGAACTACCTATACTATACTTATTTTTCATTTGTCGAGACCACAAAGATTTATAAGCAGGTAGTAAATTAGGACGATATATTAATTTTAATAATAATGTATCTTTCAAACCAACTTGATCGTGAAAATAGCCATAATAAACATCATCTAATGTATCTGTTGTTTCGCCTTCAGTTCTATAAGAAACGGCATAATATCTATCACGTCTAAAATTTTTAAGTGTAATTGTTCCTAAATTATAATCAACTATATACTGCATAGAATCCAACATAGAAAAACGACCGCGTTCTACAACGCCGGTTTGTATAGTAGACTGTTTTATACTAGCATCCCAATCTTCACCGAGTTTACGTCTTTTACCTTCTAAGTCAGCGATTGCAACAGCTGTTGCAACATTAGTATTGGTTATATCGGTTGCGGCTTCCCAAACTTGAATTTGTTTTATTCGTAATTTAGCACCTGATTTTGGAATCAAGGGAGTAGAAGTTGAAAAATAATCATTATATATTTTTTTATAAGCAGTATCTATAAAAAAGTGATTATCGGAATATTGATATGCACGCAAAGAAAAATATTGTTTATTAGTTCCGCCTGTTACATCAACAAATTTTTTCTGACCTTTTCTTTGGGAGGCGATTGTTTTTAAAAAGAGTGGACCAAATTGAAAATCGGCACTAACACCAAACAAAGCAGTACCACTACCTATAAGAACTGATGGGATATTAAAACTTACATTACCAATTTCTATTTTCTTTATAATATCATCTTCATAACCTTCATAACCTATTTTAAATTTATTATCAAAATCAAATTGATTATTTGTATTTTGGTTTATTGAAAATTTCATTTTATCACCAATTCGGGCACTAACATTAACATTAATATCTTGATCAAACATAGGTGCAGATTGTGATTGACCAAAAGCATTTGCTGACCCTAAATTTTGCATATCCCAACGCCAACCGAGTGTAACATTAACTTGACCGGTAACATTAATAGATAATTCAGGCTTACCAAAGATATTTAAAACGGGATTAGGAGGCAAAGGGATAGAAAAGCCAGTTGCTTGACCTAATAAAAAAGCTAAATCTTTTTGGGAAAGAGCTTTTTTTATATCATAATCAGTTGTTAAAGAATCCCATATCTTAGATTGTAATTCTTCTTTACGTTTTGATAAATAATTATTTAATTCTAATGGATAACTATAGCCTAATTCATAGTTATTAAATTTCTCTTCTAAATACACATTTTGTCCCAAACTATCCAAATAACTTGATATTTTATATCCTTCGGGCGACACATCTTGGAAAGCAGTTTTTTCAATGCTTTTTCTATTTATTGATGGAGGTTGCATAAACAAAAACTTATCTTGTGTATATTTATAGCGATCAAAGATAGTTTCACTTTCAAAATCTAAATTCTCGTAATACCTAGTTGTTTCGGGAAGTTGAGTAACCTGTTTATTAGTATCTTTTTTAATAACTGTTGTATCTAATTGAACTAAAATATCATTAGGAATACTATCAACGAAAATAATATTGGTTTCAGAAGAAATAGAATTATCATATATACAAACATCAATTACACTATCTTGTACTAACTTAGTAAACTGATTAGATAGTAATTTTTGATAAATTTGATTATATAGTTCAGATTGATTAGATTGTATTATGTTATCCTGTATTATAGAAATAGAATTTTTCTCTTGTAATATTTTAGAATTAGAACCATAATATTGGTTAAACAAAACTTGCAATTCGTTTAGTAAAAAATTTTGCTCACTATTTAATAAAGCAATTAAAGAATTAGTTATAAAATGATAATATAAGAAGGAAGAACTTATAAAATACTGAGAATCAAAATAATTTTTATTTAACATTATTGAAGTTAAAAATTGATTATTTTGATTAGAATTATTTAAATTATTAGAATACTTTGAATAATCATTATTAGAATAATGTTCTTTTGTTTTTGCTGTTAAACAAATAAATGAACTAACAGACATAACGAAAAAGAGGAAAAAGATTATAATAAATTTAATTTGAATTTTATAATTATGTAATCTGCAACTTCTTATCATTATCTATATTTATAGTTAAGCGAGATGTTTCAAAATAAAGAAATGTGTATATTACAAAACAACACACATAATTTAAATTAAGTAATTAGATATCAAATAGTATTCCAAAAATTAAAAAAAATTATAAAATTCAATATACAATTTATTAATATAATTACAAATATAATATTTTTTTTATTATATTTTGCACAATTAAAATTAAATAAAATAGATTTACACATAATTATATGTAAATCTATTTATTTTTTCAGTTTATTTTTTATTTAGTAAAATTTTATACACAATAATTATTTATATTAAACTCAGTAATATAATATAATTATTTATTTATAAAATCTTAAAAATTCTATTCTATCTTTTAATTCATCTATTGGTTTTAGCAGACGTTTTTTATCCATTATAGCATCTTGTGGGCTTTGGAATACAATTTCATAATCTTTACTCATTACAATTGCTTCTTCGGGACAAGCTTCTTCACAAAAACCACAAAAAATACAACGTAGCATATCAATTTCAAAAGTAACTGGATATCGTTCTTTATCGTTTTCTGTCTCGCCGGCTTGAACATTTATTGCAATTGCGGGGCAAACTCGGGCACATAATCCACAAGCTACACAACGTTCAACGCCATTTTTATCCACTACCAAAACAGGACGACCGCGATAGGAACCGGTTGGTATCCAACGTTCTTCAGGATATTGACGAGTCATCTTAGGAAACTCTAACATTCTTTTGAATGTTAAAGCCATTCCGTGAGCTATTTCAGGAATATAAAGTTTTTCTAAAAAAGAAAGTTTATCTTTTTCTATATTTTTACGTGTATAATTCATATTTGATATAATTATAGTTTTTTATTTAACAAAAATAATAATTTTTTATATTTTTTATACAAAAATTAAAGAAAATAAATTTAATTAAGATAAAAAATATATTATATATTTGAATTTTTTAAGTTTCGTCTGCGAATAAAATTAGTAACTGTTGATCTATCTACTTTTAATAATCTGCCCATTTTACTATAAGAATATTTTTTTTGTATATAAGACATTATTAAATTTTCTTTACCTGTTAATTTATAATATGAAGCTTTTCTCCCTAATGGTCGTCCTAAAACAACTCCCTCTGCTCTTTTTCTAGCGAGAGCTTCTTTTGTACGCTGAGAAATTAGGTTTCTTTCTATTTCAGCGGATAATCCAAATGCAAAAGCTAGTACTTTAGAATTAATATTATCTCCTAATCTGTATGATTCTTTTATAGTCCATATTTGGATATCTCTATTCATACATTCATTTAATACTCCCATTATCATTAAAAGATTACGGCCTAAGCGAGAAAGTTCTGTACAAATAACTATATCATTTTTACTTAATTTTTTTAATAAACTTCCAAGCTTTCTATCTTCGACTCTTTTGCGACCTGATATCGTCTCTTCTACAATTTTTGAAATAGTCATATTATTTTGTTTACAAAAATTTTTTATTTCAAATCTTTGATTTTCTACTGTTTGTTTATCTGTACTAACTCTAATATAGCCATAAATCATAATTTTATATTTCCAAATAATTAAAAAATTGAAGAATATATAATGCAGAATGCAATTGTTAATTTACCTAAAATTTTATAGATATAAATGATATTTTTGCAAAAATTAAATTATTTTATGTATTAAATTAGTAAAGTTATTGTTATTAGAGGTATTATTAATTTAATTATTAGAAATATTATTAATAAAAAAGAGAGTTAAAAACTCTCTTTTTTTATACTTATTTTTTACATATTAAGTTTAGTAAAAATATTTATTTAAAAGAAAGGTACTCTAAGTCCAAAATATTTTTCAAAGAAAATTGTTATTTTTTCTACAATTGCAGATTTTTTACTAGAATATTTAGAATCAGGTTCGAATCTAGAAATTGGTGGCATCACTTCACAAATATCTTGGCCAAACGTTTGAAGTTCCCCATTTTCAAATGCTTTTTTAATAAATTTAAGTGTATATTCTTTGTTTAGGTTTTCAGATTCTATTATATTATTTAACTCTTCATCTCGTTCTTTCGATACATAATTTGACCATTGAGTTTGCACATCATCTGTACCATCTTTATTAATATTATTTATAAAATTCTCAATCAATACTTTCTTACTGCGTAGTTCTGGGCTAGCATATAGTGCTTTTTTGATATTTACAATTATTTCTTTATCCTCACAATGTGTATTATAATATTTATCTACAAGATTTAAAATATAATCAATATCAATATCTATTTGTTTTATCAATTCTATTTCAAAAACAATATCATTAATTATATCTGTACTTTCTGTTGCTGAATATTTTCGTTTCCATACATCTCTAAGGTCTTGATATTTACCCAAATAATCTTGCAAGTTACGTTCCGTAATTAATTCTTTATCTTTAAATTCATCAAAAGAAGTTAATATATTGCGCATACGAAGTATAGAACCAAATAAAGCAATAAATTCTTTTTGTTTTTGTTCTCCTATTATTTGATTTTGTAGTGGAAAATTATTTTCCAATTTATTTATCAATTCTTTATAACCAGGATATGATTTTTCACCGTCTTTATAACCTTCATAATAATCTTCAAAACTACGAATAAGAACAATGCCAGAGGCATCTTTATTTCCAAATAAAGCAATAGATTCTTCAACTTCTTTTTGTAAGTTACGAAAACATACTATATTACCAAATTTTTTAACGCTATTTAATATACGGTTAGTTCGGGAAAAGGCTTGAAGTAAACCATGCATCTTTAATTTTTTATCTACCCATAAGGTGTTTAAAGTAGTAGCATCAAAACCAGTTAAAAACATATTAACTACAATAAGCAAATCTAATTCTTTATTTTTCATACGTAGTGATACATCTTTATAGTAATTTTGAAACTTTTCACCAGTTGTATCATAACTAGTTTCAAACATCTTATTATAATCTTCTATAGCAGTATTAAGAAAATCACGAGAATTCTTATCGAGTTTATTAGTATCTTCTGGATTTTCTTCATTTAGAACACCATCATAATCAGCATTTAAACCAGCTTCATTTACATTATAGCTAAATATAGTTGCTATTTTTAGCTCTCGTGTTTTATCCTCTTTCATCTGTTTTTTGAATTCATTATAATATAATTGTGCCATTTCAATAGAGGATACTGTAAAAATAGAATTAAAACCAGTAATAGATTTTGTAATTTTCTCTTCCTTTTCTTCACCATATTTTGCAGATAAAAGGTCTGTAATATTTGAAAGATAATTAAAAAAATAAGTATTATTATTACGATATGTTTTGTTATTGAAATTTTCTAATATATATTTAGTTACAAGTTTTATCCTTTCAGGGGCCATCATTGCCTTTTTACGATCAATATCCAATACCATTTCATCTTCAATCTCTTCTTCTTTATCCATAGTCTTAATATAATCAATACGAAACGGAAGTACGTTACTGTCATTTATAGCATCTACAATAGTATAAGAATGAATTTGCTCTCCAAATATTTGTTCAGTTGTCAAGAAAAAATTATTAGCTTTTACTACTGAAGAATTAGATGCAAAAATCGGTGTACCAGTAAAACCAAATAAATAATATTTCTTAAAATAATTTGTAATTAATTTATGCATCTCACCAAATTGACTACGATGGCACTCATCAAATATAATTACTATATGCTTATTAGAAACTTCATTTGCTGTATTGTTTTTATTATTATTTTTTTTA
This sequence comes from uncultured Hyphomicrobiales bacterium, assembly GCA_964472015.1. GTDB lineage: Bacteria > Bacteroidota > Ignavibacteria > Kapaibacteriales > UBA2268 > JAAYTD01. The sequence continues at coordinate 1,993 of CAYYIP010000012.1, read as the reverse complement.
TTCTGTTTTATAAAATTTGAAAGTTTTTGAATTGTTGTTATAATAATACGAGCATTAGTATCTTGCAACTGTTTTCGCAATATATTTGTAGTAGCATTACTATTTGCAGCACCTTTTTCAAAACGGTCATATTCTTTCATAGTTTGGTAATCTAGATCTTTACGATCTACTACAAATAAGACCTTATCTATATTAGACAAATTAGAGGCAAGACTTGCAGTTTTAAATGAAGTCAAAGTTTTCCCAGAACCTGTAGTATGCCAAATATACCCACCGGCGTCCTTAGTACCATACTTTTTATTATTATTAGATCTTATTATACGATTTAAAATACGTTCAGTAGCAATAATTTGATATGGACGCATAACCATAAGTTTTTTTTCAGATGTAAAAACACAATACTTTGTAAGTATATTAAGTAAAGAATGTTTTGCAAAAAATGTTTCAGTAAAATCAATTAAATCTGAAATAACATAATTTTTTGAATCAGTCCAATACGAAGTAAAATCAAAACTATTATTAGTAGTTATTTTCTTTCTTTTAGAGGACAATTGTTCTGAAATATTAAAACGTGTAGTATTAGAATAATATTTTGTATTTGTCCCATTAGAAATAACAAATATCTGCACATATTCAAACAAACCACATCCCGACCAAAAGCTATCACGTTGGTAACGATTTATTTGATTAAATGCTTCTTTAATAGGTATACCTCTACGTTTTAATTCTATATGTACAAGAGGTAACCCATTTACAAGTATAGTAACATCATAACGGTTAGAATATTTTGGTGGTTTACCAGAAGATAAGATATTTTTTTCGTCTGCAACATATTGATTTATAACTTGCAATATATTATTATGAATATTTGCTTTATCAATTAACTTAATATTTTTAGTAGTTCCATTATCTAGTTCTAAATTTTTAATATAATCTTCTTGTATCTTACTTGTCTTGTCTTCAATATCACCTTCAGAAATATAATTATCAAAAAAACTTTTCCATTCAGAATCAGAAAAATTATAATTATTTAACTTTTCTAATTGTTTACGTAAATTAGTAATTAAGTCTGATTCATTATTTATTTTTAGATATTCATATCCTTGTTTACAAAGTAAACTAATAAATTCCTTTTCTAAATCAGCCTCACTTTGATAAGCATCAGAAGACGGAGTTTTTTTTACTTCATATTCTGTTATAACAGTATTTTCTGCAGTCTGTGCAATAATATTAAATTTTGACATAATAAAAAACGCCTTAGATTAATTCACCTTTAATATTATACTTAATATTACAAAATAATATTATAATTATTTAAATGTTAACAATTTATTACGGTAGTATTCATATTGTTTTTTACGTCCTTCTATTTCTGCAGGTAAACCTATACTTATATCATTACAAAAAGAATAAAAACTATCGAGGATAAAAACTATACGTTCTTGGATATCAAGAGGAGGAATAGGAAATTTTACTTTTTTAAATTCAGTCATATTAACGGATGGAAATCCAGAAACATTTATATTTTTCTTACACCATTCGCCTATAATAAACATATAATAAAATATATACATATTATTTATATAAGAATAATTAGACTTTTTTGTTAAACATACAAATCGTTGATTAGCTAAAAAATCAACCTTTATTAATGCATGTTCTCCAATAGTTGCTGTAGTTGCTAATATAATAGAATCTGCAGGAAACAATTTCCCTTTAATTCCTTCTTTTGTTATATGTTGAATTGCATCATATAATATATTTCCATTTTTTCTAATATCTTCCATTCTAAACCAAGGTATTGTACCATTATCCCAATATTCTTTTATTTTTTTTGATGGAGTATAACCATTTTTTATATGAAATACTTCTTCCAAAGTTTTCCATTGAACATTACTATCATTCTTATCAAAATTTAATATTTTATCTCTACAATACTCATATTGTTTTTTTCTAGCTGTAAGCTCCGCTGTAAGCTCCGCTGTAAGCTCCG
>CAYYIP010000011.1:0-64869 GCA_964472015.1 uncultured Hyphomicrobiales bacterium | reverse complement strand
GAGCTGATGATGATACGGTTGATATGGCTTATCCTTATACTACTGATTTTGAACAAGAAGTATATTATATAAATTTTAAGGTATACAATCCTTTTGATGTTTGTTTTATTAAAGATGTTTCTTTTTTTAAAACAATTAATTTAGAATTACCTTTTGTAAGTACTTCTATTGAAGAGAAATTTATGTATGATTCTTTAAATTATTCTAGACGATATACACGTAATAAAGATGGAAGATTTGGACTTGACGGAATTTCGCTAGGAATAAATGTGTTTGATATGGATATTAAGCCTATAAATTTTAAAATATTTTCTAATTTATATTTCCCTATTTATAAATATAAAAGTAAGTCAGATTCTACAACTGATATTATGAATAACAAGCACATAGAATTAGGACGCGAAACAGAATTAATGTTTGGAGGAAGTATTTTTAGTAGTTTTTCAACGGTACGTTTAGGTTTAACAGGCGCTTATGAATATAGAGCTGGTGATTTTTCTGATAGGATTTTAACTAATTTTCACTTTGGATTTTCAAGTGTAAAAAATACAGAAATATATTTAAGTGTTGATTATATATGGTCACTTGGAGATTATAAAGATGAATACAAAGTAAGTCATTGGCGTACTAATTTATATGAAAAATATTCAAATGTAGGTGTTGGTTTTAGAATATTATTTACTGAAAATTTATATGCTAATGTAGGATATAAAATAAGAGTATGGGGGACAAATTCTATAGCAGAAAATATTGTACTATTAAATGTTGGATATATTTTTTTGAAGTAATTTGTTATACTTTAATATATGCATCATAATTATAATATTAAGCATAATAATATACATTCGTTAAATAAATCTTTTATTATTGGAATTGTATTAAATATTATTTTTATTATTATAGAATTTATTTTTGGAATTTATTATAATTCATTGGGCTTGCTTTCTGATGCTGGACATAATTTAGGTGATGTTGCAAGTTTGGTACTTGCAATGTTAGCGTTTAGATTATCAATTTTACCAGCTAATAAACAATATACTTATGGATATAAAAAAAGTACGATTCTTGTTTCTTTGATTAATGCAATAATATTATTTGCTGCGGTGGGATTTATAATATCGGAAAGTATAAAAAAAATAAATTCTAATCAGTATATAGAAGGTGAAGTTATAATTTGGGTTGCGGTTATAGGTGTTGTTATTAATGCTATAACTGCTTTATTTTTCTTAAAAGATAAAGATAGAGACTTAAATGTAAAGGGTGCTTATTTACATATGTTAATGGATGCACTTGTATCAATAGGTGTGGTTATTTCAGGAATTATTATTTTATTTACTCAATGGTATATTGTTGATGTTATTGTTGGATTAATAATTGCGGTTATTATATCAATTTCGTCTTTTAACTTGTTACGTAATAGTTTACAGCTTGTTTTGGATGGTGTTCCTTTGGGAATGGATACTAAAAATATATTAGAGATGATACAAAAAGAAGATGGGGTTATTGATGTTCATCACTTACATTTATGGGCTATTAGTACAACTGAAAATGCTTTAACTGCTCATATTGTTATAGATAACGTGAATAATTTAGAAATAATTAAGCGAAATATAAAAAATAGTTTAGAAAAGTTTGAAATAACTCATTCTACATTAGAATTTGAGACAAAAGATGCTTATAAAAGTTGTGAAGATAAAAACATATCTTATAATGAAATAAAATAATTAGTTAGTTTAATTAAAAAATAATAAAAAAATAACAATATTAGATAACAAATAAATAATAAATAAGTATATATAGCAGTGAAGGTATATGTTAATGTATATCTTAACTGCTTTTTATTTTTATTATTTTTATATTTTATTAAATTATACAAATATTTTAAATCTATAAATAATTTTATAAATATAATTTACAAGATATATATTTTGATATATATATGAATACTATTATAGTAAAATGAATAAGTATTATAGTAAAAAATATATTTTTGATATAATAAAAAAAAGTATTATATTTATTTTTACATAATTAGTTATAAAATATATATTATAGTAGCTATAAAATTTTTATACAATATTAAAAAGTTAAGTATATATTTATATTAAGTATATAATTATATTATTTATATATTAATTAATTATTTTTATTTGCGTAATTATATTAATTGTTATAATTATAAGGAGAAAGAGTTATATGAGATCCAAAATATATTTTTTTTCAAAGCTATTATTTTTAATATTATTTATTAATATTAATGTATCAGCAAATATATCAGCGCAGAATAAAGCTGCTTATATGATTCCGGATATAGGTACGCCGGGGATGAATGTATATATTGAGATTATTGCGCATGTTGATTCTGTAGGTGCCTTTGGTGATGATGGTAATTTTTTACAATCTCCTGCATTAGACAGATTTTATTTAAAGACTATAAATGCTGATGATGAATGGAAACTTATTTTTGGTCCTTTAAGTGTTTCTTGGCATGGTCGTTTAATTTCTTCTCAAATTTTTGTAAATCCATATTTAGAGCCTCAAAGTTGGCGTTGGGATGAAGGTTTACATATTCCTATTGGATTATATGAAAATGGCAATTTAGTAAACACTTTTAATTTTTATGTAGTATTACCATGTCCATTAGGTGATATTTCTAAATCATCTGGTTTTATTTTAGGTGAACCACCTTTGGGTTTACGTTCCCCTCGTGGTGCTATGATAGTAGATAGTTTAATATTTGATGATAGGATGTATCTTATATCTAAAGAAGATTGTGATATAAATACACCTGGCAATCAAGGTTATTTACCTTTTACTATACTATCTATGGGAAATATTAAAAGCGGGATTAAATTAAATACTAATATATCTGTTGCAGCTTATAAACAAGATGGTGGTGTAGGTGGCGGTGGCGGTGGCGGTGCTTTCTGCGATAATAACGAAAATATTAAATTAGAGGATAGTATTTTACGTGGTGGTAATGGATTTACCGGCGGTGGTGTAGGTGGAATTAATAATAAGGGTATATTAGGCACCGTTAGATATTCAACATTAGGTGGTGGTACAGGTTCGGGGAGTATTGATAGCAGTTTAGTAAGTATTCCGCAGAGTGCAGTAAATCATGCGGGGAATAGTCTAAATGGTGTTAAAGGAGTGAGTAGAGAAGGATATGAAGCGACAGGTGGTGGTACGGGGCATCCGTTTGGTAAATCCGGTGTAGGGAGTTGGAATGATGATAGAGAAGGTGGTTATGGTGGCGGTAGTGGTAGTAAAGATAGAGAACGTGGTGGCATTGCGGCATATGGTACTAATTGTTCTGGTGCAACACAAAGAGATGGTAAAATCCATGGAAATAAAATGTTAATTCCTTTAGCAGGAGGAAGTGGCGGTGCTGGTGGTAATCCTAAACCTGATGGTGGGTTTTCTATAAAAGATGCTTGTTCCGGTTATGGCGGTGGTGCCGGTGGTGCTATTACTATATTTGCACGTTTAAATAATGAAAATTTTAGTATAAATGCGAGAGGGGCAAATGGTAGGCAATGTACAAACAATGCCGGTAATAGTAATGGTGGTTCGGGATCCGGTGGTGGGATTATAGTATCGTCTAAGGTAAAATCAACTGTAGGATTGCTTGATGTTACGGGCGGTATAAATGGAAATGATACGGCAGGATTTGGATACGTTAGGATTGAATCGGTAGATGATCCGGTATATATAAAATGTCCGGTTACACCTTTCTCTATAATTACAACAGATACTTCATCTTACGTAAATAAAACAAAAACGTTAAATTTAACAGGCTCGGGGTCAGGAGATTTATATTATAGAAGACTAAACGAAAATGAATGGAAGTTCCTAGGTAGTGTATATGGTAGAAATTGGACATATACTATAAATGATAATATATTTAGGTATGATGGGGATACTTTATTTTATATTGTTGCGGTTCAAACAAATAAACGTGTTTCCGGAACTTATGTTGATGAACCATCACACTTAATGGCACAAGCAGGTGCTAATGTTTTGAAAGTAGAAAAAACACCTTATATATCTTATGATAAAGATAGTGTATTAAAATATAGAATATTAAATTGTGAAGATAATGTAATATCTTTTGATATTACAAAAATTTATAATATAGGTGATGATGATTTAATTATTTGGAATGATAAAATTAATTCTACTCTTTCTTTTGGAAAAGCTAATATTGTTATGGGTTCGAGTGTTGAAAGAGACCAAAATAATAATTATATAATTCCAACTAAATTAAGGTTAGAAAATACAGAACAAGCTTTTTTAGATGTTAAAATTACATATACAATTCCTAATAATTTAAGTCCTGGAATATATAATGATACTTTAGTAATTTGGCATAATGATTCATTACGTGAAAATCCTTGTATATTTCCTATTGAATTAGAAGTTTACAATATAGAAACTCAAGTATTAAACAGAGTATTAGAAGAAATAAGCATTATTAATTTAGGTACTTATTGTAGAAATGAAGAAGTTAATTATTCCACAAGTTTTATGTTAAAAAATAATTCTAGTGAAATATCATTAGATTTATTGGAAGTTTTTGTAACTGATCCAGATATAATTTGTAACGTAGAATATGGTGTTATAGATCCGCTTGCATTAAAAGATATTAATATCAGGTTAGTAAATGTAAATAAACCAGCAGGTTTTTATAAAGCGTATTGTATAGCAAAATATAAAGAATGTGGAACTTATTTAGATACTTTATTAGTAATAGAATATTCTATTGTTGAAACAAAGCTTTCTTTTGATAAAAATCCGTTAATTTTTAGCGAAGTCTATGTTGGTAATGATACATCCATTGTAGTTACTATAAGGAACGAAAGCAGTTATCAGGTTGAGATAAGACAGGAACATTTTTCTTTTGCTGATGGTAGTAATTTTTTCATTTCTAATATAACGCCCTCACTTCCAATTTTAATGAAAATAGGAGGGACGATTGATGTAGTAATTACATTTAGACCAATTATTGGTTCTAAAAATATAAAAGATACATTATTTATTAATATTCCTATTGGAGAATCTTATATAAGATGTCGTGGCGAGGCGATACTTCCTATTCAGGGTGAAAGTGTGAAATTTTCACTATATGCAGATAAAAGTAAGATAGATTTTGGAATTATAGAATGTGAGGACAAAAAAGATAGTGTATGGATTATTAACGAACACAAGTCGGAACAAAATTTTAAAATTATTGTCCCTGCACATATAGAAAACGAAACAATTAAAGGTGCTTATAAAATTATAGAGCAACCTAAAGATGATATAGTTTTGGAGCCGGGTGATTCGGTTTTATATGTTGTTTCCACTAACTATGATATAGAAAATGTAGGGAACTATAATTTAGACGGTTATTTGTGTGTTAATAGTAATGGTGGAAAGATTTGTGTTGCGCTTTCGTATGGTATAGATAAGGATATAGAGTTATCTAGAGATAACATTAATGTGGGGACAATTCCGCTTGGTAGTTCTAAGGTAGAAGTATTAACAATAAAAAATATAGGTAAATTGGACAAAGAAATTACGAATATTTCATTTAATAATAGTAAAGTAGATTATAGTTTTGAACCTGCGCTTCCTATTATTATTCCTGCAAACGAAAGTGTTGAAATAAAAGTTACTATAACTCCAAAAATAGATAGTGAAGTTGGTATTTTCCAAGATAGTTTTATGGTTTCTACTAAATGTAATGATTATAAAGGTATTATTTTTGGGAATATAATACAGTCTGATATATATTTTGAAACTGTAATATTTGAGCCACTTGCTGCTAAATGTAATAATTTTAATACAAAAGATGCAGTAATAATAAATAGAGGTGAAACGGAAGTTACTATTAGAAAAGTGATTGGAATTGAAGGTATAGACAAGGATTTATTTGAGGTTTTCGAAGTCGGTGACATTAATATTGTATTAAATAAAGGTGAACAGTTTGATGTTGTTGTAATGTTTAAGTCAAAAGGTGCGACGGTTGGTGAAAAATATGCTACATTATTAGTTGAAGTATTTGCAGATGGGAAAGTAGATACTATACAAATTCCATTAAAAGGAACAATAAATATGGGGTTATTAGTAACACCGGATGAAATGGATTTTAAGGATATTCCTTTTTGTGGAGTTACTGAAAAAAGTATGGAGATAAAATTAGATAATTTAGGTGATTATTCATTAATTATTGATAACATATATTTGAAGAATTCGAATAATGGTTTTGCGGTAGCAAATAATTTAGCGGGAATATCATTAGATATAGGTAAATATGTGTATGTGAAGGTAAATTTTGTAGCACAAGCACTGGGAGAAAAATTTGATACTTTATATATTGCTTTTGAATATGAGGATACTGATAAGTGTAAAGATACAATAAAAGTACTGTTATATGCAAATGTTATCCCTTGTGATAAAATAACATTAAGAGTATCTAAAAACTATAATGTTTCACCAAATACTACTAATTATAAGATCCCTATTTTTGTAACTATTACTCCTAATATAATTGATAATTTTATTATAGATAAATTAGTATTAGAGCATAATAGGACTTTATTTTATCCAAAAGCAGTTTCAAATGGTGATATTAGTATAAGTATTGATAATAACGACTTTAATAAAAGAATTATTACATTATCTAATATCCAATTAAATAACTTACAGCCTGATAAAGAAGTTAAATTATGTGAATTAAGTGGTGATGTGTTACTTGGTGAAGTTGATTCTACTGAAATTGACATTAAAGACATTGTTTTACATAGTTCTTTATTAATGAGTGATATAAGTATTGAAAATGGATATTTAACAATAGATATATGCAGGCAGGGTGGAGATAGATTAATAAGTTATACAGCTTCAAATCAAATAAAAGTTATTAATAATCCGGTAATAAATGATGTATTAGATATAGAGTGTAATATGATAGAGGTAGGTAATTATAATTTATCGATTATTGATTATTTAGGCAATAAAGTTATAGTTAAAGAATGGAATATAAATGAATTTCCAAAGAATATGAATTTTAATATTCCGGTAAATGATTTTACTGTTGGGGCTTATATACTTGTTTTAAATACTCCGTCTAAACAATATTCTACTAATTTTATTATTATGAAGTAAAATGAGTATAGAAAAAATAATTATAAACAAAAGCTTATTTTCTTAAATTAGTAAAATAGATATAATTTAAGAACTTATTAATTATGTATTGTCTAAATTATGTATTGTATAGATGATATTCGAAACAAAGTATTTAATAAAGATATTTTATCTGTTTTAAGAGATATTCCGGATAATACTTTTAATATGATTTATGGCGATACTGATTATAATGTTGGAATAAATTATTCGGGTGAAAAGTATACAAAGAAATGGGATGATTATATAAAGTGGTATGTAGAGTTAACTAAAGAGAGTATGCGAGTATTAAAAGACGATGGTAATTTATTTATGATAAATTATCCTAAACAAAATGCTTATTTGCGTGTTAAGTTTTTAGATGATAATGCGTATTCGGTTAATGATTATGTATGGATATATAATTCAAATATAGGTATAGTTCGAAGCATTTTACTACTGCTCACGATCTATTTTACATTCAACGAAATCGAAATATAATAATTTTATAAGGATCAGGTAGCTATTCCGTATAAAAATTTAAGTGACAGGTGTATACAAGCTAGGATAAAGATGGGTAGTAAGGGATGTATGCCATACAGTTGGTTTTATTATGATTTAGTAAAAAATGTATCAAAAGATAAAACTTTTCATTCTTGTTAAATTCCTGTAGGGCTTGTAGAATTATTGATTAAGTCGTGTACGGTAGAAAATGATGATATATTTATTTTATTTGGTGGATCAGGGACAGAATTAGTAGTTTGCAAAGAATTAAAAAGGAATTTTGTAAGTTGTGAGATAAACAAAAAATATTATGATATGATTACCAATAGGTTAGAAAACAATGGGATTATAGATGAAAAATATAGATTAAAGAAGGAACAGAGCGCACAGTTAAGAATAATATAAAAATAAGAGGATATATAAAATAAATGGATAATATAGATATTTTAGATACAATAATAAAGGGTGATTGTATAGAGCAATTAAAAAATATATCGACCAATTCGATAGATTTAATTTTTGCTGATCCTCCTTATAATATGCAAACAGATGGTGTGTTGAAGCGTACTGATGGCAGTAAATTTAATGGTGTTGAGGACAAATGGGATAAATTTAATAGTTTAAAAGAATATGATGACTTTTGTAAAAAATGGTTAAAAGAATGTAAAAGAGTATTAAAAGATGATGGTAGTATATGGGTTATAGGTTCATTCCAAAACATATATAGATTAGGTTATATAATGCAAGATTTAGGGTTTTGGATATTAAATGATGTTATCTGGTTTAAACCTAATGCAGTTCCTAATTTTGCGGGCACGCGTTTTCAAAATTCACATGAAACATTATTATGGTGTTCTAAAAATAAAAATTCTAAGTATCATTTTAATTATAAAACAATGAAAGAATTGAATGGAGGGAAACAGATGCAGAGTGTATGGAATATAGGTATTTGTATTGGAAATGAGCGGTTAAAAGATGAGAATGGGATAAAAGTTCATAGCACACAAAAACCTGAGAAATTGTTATATAATATAATAATATCTTCAACGGCGGTAGGCGATGTTATTTTAGATCCATTTTTTGGAACAGGTACAACAGGAGTTGTTGCATATAGATTAGGTAGACATTTTATAGGAATAGAAAAAGATGAGTTTTATATTAAGTATGCGAATAAAAGGATTAACAATACTTTAGTAGAAACGGATATTTTTTCAAATATGGAATTAGAAGTAAAACCGCCTAAAATATCAGTTAAGGAATTAATAAATAGGGGATACATAAAAGAGAATGATTTTATGTATAGTAGAGATAAGAAAAATAAAGTTAAGATTTTATCAAATGGGAATGTTTGTGATTTAGAAAATAATAATGAATTATCTATACATAAAATGTCAGCGAAATTTTTAAATTTATCAAATAATAATGGGTGGAATTATTTTTATGTTTATTATAATAATGAGTTTATATTGATTGATAAATTAAGATATATAGCAAATGAAGATAAATAGGGAGAACTATTATGATTATTGAATATGATTTTTTTAAGAAAGAATTAAACAAAAGGTTATTTGAAAATAGTTATTTAAACTTATTACAAAAAATATCTGATAGTCCTGAACGGTATATAGGTCTCTTCCGACCAACAAAGCCAAAAACAAAAATAATTCAAAATATTACACAATCTCATGAAATTCGTTTTGGATCTGTATTAGAATATATTTTTGAAGAATATTTTAAGAAATATGGTTTTGAGGTTATACAAAATAAGCGTATTAAGGATGCATATAATAAAGAGTATAATATTGATCAATTATTTAAAAAGAATAATATTATTTATATGATTGAACAGAAAGTTCGTGATGATCATGATAGTACTAAGAAAATAGGACAATTTGATAATTTTGAAAATAAATTTTTTTTACTTTCTCAAAATTATAAAAATAAAATTCAAATAATTCCTATAATGTGGTTTATTGATGATTCTTTAACTAAAAATAAAAAATATTATCTTGAACGTATAGAAACAATGTCATATGATTATAAGTGTACTCCGAAACTATATTATGGTTGTGAATTATTTAATAAAACAGAAGATGGTATAAAAGAATTTAATATTGAAATATGGCGAGAGTTTATAAAACATTTAAGTAAATGGAAAGATACATTATCTGAAATGCCAGAAGTAAATTTTGATTTAAATGCAAGAGATGTTTTTGAAGAAATAAAAGATTTGTTGCCGTGTACATATAAAAAACTTTTTAGTAATGAAGAAATTATTAAACAGATTTTTCCAATATTATTTCCTCAGGGAAAAGTTCTAAAAAAATTAGAAAAATATTTTAAAACAAAAGAAGAACCTATTTTCAAAGAGTTAATTAAACTATTAAATGAAGCAAAAGGAATATATTTATAAGTTTTTAAAATATAAGATATAAGTTAAGATATAAATACAATATTTTGTTATTTAATGTATATATTAGACAAATTTTTTACTAAAAATACTTGTTATTTCTTATGTAAAAAATTTGTCTTTTTATTTAAAAAATTGTATATTTGAAATTAAATTTGTAATAGAATAATTAATTATTTAATAGAATAAATGGCAAACAAAAATTATCTTATACTTGCAGAAAATTTAGTAAAAAAATCTAAACGACAAGGTGCTGATTTAAAAGTATCTATTAGTACTGGTAAATCTTTTGAAGTAGGAATTAGAAATGGTGAAGTAGAAGAACTTCAAGAATCAGTACAGACAACTCTTTCTTTATCGGTAAATCTTGATAATAAAAATGCTACTGCAGCGACTTCTGACTTATCGGAAGAGACATTAGATCGTTTATTAAATAATGCAATAGAAAGAGCGAGATATTCATCAGTAGATGAATCATTAGTTTTTCCTGAGTTTGAGAGCTCTAATATTGACATTGATAAATTAAATTTATATTCAGTTGATATAAATAGTCTTTCACCGGAAGAAAAAATTAATCAAGCTAGAGAATTAGAAAAATTATGTTTAAAAGACAATCGTATTACTCTTTCGGCAGGGTCAGGATACGGCACTTATGAAGGTGAGTATTTTTTAGCATTGTCAAATGGTTTTTCGGGAAGTTATAAAACTTCAAGTTGTAATATTGGAGTTTATTTGCAAGCGGGCCATGATGCAACTGCTACGCAAGATGGTTGGTATGATACCGCTAGGACGCCTAAAAATTTAATGTCAATTGAAGAGATTGCAAAAATTGCAATTGAGCGTGCTATATGGTTACAAAATTCAAAAAAAGTACCAACTCAAACAGTACCTGTTATTGTTGATAGGTATATTGCGCCGGCAATTATTGGATTTATGCTTCAATGTTTAAATGGACGTAATGTTTTTATGAAACAGTCTATTTTTGCAGATAAATTAAATGAAAAAATTGCAAATAAAAATGTTACGTTAATTGATGATCCTTTAATAGTTGGCGGTCCAGCAACAAGACCTTTTGATAGCGAAGGTATTCCGGCGAGAAAAAATACTATAATTAGGAATGGAGTATTAGAAAATTATTTACTTAGTACTTACTCGGCAAAAAAATTAGGATTAAAGCCTAATGGATTTGCGTCAGGAACTTCTAATTTAATTTTAGAAACAGGGAAATATTCTGAAAATGACTTAATAAAGTCAGTGTCAAAAGGATTATTATTATTAAAAACGTTAGGACAAGGAACAAATACAACGACAGGAGATTTTTCTAAGGGTGCTTATGGTATTTGGATAGAAAATGGGGAACTAACATATCCTGTATCTGAAATTACAATTTCAAGTAATATTGTGAATATGTTAAATGGGATTGAAATGATAGCGAACAATCCTGACAAGAAAAAAGCACAACAAATACCTACTTTTAAAATTGACGAAATGACTATTTCAGGGGAATAGTTAAAGTAAATTTATTTAATTATTTATTAAGAAAAATTAATTAAAAAAATAGTTATAAAAGTATTTATTAAAAATAAAATATAGCATAAAAGTTTAGATATCTTAGCAGTTATATTGTGTTTTTTTTGTGAATAGTTAAGAAAAATAATATGAATTTTAATTTTGAGAAAATAAAAGATAAGATAAAAGTAAAATTTGGGATTGCTGATTCTGAAATTTATATTATTTTAATTTTAGCGGTAGGATTGTTAATAGGTGGAATTTACAAGAACTTTTTTTCTGACATTGAATATCAATTAACAGACAAGGATGAACTTTTTAATACATTAGATAGCTTAGCAGAAGTTAATAAAACAACTTTTATTGGCTCTAATTTTAATAGTGAGCCGGTTCCTGCTTTAAAAGCAGCTGATACAATTATAAAAGATTATAAAAAAACAAGTATATCTAAATTAGATTTTAAAGGTATAGTTAATATAAATACTGCTTCGTCAGAGCAGTTACAGCAGTTATATAGAATTAGTGAAAAAACGGCAGCACGTATAATTGAGTTTAGAAAAAAAACTCCATTCAAGTCAAAAGAAGATATAATGAAAGTAAAGGGCATAGGAGAAGCTACTTTTGAAATAATAAAAGATAATATCGAGATATAATTTTTTTATATAAATATAAATATAAATATAAATATAAATAATGATAGTTATATATAATCAGATACTTGATTTACCGACAGATTATATAGAGAAAAAGTTAAATGAATATTTAGAAGAAGATGGTGCATTTTTAGATTATACGACTTTGTTTACGGTCCCTAAAAATACTATTTATAAAGCTAAACTTGAAGCAGAAGAGAGTTTAATTTTTGCGGGCAAGAGTATTATTGAAGTTATATTTAAGGAATGCAATGTTAATATATTTGTTAAGGATGGTGACGAGTTAGAAAAAGGAGTTATTATTGCAGAAATAATAGGTGAAGCTTCATATATTCTTTCTAGGGAAAGAGTAATGCTAAATATTATTCAGCGTTTATCGGGAGTTGCCACTCAAGTTAATAAGTATGTGAAGTTAGTTAAACCTTATGGTGTTAATGTTTACGATACTCGTAAAACTACACCGGGGATGAGATTATTTCAAAAGTATGCAGTGAGAGTTGGCGGCGCTTACAATCATCGTTTTAATTTAGCTACTGATATATTAATAAAAGATAATCATATTGCGGCGGCAGGCGGGGTAACAGAGGCTTTAAAAAATGTATTTAAAAATAAGAAAAATGATATAAATATTGAATTAGAAGTTATTTCGAAAGAACAGATATTAGAAGGATTAAAGTTTGATATAAATGGGATATTGCTTGATAATATGAGTCCTAAACAAATAGTGGAATGTGTTGACTTAATTAGAAGTTCGGTTAATGGTAAGAAGTTATTTATTGAAGCATCGGGTGGTATAACTTATGATAATATTGTTGAGTATGCAAAAACGGGAGTTGATGGTATTTCGGTTGGTGCTTTAACTCATAATGTAAAATCATCTAATATGCATCTTATATTTTAATTAAAATTTTATATAGTAATAAATAGTTTGTTAATAGAGTAAGTTATATTAAATAATAATATTATATAAATTATAATATTTAGAAGGAGATTTAATAAATACGATGTATTTATTAAATCTTTTCTAATTTTGCATATTCTAATAATAGCTGTTTATGTCCATATAAAGCAAATAATATTATTGCTTTTTTATTTTTTCCCTCGCCTATAATTGATATAATTTTTCCTTTTCCAAATTTACTATGTTTTACCATATCTCCTAATTTAAATTTTGTATAATCAGGTGGTATTTGAGAATAACAATAATTATTAAAATCATCAAAAATAGGGAATTTTGTTTTTGGATTATAAATATTAGAACGTTTTTGTATTTGTCGTTTTTTTGTTGTTGGTAGTATAGTTTCAAAATTACGTTTTGGTGTTAAAAAAGTATTTTTTGTTATATCTTCTAGAACATTTGTATTAATTTCTTTTAAAAATATAGATGGTGTTGCTTCTTTTGTTTTTCCAAAATAAATTCTCAAATGTACATATGAAAGATATAAATTTTTTTTGGCACGTGTTATTCCAACATAGAATAAACGTCGTTCTTCTTCTATATTAGTACTATTTAGAGTTTCTCGTTCTAGAGGAAATAAGTTTGATTCTATTCCTGGGATAAAAACGGTATCAAATTCTAGTCCTTTTGAAGAATGTAAAGTCATTAATGTTATTATATTTTTTTCTTCTATATCTTTTCCTTTTGTATCTAAGTCTGAAATTAGAGTTATTTGTTCTAGGTAATCAGATAATGATTTTTCGGGATTATCTCGTAAAAAATTAAATATATCTTCTAGTAATTGATTTATATTATCTATTTTATTTTGTCCTTCTAGTTCATCTATTTCTTTATAGTGTTTAATAATTCCCATTTTATCTAAATAGTCTATAATAATATTTTCTATAGGGCTATTATTTTCGTCTAGTTTTTTTATTGTTTCTTTTATATTATTGATAAATTTTTCTAACTCTATCTTTGCATTATTGCGCATTTGTAAGTTATTTATATCATCATCTGTTAATGCATCAATAATTGTATAATTGGGATTTTTTTTATAAATTTCTATAATTTTATTTATTGTTATTGGGCCTATTCCTCTATGTGGTTCATTTATTATACGATATAAAGAAACTTTATCTTTTGGATTTACTAATATTTGCAAATATGCAAGTATATCTTTTACTTCTTTACGTTTATAAAAAGAAGTTGAACCTACTACTACATAAGGTAAATTATTACTTCTGCAAGCTTTTTCAAATTGTAATGATTGGGCATTTGTTCTATATAATATTGCAAAATCGTTTAATGATTTTCCTTTATGATATTGTTCTTTTATGATATTTATTATTTGATTTGCTTCATCTTTTTCGTTATTAAATTTCATTAATTTTACACGTTCACCGCCAGCAGAATTAGTCCATAACTTTTTTTTAAGTTGTTCTTTATTATTAGAGATAACACTATCTGCGGCATTTAAAATATTTGATGTTGAACGGTAATTTTGTTCTAATTTTATTGTATGACATTTAGGATAATCATTTTTAAAATTTAAAATATTATGAATATCGGCACCACGCCATTTATATATACTTTGTGCATCATCACCAACTATACAGATATTTTTATAACGTTCGGCTAATTTTTTGATAACAAGATATTGGACGTGATTAGTATCTTGATATTCATCTACAAGTATATATTTAAATCTATCTTGATATTTGGATAAAACTTGTTCAATATTAAATAAATCTATCATATTTAGCAACAGGTCATCAAAATCCATTGCATTATTTTTTTTAAATTCTGTTTTATATAAGTTATATACTTCTGAAATATATTTTTCATTTAATGTGGACGCGGTTCTTGCATAGGTTTCAGGAGAAATAAATTTATTTTTTAATGAAGAAATTATTGAATATATAACTTTAGGTTGAACTTGTGAATTTTTTACATTTATTGAATCGTTTATTTGTTTTACTACTTTAGCTGAATCTTCTTCATCGTATATACTAAAATTTCGTTCATATCCTATTTCGTGTGCTTCTATTCTTAAGATACGGGCAAATATAGAATGAAAAGTCCCGACCCATAGATTATTTGTTTTAGTTAAGTCTATAAAATTAGATATACGAGATTTCATTTCATTAGCTGCTTTATTAGTAAAGGTAAGTGCTAATATATTATATGGTGAGATATTTTGTTCTAGCATATAAGCAATACGTCTTGTTAAGACGAGAGTTTTGCCACTGCCTGCACCTGCTATGATTTGTAAGGGCCCGTCAATATACGTTACTGCCTCTTTTTGTTCGTTGTTAAGTCCATTAAGTATATTGCTCATAATGAATAGTATAACATATTATATATTTATAATTCTTTAAAATAATATCTCACAAATATACAAAAAAAAATTAAATTAAAAAAGGCCTTTATATAAAATTAAAGTATATACAATATATAATAAAATAAAGAAATAGCAAATTAAATTTTAGAAAAATAATTTATTGATAATAAAAGTTTTATATAAAAAATATTTTGAAAAGTTTTAGAATTTAAAAAAATATGTTATTTTTATAATGAATTATTGCTTGTCTTTAAAATTAAAATTAAAAATATAGATAAAATAATATTAAGAAAGATAAAATAATTAATACATTATAATAAAAATAACAAATTATCAATGAAGAAAAGAGATATATTAAATTCAAATCTTGAAAAAATAAGAGAATTATTTCCTAATGTAATAACGGAAACGGTTCGAGGTTATGCTATTGATTTTGATTTATTAAAACAAGAGCTTTCATACGATTTGATAGACGAGAAAGAAAAATATCAATTAACTTGGGTTGGTAAAAAAGATTCAATAATTACGGCTAATACATCAATAACAAAAACGTTAAGACCGGTTAAAGAAAAATCAGTTGATTTTGAAAACACCAAAAATATTTATATAGAAGGTGATAATTTAGACGCATTAAAAATACTTCAAGAATCTTATCTTAATAAAGTAAAATGTATTTATATAGATCCGCCTTATAACACAGGTAAAGATTTTATTTTTAATGATAAATTTACTGATTTAGAAAAAGAAATTAATAAATTAAATAAAAACAAGAAAAACCATAATGCTTGGCTATCTTTTATGTATCCACGTTTATTATTAGCACGTAATTTATTAAGCGAGGATGGTATTATATTTATAAGTATAGATGATAATGAACAAGCAAACCTAAAATTACTTTGCGATGAAATATTTGATGAAGAAAATTTTATAGCTCAAATAGTATGGACAAATAAGGAAGGTGGTGGCGGGAGTGATACTAAATTAATAAAAATTAAACACGAATATATTTTGTGTTATGCAAAATATATTGATAAAGCTTTAATAAATGGGATAAAGATTAGTGATGAGGAAAGATATACTTATGAAGATAAATGGGTAGAAACGAGGGGGAAATATCAAATGTTAAAATTAAAAAGTGCAAGTTTGGGATATGTTAATAGTTTAGATTATCCTATTATTGCACCGGATGGAACGGAAGTATTTCCAAATAAAAATAATGAAAAGATTTCGCGTTGGAGATGGAGTAAAACGAAACTACAATGGGGAATAGAGAATGATTATTTAGAGTTTAAAAAAGACAAAAATGGGGATTGGGATGTTTATTCTAAACAATACTTAAAGGCAGATGAGAATGGGAACATTATAGAAAGAACTAATAGACCTTTTGCCGTAATAGATAAATATTCAAGTACACAGGCTTCAAAACAAGTAAAAAAATTATTAAATGGAAATTTATTTGATTATTCTAAACCAAAAGATTTAATTAAGTATTTAATAGAGATATCAACTGATAAAAATTCATTAGTTCTAGATTTTTTTAGCGGTTCTGCAACGACAGCACAAGCAGTTTTAGAACTAAACGCAAAAGATAATGGAAATAGAAAATATATAATGATACAAATTCCAGAAAAATGTAATAAAAAATCAGAAGCATATAAATTAGGATATAAAACAATATCTGATATAGGGCAAGAACGTATAAAACGAGCAGGTAAAAAAATAAAAGAAGAGACTAATTCTATTATAGATTATGGATTTAGAGTTTATAAAGTTGATTAATCTAATATAAAAGACGATAGAAGTTAAGAAGATTGATTAACATAAGTTATTTTAGATTTAGGTTATCCCCTTTATTTATCAATAGAAGAAAAAAAGATATTATTAATGAGTTAGTGAAATTAGAACCATTAAAAATATTATTTAAAAAAGTTCAAAAACAAAATGATATAGCTTATACCAATGATGCAGGTTATTTAAATTATTCTATTGAAATGGAAACGGGCACGGGCAAAACATATACATATATTAAAACAATGTATGAGTTAAATAAAGCTTATGGTTGGAGTAAATTTATTGTTATGACTCCTAGTATAGCTATTAGAGAAGGTGTTTTAAAAACATTTCAAATAACCGAGGAACATTTTCAAGAATTATATGGCAAAAAAATTCAGATATTTATTATTTAAGTGGTGTAAATTGTTTAGGTCTTAATTATTTAGATAACAAAAAATTTAAATGTATTTATTTTGTTGCAGAAACCAAAGGAAGTGTTAATCCAAATACATCATTGAGTGCCGTAGAAAAGGCTAAAACAGAATGTGCAGTAAGACATTTTGAAGCTATAAATAATAATGAAGATGTAAAAAATAATAATGTAATATATAAAGTAGTAGATTCTTATCAAACTTTAATAGATAATATATTTTAAATGAAATAATATATTAAAAATGAAATATATAAAAAAAGCTATTTATAAAATATTATAAATAGCTTTTTTTTGTTTTAAATACTAATTTATTTTAAATATAAAAAACTTTTAGTGTATGTTTTATTATAACTATATAAAGTAATAAAATATATTCCATTATTTAATAAGTAATTCTTATTACTTATATTATCATTTATATTTATTTTTAATTTACCAGTACTACTATATGCATCAAAATATAAAATATCATATTTTATATTTTCGTTACTCATTCCTAAATTATTAGAAATTTTTATTTTTAAATTATTTAGTTGTTCAGGTGTACAACTAAAATCAACTATCAATTCTGTATTTTCATAATTAATAATACTTGGATTTATATTTGATATATAAATATTATTATTGATATTTTCATTATCATCTGTTATGTTACTGTTTCCATCATATACAAAATGTAATAATCCTTTGTGTGCCATTGTATAAGGCGAATTAGATTTGCATATTATATCACCACTTGGTAATCTCATACAAGGAGTTGAAGGATTGGGATTAAAAGAAAAATTACTTATAGCGCCTAATTCATTTGGAAGAGCAGGAAATTTATGTGCTTTTATTAGTTTTCTATCTTTATCAAAAAAAGCTAGTTCTGCTCGTGTTTCATTGTCAACATTTATCATAAACAATACTAGTACATAACCACCTGTCAATTCATCGAATATTTTCATTCCATTATGTAAATAAATTGAACAACGTTCATTTTCAAGAGGTGCTTGATTTATATAATCAAATACTAATGGTTCAAAATTTCCATCTTTAAATAAATATAATGGTGTGTCATTATTTGCTCCACTTGTAGTAAAATATATTTCATTTTCATTTATTATTGTATATATTCCATTTATAAAACCTGTTTTTACTATTTCTTTTAAATTATATATTTTTACATCCCACGGATCTTTATAATTTAAGAATATTAAGTGATTATATATTCCCGGAATACTACCAATCCATACAATATAATCACCTATTAACAGATTTATTTTTGGCAACGTCCAAGCACTAGGCAAAATAGTATTAATATTCATTTCGTCACTACCTTCTTTTTTTAATTGTATTATTTGTCTTCCTATAATACTATCTTCTCTGAATTCAAATATTTGTGTGGATCTTGTTGCAAATAATTTATTATCTCTTTCATCATTATATATATGAAAGTTTGCCCTATGGGTTTGATCTTCTATAAACTTTTCTTTATCTGAATAAGGTACTGTTTCTGCCCATTTAATAGGTTTAACAACAAATTCTTTAAGAGTTGTATCATACATTGCAAATTCTATTTCATAATAGCAAGTACCTAAATCCGGTCGATCATATTTTATTGTTTGAATTGTAGTCCAACAATTATCGTTTTCATCATGTATATGTTTACAATTTAATTCTCCACATTTATATATTTTAGGTTCTTTTTTCTTTCCTGGACTTTCTGTTAATTTAGGTGTTTGATTTTTATTTTTTATATTTAGTTTATACCATTCATCATTTGAAGTTAAATAATAAATATAATCGGGTTCTTCTGGTTTATAAAACATAGATTTTATACTATCATTTTGTCCTAAACATAAAAAATCAGGCGGATAATATATCCAATATGGATCAGCAAATATTTTTGATGAACAAAGAAAAAAAGCTAATATAACAATAGTTATTATTTTATTATAATTTTTCATAATTTTACCTTTTTTATTAATTTATAAAATAATTTAATTATTAGTTTATTATTTTAAATATAAAAAACTTTTAGTGTATTTTTTATTATAACTATATAAAGTAATAAAATATATTCCATTATTTAATAAATAATTATTATTACTTATATTATCATTTATATTTATTTTTAATTTACCAGTACTACTATATGCATCAAAATATAAAATATCATATTTTATATTTTCGTTACTCATTCCTAAATTATTAGAAATTTTTATTTTTAAATTATTTAGTTGTTCAGGTGTACAACTAAAATCAACTATCAATTCTGTATTTTCATAATTAATAATACTTGGATTTATATTTGATATATAAATATTATTATTGATATTTTCATTATCATCTGTTATGTTATTGTTGTTTTCTTTGAATTTTAAAATACCATAATGAGAAGTACAATCGTCGGATCTAAATGGTATTTTAAATACTATATCATCATTGTTTAATAAAATTAACTTCATATAAATATTTCTATAAGTACTAATCATACCGTCTTGGTTTAGTAGTTTTGGGAAACTATATGCATTTATAAATTTACCATTTATATCACAATAAATTAGTTCATTATGCATTGCCATAGTAGATGGATTTAATCCATATAATAATAATATAATCTGTCCTTTACTATTTATAGTGAAATCAATAATATTATTGAATTTGTTTATCGGCTGTTGTAAATATTCAAAATTTAATGGTTTTATTTCTTCTTTATTTATATCAAATACATATATATTTCCTTCTTTTAAATCAGAATTATCTCGATAAAAATATATATATAACTTGTTATCATAATATTGTATTTTCGATGGTTTTAAATAATCAGGAATATTAAAACTTGAATAATCATATTGTTTTAAATCCCAAGGATCATTATAGTTTAAAAACGTTAATTTTGTTAAATCAAGATCAAAATATACAATAAAATCTTTAAGTTCTTTTTCTATCATTATTGAAGTTAAAGATAGAGGTGTTGTTAAATTTAAATTATCATTATCATCTTTTAAAGATATTATTTTTTTACCAATAATACTATCTTCCCTTATATTATACAATACAAATTTATTATAAAAAAATAACTCACCTTTTTTATTATTTATAAACTTACCATATGCTTCAAGTAATGTATTGTTATTTGATTCTGAAGTAAAATAATATGGTCTTGTTTTAAAACATTTTAGTGTAGTATCATATATTGCAAAATTATATTTATGTATATATGAATTTGTTGTAGTATTCCATTCTGCTATTTTATGTATTGACCATAGATTGTTATTATTATCAACTGCCTGATCGTCAAATTTAATACTATCAGAGTCACAAGTTATATATTTAGCAGCATTGGATTCGGTTATATCAAGTTTATATTTATAATAGTTTTTTTCTTCTCCTTTTAATTGAAAAGTATAATATATATATTTATTGTTATCATAAAACATATTAAAAAAACCGCCAGATACATTTTCTGTAAATGTTAAATCAGGTGTATAGTATTTCCATTGTTCTGCTTTGGTTGATATTACTAAACAAAAAGCTAATATAACAATAGTTATTTTTTTATTATAAGTATAAGTTTTCATAGTTTTATCTTTTTTATTAATTAAAAAAAATAATTTAATTATTAGTTTTTATTTTAAATATAAAAAAACTTTTAGTGTATGTTTTATTTATTATTATTTCTATTAATATATAATATACTCTATATGTTATATATTATTTAAAATTATATTTAATTTTTTAAATGAATAATGGTATTAAGATAGTTATTTAGGAATTTAATTTATAAAGTTGAGTTTTATATTGAATTTTATATATTGTGTAGAACTTTATTTGACTTGTTTTTGTTTTTTTTTGTTTTATTATTATTATTAATTTATAACTATCTTTTCATTATATATAAAATATTAAATTGTGTTACTTTCATTTTTGTTATATACCTAATATATTATTCCAATATTAACACAAAGATACACAAAAAAAAATAAATAAACAAATAAAATAAATAAATAATTAAAAAAGTGCTTATTTATATTTAATTTTTTTATATAAAAAATATTATAGCATAGGAATAGCTTATTTCTATGCTTTTTTTATAAAAAATATTATTAATATTAAAAAAATATTAAAAAAAATTGTAATAATGAAATAATTATATTATATTGCAACAAAAATTATTGCAATATATTGATATTATATAAAAGGAGGTATTGCGATATGGTCTATTTAATTTTGATATAATACTATAATTTACATACTTAGAATAATTTTTATATATAAAAATTACGAAGTTCTATTTATTTATATTATTATATCTCTCTCTATCATCTATTTTTTCAGTTTTCACTAATTGCATCGTATTGTATTTTTTATTTTAATTAAACATATATTAAATATTTTTATTTTATTATATTTTAATATTTGATAATAATTTATAAATACAAATTACAATTTTCGCAATTAAAAATATTAATATTTTAACAAATAAGTATATTTAACAAGTAATAAGTAATATAAAATTACTGCTATTACAATAACGAATAATTTAATATTTTTATCTTATCATTTTTTATATTATTACAAACTTATCATAGGAGGTATTATGTATAAAAATATATTAAAAAAAATATATAAATACATTGTATTTTTAATTATTATTTGCTTCTTCGGAGTTATGAATCATACAAAGGCTCAGCCTTTACCAGCAGAGTGTGAAGACTATATTGATTCAGTATATTGTTCGAACTGGGGCGAGTGGCATGGTGCTTCTACTTGGTTTGATATTCCAAGTGCTCCTCATAATCAATGGCCATCCCAATCGAGAACATTTGATTGTCCAATAAAAGTGCTTTATAAATGGCGTGAATGTCTGACGAATCCATATATACATCAATGTCAAATACTATCTTATGTAGTTGACCTTAGTTACAAAGTATGGATTTTTAATGAGGGCTGGATTTATCCTTGTAAAGAAGCAATAGATTTACTTGAAGGTAATTCCAATGATGTTACACTTAGAAACAATGAATTATTGGAAAATATATTCAAAAAATTGTTAGTAAGTCAGTTTGATTTTTTCCGTAGTAATTTACCACCGGATTTTCCTTATGCGCTTTGTAATAGTACTGATACAAGTAATCCTAATGTTCCACCTGTACAATTTATAGCAAGGAAGGGTGCTTGTCAAGGAATATGTAGAGTTCAAAGACCAGCAAATATTATAACAATAGATGGGTTTCAGTTTGAAATAGGACATCCTCCTGCAGAAGCTTTTGCAGAATGGTATAATGTTCCATTAACTGGTGATTCAGCAGTACAAGTTGTAGATTTAAATACAGTAGAATTAGCTACATTAAATTCTTATATTCAAACAGAGATTAATAGTGATATTTTAGAACAAGAGTACAAATTACAGCCTGTGGCTATTTCTCATGATGCTATAATAATTATTACACCTATTGATTGTACACCTGACTATTGTTGTATTTATGAAATAACATTGTGTGTAGATGATGATGGTAATACACAGGTAACAGAACAAAGAACAGGAAATGTTCCATCTTGTTTAGGATACCCTCCATTATCCTCTTGTCCTGAAGGTTTATTTAATATTGTTTATCCTTGTAAACTAAATTGTGAGAATTAGGAGGTTTTATATGAATTTCAACAAATTTACATTTTTTTTAATACTTATTTTTAGTTTTTATAGTTTTAATATATTTTCGCAAAGCCAAGAAGAAACAAAAGAACAATTAGAAGTTGGGAAAAATATTAAGAATATAATTTTTAAAGTTAATAATAGTGATAATGATATTTCTAATAATAATATTATTAATTGGTATCCTTCAAAAAGTATTTATTCATATTGTTCTAATTATATAATCTTAAAAGATTATAAAGGTGATATGTATTATTCTACTGACTATGCTACTAATTGGCTTCCTATGAAGAAGTATCAATTAACTGATGAAAAAAATGATTTATTTGGATTGAAAGTTTATCCAAATCCATCTAGTAATTATATTTCAGTTGAATTACCACAGCAATATTTGTTAATACAATTTAGTATTTATGATTTAACAGGTAATTTATTAAAAAGTTCTAATATTCATAATACAAATAATTTAAAAATTAATCTTACAGGTTTTTTAGCGGGTACTTATACTTTATTAATTAATGCAGATGGGAATCAAAGAACATTAAAATTTTTAATTATTGAATAAATTTTATTTTTTAATTATTTTTAATAATAACAAATAAGAATAAAATAAATAATTACAAAAGTGCTTCTTTACATTTAATTTTTTTAAATTTAAAATATTATAGCATAGGGGCATTTTGTTTCTATGCTTTTTTTAAGATTATAAATATTATTAAATATTATTAAATTATAAATTTGGATAACGCTATGTATAAAGATATAAAACTAAAATATATATTTATAAAACCCTTAAAAATACTACTGTTCATTTATTTATTTAGTACTCTTCCTATGTTTTCTCAATTATTAGAATGGAAAACAGAAAGTGATACAATATCAAGTGCATTATATGAAAAATTAATGAGTATTTATATAGATTATAATTTTATAACAGATGATGGACAGTTAGTCTCAGTAGCTAGAATTAAATTTGGTACTTTATTAGCTTATCAAGAATTACGTTCTTTGCCAATGTTACGAGTCTTTAATACTTCTACCGGAGAAGAAAAAAAGATAGAATATTATGGTTTCCCTCATTTATATGTAGATACTCGACTAGATACTAATTGGCATTTTTTGGGCGATAGTTTAGATCCAGAGAGTGTCCATGATCCTAAAAATTGGGTTCAAGAGATAGATACAGTTTATGATACAATTGATGTTACATATCAAATACCTATTAAAACTATAAAAGTAGGCGATGAATATTGGTTTATATGCGGGAGTTGGTATGTGCCATTGTTAAAATATGTTTCACCTGCTCCTTATTTAGTAAAAATGGATAAAGATTTTAATATAATAGAAAAGATTGATAAAACTTCTGAAAATAATATAACATTTCCAGATTCTACATTAAGAAATATTGCAAATTCAATATTTTATGATGAAATAAAGAAGCGTTTTATTTGTTTTACAAGCTTGTCTAATTGGTTGATAGTACAGCAGTTTGATTCTAATTTTAATAAAGCTGCTGAGGAGTTAAAAGAAAGGTTTCCTTTACCAGACGAATATAATGCTAATCGGGGATTAGGTTATGATGTTAAAGCCGAGCAATTATCTAATGGAAATTATGTAGTTTGGTTTTCAGTAACTGCATTACCCAAAGTTAGTTCATCGTTTCAACAGTATAATATTACTTTACATCGTATCTATGATTCTGATTTAAATATAATTAAAGAACGTAAACGTGAGCGTAATGATATAACAGGTTATTTAGATTCAGGTATAGTCAAGGCTGCTACACAAATTATAAATAAACCTGAAGGTGGATATTTTATTTGTGCAAGTAATCATTCTAATGCAGGTATTTTTATAGAAGAATATTCACTTGATGGCGATAGTATAAGAACTATTTATTTTGATATAAGTAATGTTTTTCCTGAATGTATTAATATCAAAAAAGTTCTTTATATAGATGGTCGATTTATTTATATGGGTATATCTAAAGAAGGCGGGGATGAAGTTGATAATGTATTTTATACAGCTTATTTAGTTGAATCGGATTATGAAGGTAATATTCTTTGGAAATATCAAGTTCCCTTTACATTTATTGGAGCAAAACCAGATATTATAGCAGGTGAAAATTCAGATATTTATTATTTAAGTGGTGTAAATTGTTTAGGTCCTAATTATTTAGATACAAAAAATATAACTTATTTATTTAATCATATCCATATGAAAATAAATAGGTATAGTTCTGTTTTATCTAAAACATCTTTGTCTCATATAAATCTTTCTCCTAATCCTACACATTCAATATCTACTTTACAACTTGATTTAGATAGTTCAGGTGATTTATATATAAGTTTAACTAGTTTATCAGGTTCTGAAGTTATAGATATTTATCGAGGTTATTCAGATACGGGTTTATTTACAAAAACATTTTCTATTGATAACTTGCCCAAAGGTGTATATTTTCTTAATGTATTACATAATGGTGAGCTTAAAATAGAAAAAATAATAAAAGAATAGGTAAAAAAAATATTAAAAAATATTAAAAAAACTAATATAAAAAAATAGCTTCTTAATATTTAAGAAGCTATTTTTATTTTATTATATTTTATATTATAATTATTTTATGATGTTTATTATCAGTAAATTTTACTCTAACCTAAGAATGCTAAGAGACTTCCCGCAGCTACCGCACTACCAATTACACCTGCAACATTAGGTCCCATTGCATGCATCAATAAATAATTATTAGGGTTATATTTTAATCCTACATCGTGAGATACACGTGCTGCCATTGGTACAGCCGAAATACCTGCAGACCCAATTAAAGGATTAACTTTTCCTTTTGTCATATAATACATAAGTTTACCTAATAATAATCCGCCAGCAGTAGAAAACGCAAAAGCTATTACACCTAGAATTATAATCTTAATAGTTTCTAATGTTAAAAAAGCTTCTGCACTCATTTTCATTCCGACTGATAAACCAAGAAACAATGTAACAATATTAATTAATTCATTTTGTGCCATCTTAGATAATCTTTCTACTACCCCACTTTCTCTTAGTAAATTACCGCCCATTAGCATCGCTATAAGTGGTGCTGCTGGTGGTACTACCATTACCGTAAGAAAAGTAACAATAAGCGGAAAGGCAATTTTTACTCTTTTCGATACATTTGGCGGTGGCGGCATAACAGCTTTACGTTCTTTATCATTAGTTATTAATTTCATTATTGGCGGTTGTATGAGTGGAATAAGAGCCATATAAGAATAAGCTGCTACTGCTACTGCTCCTAATAAATGAGGTGCAAGTTTATTTGTTAAAAATATAGCCGTAGGTCCATCAGCACCACCTATAATTCCTATTGAAGCTGCTTCTGGTAACGTAAATCCCAAGAAAAACGCAAGGAAAAAAGCAGTATAAACACCTAATTGTGCAGCTGCACCAAGTAAAAAAGTTTTAGGATTTGCTAATAAAGGACCAAAGTCAGTCATTGCTCCTATCCCTAGAAAAATTAACGGTGGAAATAATTCAAGTCTTAATCCGTAAGATACATAATAAAATAAACCACCAATAGTATCAGCCGTAGCAGGTGTTAATAATCCACTATTAGGTAAATTCGCTAAAAAACATCCAAAACCAATAGGAATTAATAGTAAAGGCTCAAATCCTTTTACTACTGCTAAGTAAACTAAAATAACGGAAACTATCATCATTATAATGTGTCCCCATTGTAAGTTTAAAAATCCCATTGAATTTATAATTTGTGTAATAGCCTCATACATTGTTATATATTACTCCTATGCATAAGTTAGTAGTATTTGTCCAGATTCAACTGAATCATTAACTGCAATATTTATTGTTGCAATTTTTCCGTCACGAGGTGATGAAATATTTGTTTTCATTTTCATTGCTTCAAGTATAACGACAACCTGACCTGCTTTTACATTATCGCCAACTTTTATAGGTATTTCAATTACAACCCCATTCATAGGAGCCGTAAGAGCATTTCCACCTCCTTGAGGTGTTGTTTGAGGAGCAGCGGACGGCGTAGCTACAGGTGGTGCTACACTAGGAATTGGTGCTGCAGTAGGAAAAAATGGCATTGTTGCAGTGTCATCGTCTTGCAAAACTTCTACGTCTACTTCATAAGACTTTCCATTAAGAGTTATTTTTAACTTTTTCATTATATTTATTCCAAATATTAATTTTTATTTGTTTTTAATTAATTTAATTTATTATTATTTTTTATTTATACTTTATTTAGTGTAAATGATTTTAATACTTAGTATTTTAATTAAAATTTTAGTTTGTTCAATATTTTTTTAAATTTATTATATTAAAAAATTATATTAAAAAACTATAAGTATAATTAATTATATTGCTACTACATTATAATATTTTTTGCGATTACAACAATTTGAATCTGAATTAGTAAGCCTTATATTTTTAATATTAATAGCTCTTCCAAAAGTATTATAAGCTGCAGCAGTTAATATTGCAACAGTTTCACTGTCTAATCTTGCTATATTATTACTTTTTACTTGTGATGCAATATTATCAACTTTTTCTTCAAGTCTAGTTAATACTTCTATTATTTCTTTTTCATTATTTTGTATCATTATGATCCCCTACGTCTTATTTTATTATGAATAGATAATGCTGATGTTCGTGAAAATCGTGACCAAAGAGAATCTTGACTATCTTCTTTGTTTGCAAAATCTATTTTTCTTATTATTATTTTTGGACCAAAAGTAGAGTAAGCAGCTGCAACAAGTATAGGAATAATATTAGTATCAATATCACTATTTATATTCTTAGATCTTTCAGATGCTAATTCTAATCTTTTCTTTTTATTTTTAGTTAATAATCTATCAGTTTTATTCATTATAGATATTATTACTGCAAAAACAATAAGACAGATAAAAACTACAGAAAATCCAACTAGAGAAATAATAACAGCATTTGTTAAATTGGTTTCCATATCATATTTATTTATTTATAAAATAATTATATTTATTAGTATTTTATTTTTACATTGGAATTAGACCATGTTTTTTCTCGGGTCGTAGTTCTCTTTTATTTTTTAATGTTTCAAGAGCAACGGAAATATATTCACGAGTTTTTACTGGTTCAATAACCGCATCTACTAGTCCAAATTCTGCTGCCGGATAAGGTGTTACCCAACGTGCTTCATATTCGTCTATAAGTTCTTTTTTTCTTTTAGCTGGGTCTTCTGCTTCTTTTATCTCTTTTGAATATAATACGTTTACTGCTCCTTCTGCTCCCATAACTGCTATTTCAGCTGTTGGCCATGCTGCAGTTCTATCAGCGCCGAGACTTTTTGCACACATTGCTAAATATGCTCCACCATACGCTTTACGAATAACTATTGTTACTTTTGGAACAGTAGCTGCAGAATACGAAAATAACATTTTAGCGCCATGTCTAATTATACCACCAAATTCTTGTTGTACACCTGGTAAAAAGCCCGGTACATCAACAAATGTAATAATTGGGATATTAAATGCATTACAAAAACGAATATGTTCAGAAGCTTTATCAGACGCATCTATATCTAAACATCCAGCTTTGAAATTAGGCTGATTAGCTATAATTCCTACCGTCTGTCCGTTTAGTTTTGCAAAACATGTTATTACATTACGAGCCCAAAATTGTTTTATTTCTAAAATTGAACCAGGATCTATTACACGATTTATAATATCTAACATATTATAAGATTCACGTGCATCATTTGGAATTATAGTGTTTAAATCCGGATATTCAATAATATTTATTGAACCGTCACCTGTTCTAGGAGCAGTTTCAGTATTATTTGAAGGTAAGTAACTTAATAATTGTTTTGTTATTTGTATTGCATGATGGTCATTTTCTGCAACAAAGTGAATGTTACCACTATTTAAAGCGTGTGCCATTGCACCACCAAGTTCTTCATCTGTTACAACTTCTCCTGTTACTGATTTTATTACTGCTGGACCAGTAATAAATAATTTACCTGTTCCTTTTACCATTATAATAAAATCCATTAAGGCAGGGGAATATGCTGCGCCACCTGCACAAGGGCCTGATATAATTGATATTTGAGGTACTACACCTGATAAAGCAGTGTTATTATAGAATACTTCACCATAACCTCGTAACGAGAATATCGCTTCTTGTATTCTTGCACCACCACTATCATTTATAGCGATAAAAGGCATCCCATTTTTTAATGCTTTTAACATTGCTTCTACCATTTTCCAAGCATGCATTTCTCCAAGACTTCCACCCATTACAGTAAAATCTTGTGAAGCTGCATAAACTAAACGACCATTTACTGGTCCTACTGCAGTAATCATTCCATCACCAGGCATCTTACGACCTGCAATTGATGATATTTTACGGCCAGAATTTTCTACTAATTTGTTAAATTCGTCGTAGTAACCATTGTCAAATAATAGTTGCAATCGTTCACGCGCAGAAAGTTTCCCACGCTTATGTTGCGCTTCTATTTTGTCAGCGCCTCCACAAAGTAACGATTCAGCATTCTTTTTGCGGAGTTCATCAATTTTTTCTTTAACTGTTAAAGCCATTTTTATATTAAACGAACATTTTTATATTAAACGAATATTAATTATTTTTACGTTTGTATTTTAATTAAATTTTGTATTTTATCTTTTATCTTTTATCTTTATAATTTACTTTTGATTAAATTATAAAGTAAATTTTAATTTTATATGAAAGCATATATAAAATTTAAAATACAAAGCTAACTTATTTTTAAATTACAAAATAACTTATTTTTTTGTAAAAAACAAAAAATATTATATTTTTAATAGTCTGTTTATTGAGTAATTGTCAAAATGTAATTATTTAAACAGGCTAAATAACCATTAATTTAAAATATAAAAAATTAAAATATAAAAAATATAATTTAATTGAAAAATAAGATTAATATTATAATATTAAAAAATAAGATTAATATTATAATTTCATATTATGTAATATGCAAGTATCCAATAAATTAGTTGATTTTTTTTCAAATCTTAATTTTATTAAAAATATTTCTAATGAAATTACAAATTCAGATAATAATTTTTCTATAAAAACATTATTTGGTTCGGCAAAATCATTATTTATAGCTTCAATATTAAAAATTACAGATAAAAGTTTTTTTGTAGTTGTTCCAAGTAATGATGTTGCCGAAGATATTTATGACGACATAATACAATTATTACCTGATTATAAAATATTTAAATTTATTCAAGAAAATAAACCAACAACAAAAATAAAATATGACGATGATATTTCTATTGCCGAGTTAATCGATAATGTTGTAAAATTTCAAGAATCTAATAATGCAGTTGCTATTGCTACACCATCTTTTTTTGAATTTATGATTCCTAAAAAGTCTGTAATAGAAGAACATATTTGTTCTATATCAAAAGGTCAATTATTAGATCTAGAAGATTTTACAACTCAACTTTCATTAAATGGTTTTCAACGCGAACAATATGTGTCTAAACCAGGCGAATATGCAGTTCGTGGTGGGATTATAGATGTTTTTTCGCCAAATATGCAACAACCTTTAAGAATTGAATTATGGGGCGATACGGTAGATTCTTTGCGTTTTTTTGATATCTTAACTCAACGTAGTATAGAAGAAGTAGATACAACAAGTTTTATAAATTCTATTTTTATAAATTTTGAAGATTATATAAAATGTACAATTTATGACTATATTTCAAAAGATATTATTTTTATTTTTGATACATTTGATAGTATAAATATTAATTTACCAGCACTTTCTAAATTAAAAGAATATAGATATATAAAAATAAACTCTATAGGAGATACTGATTTTGAAGTTAATTGCGTTGCACAACCAAAAGTATTTTCTTCCGTTTATAAATTAGCTTTAGAAATTCAAAAAAATCAAAATCTTAATGTTTCTAATTTTATAGCAGCTGATGGAGATATACATTTAAAACGATTGCAAGACCTATTAAATGATGTTACAGCAGATGATGATATCTCAGAGGAAAGTATTTATAGTTTTGAAAATTCTGATATTAACTCTAATATTATTAATCTCAATATTGATACAAATAATATACATTGGATGAATACTGCTTTATCATCTGGTTTTTTTATGTTAGAGCATAAAATAGCCTATTTTGTTGAAAATGAAATATTTTCACGTAAGCGTAATAAAATAAATAGAAATAAAAAATATAACGCTGCTATTACTTTGAAAGAATTGAAACAATTAAAAATAGGTGAGTTTATTGTTCACGAAGATAAAGGGATTGGTAAGTTTGATGGTTTTCAATCTATTGTTGTTAATGGAAGTAAACAGGATTGTTTGAGAATGATTTTTGCAGGTGATGATGTTTTATACGTTCATTTGAATTATTTACATAAAGTACAAAAATATTCTGCTGCAGAAGGAGTCGTTCCTAAAGTAAGTAGACTTGGTTCAACAGAATGGCTGCGTAAAAGAAATAATACAAAGAAAAAATTAAAAGATATTGCAAGAGATTTAATTAATCTTTATGCTAAAAGGAAATTGCAAAAAGGATTTGCTTTTCCTCTTGATGGACATTGGCAAAAAGAATTTGAGGCGTCTTTTATTTATGAAGATACTATCGATCAGCAATGTGCTACAGATGATGTAAAACGTGATATGGAAGCAGATATTCCTATGGATAGATTGATTTGCGGAGATGTAGGCTTTGGAAAGACAGAAGTTGCTATTAGAGCTGCGTTTAAAGCAGCAAGTGTGGGGAAACAAGTCGCCGTATTAGTACCAACTACTATTCTAGCACAACAACATTATCAATCTTTTATAGAAAGAATAGCAAGATATCCTATCAATGTGGAAGTGATTTCTAGATTTAAAAAAGCTGCCCAAATAAAAATTATTTTAGAAAAATTAAAAAAAGGTGATATTGATATTATTATTGGTACTCATAGAATTTTAAGTAAAGATATAATATTTAAAGATCTTGGATTACTTATTATAGATGAAGAGCATAGATTTGGAGTCAGCGCAAAAGAAAAATTAAGACAAGTGAAATCAAATGTTGATACATTAACTTTAACTGCAACACCTATCCCTAGAACTCTAAATTTTTCACTTATGGGCGCTAGAGATTTGAGTCAAATAAAAACGCCGCCTCGTAATAGATTACCTATTTATACAGAAATAAATGAATGGAATAATAGTTATATTGTTGATATTATTTTGAAAGAGTTAAAAAGAAAAGGACAAGTTTTTATAGTTAATGATAAAATAAGTGGACTGGAAAAAATTGAAATGGATTTGCAAATGTTACTGCCTGCTGTAAGATTGGCTACCATTAATGCAAAAATGCCTAATAATTTAATAGAAAATATTATGTTGAAATTTAATGAAAAAGAAATAGATGTTTTAATTTCAACAAAGATTATAGAGTCGGGGATTGATATTCCGAACGCTAATACAATGATAATTAATAATGCTCAAAATTTTGGACTTGCAGAATTATATCAACTAAGAGGTCGAGTAGGACGAAGTAATGTACAAGCATATTGTTATTTATGTGTACCTGAAATAGATAAAATAACTGCAAAAGCTCTACAAAGATTATTAGCTATTGAAGAATTTGCAGACTTAGGGAGTGGACTACAATTGGCTATGAGAGATCTAGAAATAAGAGGTGCAGGTGATATTTTAGGAGCAGAACAGAGCGGTTTTATATCTGAAATAGGATTTGATTTATATCAAAAAGTGCTCGCAGAAGCTGTTTCAGAATTAAAACAAGAAGAATTTGCAGAACTGTTTGATGAAAATTCTAAAGAAGAAAATTATAATTTAAATAATTATGATGTTGCTATTGAAACTGATAAAGATGCATATTTCCCTGAAAATTATATAAAAGATGATACTGCTCGTTTCAAATATTATAAAGAATTATTTGAAGTTAAAACAACAGATGAATTAAAATTTATTATTGCTGAAATAGAAGATAAATATGGGAAATTACCTAAAGAAGCAGAAGAATTGATTTTTATTATAAAATTAAGAGTTGCAGTACTCGATACTGGGATTGTAAAAGTTATAATAAAAAATGAAGAATTAATAATTGAATTGCCGAAAGGCGAAAATAAAATTTATTATGATAAAATATTTCCTATTGTTTTAGATTATTTACAAGTAACAGAAAATGCAAAATTAGTTCAAAAAAAATCTCTTTTATATATCAATTATAAAACAAAAGATAAAATAAAAATGCTAGTTTTTTTGTGGAATATGAAAAATAATATAAAAAAATCTTTATAAAAATTAATAAAAACTAAAAATAAAAAAATTTGGTATTTTTCTAAAAAAATTATATATTTGTCTTTTTATTAATTGTACAAGTGTACAAGTAAATGGAGGGGTGGCCGAGTGGCTTAAGGCAGCGGTTTGCTAAACCGTCGTAGGGTTAACGCTCTACCGCGAGTTCGAATCTCGCCCTCTCCGCAGTAAGAATAATTTAATTATAATATATACTAAATATACTAAATAAAATGATAATATATTAAATGTAATTATAAAAAATAATATCTAAAAAGAGAGTTTCTATATAGGAACTCTCTTTTTATATTTATATATTTTTGTATTTAAAAGTAAAAATAAAATTGTTATTTAAGATTTTAAATACTATTTTAAATAAATGCTATTTTTTTATTATTTCAATTAATTAATAATATATTTATAAATAACTATATTATAACTATATATTAATTATTATAATTGTGAAAAATTTAATTGTAAAAATATGAACAGAAAAACTAAATTTTTATTATATGTTTTATTATTTATTACCTTATTCAATATAGATTTATTTGCTCAACAAGATTCTATATCAAAATTAATTGATTTCCAAACAAAAAAGTTTAAATCTATTTTAGAAGCTATGTATGAATATAGTAAAGATACTATTGATATTTATACAGTTAGTGATTCTGCCTTTGCATCTATGTTAAGAAGTTCTAGTGAATTTAATGCTTATTTTCCTAAAAGTGAATGGAGCCGTTATTTTAATACTACACAAGGGAAGACCGTATCAATAGGACTTTCTATAAAATTATTAGGCGATACTATTTTTATTTTTGATGTAGATAAAAATAGCCCGGCAGAACTTGCCGGTATTAAACGAGGTAACGTTCTTTTTTCCGTAAATGATATTAAAGTTACAAAAAATAATGTTAATGATATAAACAAGTCTTTGTTTGTACAAGAAGGTGATTCTATTGTTGTAAAATGGATGGACTATAATTCATTAGAATTAAAAACTGCAACTTTGATTTGTAAAGAATATATGGTGCCAAGTATAACCGCTAATTTTATTTTGAAAAAAGATAGTATATTATTTGTTAAAATTGATAATTTTAGTATAGAAACAGGAGCTGAAATAAAAAAAATTGCTAATGAATTGAAAAATGAAAAAATAAAAGGGATTATCATAGATTTAAGAAATAATGCTGGCGGAACTTTAAACACAGTTATAAGTGCTCTTGATGAATTTATAAATAAAGGAGATACAGTATTTAAAAGCTTTGCAAGAAAAGACGAATTTAAGTATAATTTAACTTCAAAAGGAAATGGTAGTTTTTTAAAAATTCCACTTATTGTATTAATAAATAATAAATCAGCTTCGGGAAGTGAAATTTTTGCGGGTGCAATACAAGATTTAGATCGTGGAATTATAATTGGTGAAAAATCATTTGGAAAAGGAACTATGCAAAAAACATGGAGCCTCGTGGATACAACAGGATATAGGATAACAGTTGCTGAATTTGTTACTCCTTCGGATAGAATAATTGATAAAAATAGTAAATCTAATAAAAAAAATTTATTAGATACAACAACAAAAATTGATGAACAACTTGCATTAACAAATAAAGAAGTATATGATGAATTAAATGAAAAAATAAAAAAAGGTGAATTTGTAACTAATGTAAATATTGTTTATACTAAACGAAAAAAACGACCTATTATGGCAAATGGAGGTATTCAACCCGATATTATTGTCATAGAAGATACTTTAAATTTATTAACAAGAGTACTCGCTAATAATGGTATTTTAATAGAATTTATTTTTAAAAATACAAATTTGTTTCCTAAGTCTAATGTAGATGTAAATGATTTTATATTTAATTATAAAGTTTCTGATGAATTATTAGAGAATTTTAAAGTGTTTTCTTACAATGAAAAACATATTTGGAATGATGAAATGTATAAACAAGATAAAGAATTTATTAGAAATAAGTTTAAAGCTTATATTGCTCATTATCTCTGGGGTAAAAATATATTTAATGCAGTTGAAGCAGTAAATAATAATGTTGTTCAGCAAGCTTTAATAAATAAATCAAAAGCGATAGATATTCTTAAATAAAATAAATTCTTAAATAAATATAAATTATGTATAGGTTATAGGGATAATCCATATATGAATGATAATATCAAATTAAGGTGGCAAAAAGCTCTTAAAGAAAGAAAATTTGTTTGGTTTTTAATTGCATCATTAGCAATGTTTATTTTGTTAATGGCTTTTCTTGCTGAATTTCAAAGCAGTATAGAATTACGTGATGGAGTAATATTTAAAGATCCTTTATTTGGAAATATACCTCCTGTGTCTGTTGATTGGATCTTATTTTTTACTATTTATTCGGTCCAACTTGTTGCTATTTTATATGCTTTTACAAGACCTGAAAATACAATTCAAATAATAATAGGTTACTTTTTTGTATATTTCTTTAGAATATTTGCTTTATATTTATTACCATTAGAACCACCTGAAAATACAATTCCTTTATATGATCCTATTTTAATATGGTTTGGAAAAGGAGAAATTATTACAAAAGATTTGTTTTATTCAGGACATACTGCAACTACATTTATGGTTTTTTTAATTACAGAAAATAAAAAGTTAAAATTTATTATTGGTATAGGATTAATAATTACAATGTTTGGCGTATTATTACAACGTTTACATTATTCTGTTGATGTATATGTTGCACTATTTTTTGCATATACAGCATATAGATTAAGTAAAATATTAGTTTCTAAAATGAATTTTAAATTTTATAATAAAATTATTAAATAAAGATATAGATATAATAATAATAATAATATATATTAAAATAATATTCAAAAATATATTAAAATAATATTCAAATTTATAAACAATGTCAACTATATTAAGAAAAAATTATGTCTTTGGTCCTATTATAAGTAGACGACTTGGACATTCACTTGGAATAAATATATCACCTGTTGAAAATAAAATTTGTAATTTTAATTGTGTATACTGTGAATGTGGATGGAATAAAAGTTATGAAAAACATTTTCCTACCCATAAGGAAATAAAAGAACAATTAGAAGAAAAATTAATTGAAGCAAAAAAAAATAATACTATTATTGATGTTATTACATTTTCTGGAAATGGTGAGCCAACTTTAAATCCTGATTTCTTAGAAATAATAAATGATACTATTGAATTAAGAAATAAGTTCTTTCCTAATGTAAAAATTAGTGTATTGTCTAATGCAACTAATCTCGATAATCCAAAAGTTATAGAAGCACTAAAGAAAATAGAAAACCCTATTTTAAAATTAGATTCAGCTAATATAGAAACTTTAAAGCTAATTAATCAACCTAATATAAATATAACTATTGAAAAAATAGTTGCAGGTATGCAAAAATTTAATGGTAATTTTATTTTACAGATTATGTTTATTAGGGGCGAATATAATAATAAACAATTTGAT
Source organism: uncultured Hyphomicrobiales bacterium (assembly GCA_964472015.1). Lineage (GTDB taxonomy): Bacteria > Bacteroidota > Ignavibacteria > Kapaibacteriales > UBA2268 > JAAYTD01. The sequence continues at coordinate 27,725 of CAYYIP010000011.1, read as the reverse complement.
AATACAACAGAAAAAGAAATTAAAGATATGATAGAATTAATGAAAAAAACAAATCCACGTCAAGTTATGATTTATCCAATAGATAGGGAAACACCAGCTAAAAATCTAGTAAAATTAAATAGTAAAGAAATGAAAAGAATATATAATATTATTAAAGATGCAGGTTATAATGTATTGGCTGTTGGAATATAAATTAAATTTATATAATCTATATAATCTATATAATAAATATGATATAAAATAAATATAATTTTATCTTTTTTATAATTTAATTTATAAAATAATTAATTAAAGTGTTTTTATAAAAAAAGAGTAACTTTATAAATTGAAGTTACTCTTTTTTGGTATTAAAATATAAATAATTTTTTACTTTAAAAAATATTTTATAGTAACAACTGATTTTATTGTTTTAAATCTTGACGAAGTATCATTCATACCCCAATCATAAATTTCTTCAGAATTTATAGGTGTAATTTGAAATATCCCTTGTTGTGCACTAGCTACTCCCGATACTTTACATCCTTCACTTTTTGCTATTTCTATTGCTCTTCCTTTTGCATCAGCTGTTGCTCGTTTTATCATTTCTATTTTTAAATCATTTAATTTTGTATATAAATATTCAGGATAAAATGATTCAAAACTAAATCCCATTGTTAGTAATTCAGATGCTTTTTCAGCAATCATCTCAATTTTATCTACATTATTACTTTCTATTGTAAAAATTTGAGAAAATTTATATCCACCATTTACTCGTGTACCATTATCTAAATAATATATATTTTCACTATGTTCTAAGTGTCCTATTTTTATATGTTTTATATCGAAACCTTGTTTTACTAAATAGTCTATAACTTGTTTTGCTTGTTCTTTTGTTTTTGTATATCCGTCTGCTTGGTTTGTACTAACAAAAGTTAATTGTCCTCTCCATATAGCTTTATCTGATTCTATATTTTTAGACGCACTTCCTTTTACAGTTACAGTAGACGAATCACCTTTTATAGAAGTTAATCCAAAATATATTGATAATGATAAGGCTATACAGGACATTAATATAAAAAATCCTAATATAAAATAATTATTAGGGGAAGTTTTTTTTGATATTTCCTTATCGGCTTCTTGATTTTGCATTTATATAAATTCCTTTATAATTTTTAACTTATTATTTTTATGTTTTTTATTATCATATTTTCATAAATTTTCATAAATATTAATATTTTAAATATTAATTTAATATTAATACATATTTTTATGTCTTATTAAATTACTAAATTACAATTTTTTTCTAAATTATACAAATAAAAATACAGTTATTATTTTTAATTTTTTGAATTAAAAATAATAAAATTGTCAAAACATCTCAATAACTGTTTTTATATTTTTTTTATTTTGTAAATAAAAAAAATATTATTATTTTTATTTAATTATTATATACAATATAATTTCAATTCATTTTTTATTATCAAACAAACATCAAGTCTATGGATACAAAAATTCATTCAATTGATGAGCTTAAAGATATAAAATCTAAATATAAAGATTCTTATAATGGCTCAAATTGTAAAGATGTTGTAAGAATAAAAGTGGCCTTAGCTACTTGTGGCATTGCTTCAGGAGCGAAGGAAATAATGGCAGACTTACAACAAAAACTCAAGCAAAATAATATAGACGCAATTGTAACACAAACAGGTTGTATGGGATATTGTTTTGCCGAACCAACAATAGAAGTTTCAATTCCTAATAAACCTCCTGTTGTGTTTGGAAAAGTAACTACTGATAAAGTAAGTTTAATTATTGATAAGTATATTAAACAAGGAGAACTTACGGATGGAATAATTCCAATGAATTATCGAACTATTTAATTCCAATTTTTCAAAAAACTATTTAAAATTTATTTATGAGCAATTATACTAAGTTTATTCTTATTTGTGGCGCAATCAATTGTGATACTTCAAATAGCGAATTATTATATGAATTTAAAAAAGAAATTACAGAAAAAGGTTTAGATGGTAAAGTACAAGTAATAACAACCGGATGCTTTGGTTTATGTAAACAAGGTCCTATTGTACATATATTACCAGACAATATATATTATACTAATGTTAAGATAGATAATGTAAAAGAAATATTAGAAGAACATATATTAAAAGGAAATGTATTAAAACATTTATTATATGAAGGCACCGAGAATCCAGAAAATATTTATAAATTAAAAAAGCAAATTCGTATCGCCTTAAGAAATTGTGGTGTAATAGATCCTGAAAGAATAGAAGACTATATAGCACGAGATGGTTATGAAGCGTTAGGTAAATGTTTAACGGAACTTTCACCTGAGCAAGTTATAGATATAATAAAAAAATCAGGGCTTCGTGGTAGAGGTGGTGGAGGATTCCCTACTGGTTTAAAATTGGAAATTACATCAAAATCTGTATCTGATATTAAATATGTAGTTTGTAATGCAGATGAAGGCGACCCCGGTGCATTTATGGATAGATCTATATTAGAAGGCGATCCTCATTCTGTAATAGAAGCAATGCAAATTTGTGGTTATGCTATTGGTGCGTCCAAGGGATTGATATATATACGTGCAGAATATCCACTTGCTATTGAAAGATTAAATATTGCTATTGAACAAGCACGTTCTGTTGGTTTACTAGGCAATAACGTATTAGGAACTAATTTTAATTTTGATATTGAATTACGTTATGGTGCAGGTGCTTTTGTTTGTGGTGAAGAGACTGCTCTTATTCATTCTATGGAAGGTCTAAGAGGTGAACCAACATTCAAACCACCATTCCCTTCTGTATCAGGATACTTAGGAAAACCAACAAATGTTAATAATGTAGAAACTTTTGCTAATATACCTGTTATTATTAATAAAGGAGCAGAATGGTTTGCATCTATTGGGACAGAAAAATCAAAAGGTACAAAAGTTTTTGCTTTAGCAGGGAAAATTAATAACGTTGGTTTGATAGAAGTTCCTATGGGCATAACATTACGAGAAATTATTTATGAAATAGGTGGAGGAATAAAAGATGGAAAGAAATTTAAAGCAGTTCAGACCGGAGGTCCATCCGGCGGCTGTCTAACAGAAAAACATCTTGATATACCTATTGATTATGATAACTTACTTGCAGCAGGTTCTATGATGGGTTCAGGTGGAATGATTGTTATGGATGAGGATGATTGTATGGTTGCAGTTGCTAAATTTTATATTGACTTTATAGTAGAAGAGTCCTGTGGAAAATGTACACCTTGTCGTATAGGAAATAAACGCCTTTATGAAATACTCGATAAAATTACTCAAGGGAAAGGAACATTTGAAGATATTGAAAAACTTAGAAATCTTGCAACTGTTATAAAAGATACTTCACTTTGTGGATTAGGACAAACATCTCCAAATCCTGTATTGTCTACACTTGATAATTTTTATGATGAATATATTGAACACATTATAGATAAAAAATGTTGTGCTAATCAATGTAAGACATTTACGAATTATGTTATATTAGAAGATAAATGTAAAGGTTGTTCTTTATGTCTTCTAAAATGTCCATCTAATGCAATAAAAGGTATCAAAAGGAGACCTCACCATATTGATGAAGATATTTGTATTAAATGTGGTACCTGCGTAGAAGTATGTAACTTTAATGCTATTGTTTTAAAATAAATATTTTTAAAATAAATAAAATATTATTATTGAATTATTCTTGATTATAATTATGGAACTTGTAAAATTAAAAATAGATAATAAATTAGTTGAAGTTGAAAAAGGAACTACTATACTTGATGCAGCTAGAAAATATAGTATAGATATTCCTTCTTTATGTCATTTTAATATTGATAAAATGAACATAGAAAATAAGCCGGGTAGTTGTAGAGTATGTGTTGTTGAAATTGAAGGACGACGTAACCTTGCGCCTGCTTGTGCAACAAATTGTGAAAATAATATGGTAGTATGGACAAATAAAATGCGTGTGATTAATGCTAGACGTACAGTTGTAGAATTAATGTTATCTGACCATCCTACTGATTGTCTTATTTGTAATAAAGCAGATAATTGTGAATTACAAGACTTAGCACATAAGCTCGGTATAAGAGAAATGCATTATTCAGGGATGCAAACTCATTATAAAAAAGATATATCGCCTTCAATTGTAAGGGATATGAATAAATGTATATTATGTAGACGTTGTGTAACTATGTGTAATAATGTACAATCTGTTGCTGTATTATTTCCAACAAATCGTGGATTTCAATCTGTTGTTAGTCCTGCTTTCGATCTACCACTTGGAGAAACAGATTGTGTATATTGTGGGCAATGTGTTAGTGTTTGTCCAACTGGTGCGCTAGCAGAAGTTGATCATACGACACAAGTAATTAGAGCCTTAATGAACTCGTCTAAAAAAGTTATAGTCCAAACTGCACCTGCAGTAAGAGCGGCACTAGGCGAAGAATTTGGTATGCCGCCGGGAACGTCTGTTACAGGTAAAATGGTATCTGCATTGCGTTTATTAGGATTTGATTATGTTTTTGATACTGATTTTGCAGCAGATCTTACTATTATGGAAGAAGGTACAGAACTATTAGGACGTTTAACTGCTTTTTTGAATGGCGATAAAAATATAAAATTACCTATCTTAACATCTTGTTGTCCTGGATGGGTGAATTTTCTAGAGAAAAATTTTCCTGATATATTAGAAAATCCGTCTTCTGCTAAATCACCACAACAAATGTTTGGTGCTATTGCAAAAACATACTTTGCAGATAAGATGAACATTGATCGTAAAGATATGATTGTTGTTTCTGTTATGCCTTGTCTAGCAAAAAAATATGAAAGACAAAGAGAAGAATTTATAATAGATGGTAATCCTGATGTTGATATAACAATTACTACACGTGAGTTAGCTAGATTAATAAAATTATCTAATATAGATTTACCTAATCTAGAAGATGAAGAGTTTGATGCACCACTAGGTGAATCAACCGGTGCAGCTGTTATTTTTGGAGTAACAGGTGGTGTTATAGAAGCTGCTACACGAACTGCTTACGAAGTATTTACAGGTAAAAAATTAGAAAATATCAACTTTAATGAATTAAGAGGACATAGTGGTTTTAAATCAGCTACAATAGATTTTAATGGAACTCCTATAAAGATAGGTATTGCTCATGGATTAAGTAATGCTAAAGAGCTTATAAAAGAAATTAGAGAAGGGAAATCTGAATTCCATGCTATTGAAGTTATGGCGTGTCCTGGCGGATGTATTGGTGGTGGAGGACAACCATACCATCATGGGAATTTTGAAATACTAGAAAAAAGAGCACTAGCTTTATATAAAGAAGATGAAAGAAAAACTATTAGAAAATCTCACGAAAATAAAGCTATTATACAACTATATAATAAGTTTTTAGGTAAACCTTGTGGTGAAAAATCTCATCATTTATTGCATACTCATTATTTTGATAAATCAAATAAATAAATATTTTTAGGAAAAATTATTGTTATATTTTTCATAATCTGTTATTTATAAATTTAATAATAAAAAAATAATATGGATAAAGAATTATTATCAATTGAAAAAATAGAAAAAATAAAAGAGATTTGTTCTGAATTTAATCATAAAAAAGGTGAAATTATAAATATATTACACAAAGTGCAAAGTACTTTTGGATATTTACCAGCAGAAGTCCAAAAAGTAGTTGCAAAAGAAATGGAAGTTCCTATTTCGCATATATATGGAATTGTAACTTTTTATTCTTTCTTTTCAATGGTACCAAAAGGACAATTCCCTATTTCTATTTGTTTAGGAACAGCTTGTTATGTAAGAGGAGCTGAAAAAATATTAGAAGAGTTTAAAAGACAATTGAAAATATCAATTGGCGAAACTACACCTGATGGTAAATTTTCTATAAACTGTTTAAGATGTGTCGGTGCATGTGGACTATCACCAGTAGTTTTAATTGGAAATAAAGTTTATGGTAGACTTTTACCTGAACAAGTAAAAGATATAATTAATGAATATCAATAAATATATAATTTGTAAATTATAGATATAAATTTTGTTATTGATTATATTTATAAAAAAAGGGAAAGCCATTTATGACGTTCCCTTTTTTGTTATTATTTAATTAATAAAAATATTAATAAAAATATTAATAAAATATAGCTTTTGTTATTTTTAGATATAATTTTTATTTATTATAAAAAAATTGTAACTTTGTAATTATATTTTTAATATTAAATTGTAATATGGAAACAGAATTTGTTTTTTCAAATGAAATATTTGAAAATATTAGACGTAATCCTGATGAATATATTCCAATAGTAAAAGAAGTAAAACGTGATATAATAAAATCTTTAGCGCTTGCTAAATCCGGGCATCCCGGCGGTTCATTAGGAGTTGCAGAATTTATGGTCGCATTATTTTTTGGTGGATATATGCAATATGATGCCAAAAATCCAAATTGGAATCAACGCGATAGATTTGTATTAAGTGCAGGACATTTAGCTCCTGTTTTATATTCTTGCTTAGCTCATGCCGGTTATTTTTCTACTTCTGAACTTTATAATTTACGTAAACTTGGATTTATATTACAAGGACATCCAGCACCTGTAGGTGTTGTCTCCGGTAATGAAACAGCTTCGGGGTCATTAGGACAAGGTATATCGATAGCAGTTGGTATGGCTATAAATGATAAATTATTAGATAAAAATAATAGGAAAGTTTTTTGTTTGACTGGTGATGGTGAATTACAAGAAGGGTCTTGTTGGGAAGCAGCAATGGCTGCGGCACATTATAAGTTAGATAATTTATGTTGGTTCGTCGATAATAATGATTGTCAAATTGATGGAAGAGTAAAAGATGTTATGTCTATTTATCCATTAAAAGAAAAATTTGAAGCTTTTGGATTTAAAGTTATTGACATACAAGGTAATGATATATCCCATATTATAAAAGCCTTAGATGAATTTGTTGATGGCGTAGGAAATATAGGGAAACCGGTATGTATTATAGGTAAAACTAAAATGGGAAATGGAGTATCTTTTATGCAAGATAATTATAAATGGCATGGAAATCCTCCTAATATTGAACAAGCTATTGCAGCTTTAAAAGAGTTAGAATAAGAAAAAATATATTAAAAGAAGAATTTATGAAAAAATATATATTACGCGGAAATAAACCTACAAGACATGGTTTTGGTGAAGCACTAGCAGAACTGGGTGAAATAAATGAAAACATTGTTGCAATAGGTGCAGATGTAACAGGTTCTGTTATGACTTCTTTTTTTAAGGAAAAATTTCCTAATCGTTTTTTTTCAGTTGGGATAGCAGAACAAAATGCAACAACAATAGCAGTTGGGCTAGCACTTTCTGGGAAAATACCTTTTTTTGCGAGTTATGCAGCGTTTTCTACATTCCGTAATGCAGATCAATTACGAATTTCAGTTTGTTATAATAAGGCAAATGTAAAAATAGTAGGCGGACATTCAGGACTTACAGTAGGACCTGATGGTGCCACTCATCAAGTATTAGAAGATTTAGCTATTGTTAGAACTTTACCTAATATGAATGTTGTTGTACCTTGTGATTATGAACAAGCAAGGAAAGCAACTTTTGCAATAGCCAACATTGAAGGACCTGCTTATATTAGGTTAAGTCGTTCTAACGTTCCTTTATTTACGGATGAAAATACTAAATTTGAAATTGGAAAAATTGATGTTTTGCAAGATGGTAGTGATGTTGCTTTAATAGGATGTGGTACGATGGTTTGGCAAACTTTATTAGCAGCAGAAGAATTGAATGAAAAATATGGAATTAAAGCAACTGTTGTTAATAATTATTCTATAAAACCATTAGATGAAGTTGGGATTGTGAATATTGCTAAAAAATGTGGTGCAATTGTTACTGCTGAAGAACACCAAATTATTGGCGGGATGGGGAGTGCTATAGCTGAATTATTAGCACAAAAATTCCCTGTTCCTATTAATTTTATTGGTATGCAAGATAGTTTTGGTGAAAGTGGAGAGCCTAATGAATTATTAGATAAATATAAATTAAATGCAACTGGTATTGTAGAGGCTGCACTTAAAGTTATAGAACGTAAAAAATAAAATTTTATATTGATAAAAAAAAGGAGAGTATTTACTCTCCTTTTTTTATAGTTATTTATTTTTAATATTTTCAATATCTAAAATTATAAATTTATATAATTATAAAATTGAAAATTATTTAAAAATTTATTTATTTTCTTGCATAAATTCTTGCATAAATTTAACTAATGCGTCAACCCAGTCAATAGGACAAGCATTATATATAGATGCACGTAAGCCACCAACATCTCTATGACCTTTTAAATTTGCCATATTATATCTACTACGAGCTTCTTTTACGAATTTATCTTCTAATTCTGGATGCCCACCTTTGATTCTAAATGTAACATTCATTAAAGATCTATCTTCTACTTCTTTAACTGCTGGTACATAGAACCCATTGCTATTATCCATAGCATCATAAAGTATACTTGCTTTTTTGATATTATTAGTTTCAATAGCTTCTAAACCTTGTTTTAATATCCATTTAAATGTTTGACCAACAACATATATTGGTAAACAAGGAGGAGTATTAAACATTGATTCACCTTTTACGTGTACTTTATAATCTAACATTGAAGGGAAGTTTTCAAGTTTCCTTTGTTTTGATTCAAGGAATGATTTTTTTATTACTACAACTGTAACGCCTGCTGGTCCTATATTTTTTTGTGCTCCACCATAAATTAAATCATATTTACTAAAGTCTCTACGAGTAGCAAAGAAATCAGAAGACATATCAGCTATAAGAGGTATTTTTACTCCTTCAGGGTCATTTTTCCATGCAGTACCGTAAATAGTATTATTTGTTGTAATATGTAGATAATCAGCATCACTATCAACATTATATTTCTTGGGGATATAATTAAAGTTTGTATCTTTTGCACTAGCTATTGTATTTACTTCACCAATTTTTGATGCTTCTTTTATTGCTTTTGTAGACCATACTCCCGTATTTATATAGTTTGCTTTTTTATTTAGGAAGTTAAATGGTACCATATAAAATTGCATACTTGCACCACCACCTAAAAATAATACTACATATTCTTCTGGAGATAAATTCATAATTTTTAAACAATCAGCTTGTGCTTCTTTAATTACTGCATCATATTCTTTTGAACGATGACTCATTTCCATAATGGACATTCCTAATCCATTAAAATCATAAACAGCTTTTCTAGTTGCTTCTAACACTTCTAATGGCAACACAGCTGGACCTGCACTAAAATTATATGCTCTTGACATAAAAAAAACCTTTAATTCTAAAGATAAATTAATAATAATTTTTTGATATAAATTTCTTTTAATCTTTTTATTATTTTTATATTTAAATAAAAATAATATTCAAATTTAATATTTAATTTTGTAATAACCAAATAAATACTAATTTATAATTATATTAATATAAATTATTTACTTATAAATAAAATATTATAATTTTTTATTATAATATTTTATAAAATAAACGTATATATTTAGTCTTGTATTTTTATATTCATATTAAAAGTTTTTAATTTTAACTTTTATGTTTTTATATTTTATTAAAAGTTAAAAAAATATTGTTATATTGCGATATTATAATGATAGATATTTTTAATTTTTTATTTTAATTAAATATTTAAAATTAAAATTTTATTAAAAATAGTTTAGTATTTTCAATAATTCTAAAATTGGCAAAACTATGAAAAAATATATTTATTTATTTATCTTAATTTTCTCTATATCTATATGTTATTCACAAAATAATCAAAATGATATTCCAGCAGCAGAGCCGAAACTTCCTTTATTTTTTATTGGGGGGTATGTTGATTATAATTATAACATACATAATGCTAATTTTCAAAGTCTGTCTCTTGATTATTTTTCATGTTGTCCTAAATATAAAATTGCAACAGGTAATGGATTTGCATTAGGATTATTGTTTGAAAAACCTCTTAATAATTTAATTAATGGGTTTACTGTTGGAACAAAACTTGGATATACAGATATTAGTGCTAATTATGCAGAAGTAGAAATAATAGGAAATGTAGAAGTAAGAGATACAGAAGAACCTTTTGAGACGAAGCTAATTGATCAAGCAGAAGCTATACATCATATAGATACTAAATTAGGGATGATTAATTTTCATCCTTATGTTTCATATAAATTCTTTAATCATTTTAAAGGGATATTAGGATTAAATTTTGGATTTTTGATTAAAAATTCTTTTTCTCAATATGAAGAACTTTCTAAACCTGATAATTTAGTTTTTATAAATGGTTCTAAAATTAGAAATAAATATGATGAAACAGATATACCAGATATCAATAAATTTCAATTTGGAATTGCGTTAGGAATAGGATATGAACTTCCTATTGGAAAAGATGCTTATATAGTTCCTAGAATTAGTTGTAATATAGGATTAACTGATATAGCAGCAGTTGATTGGAAAGCAAATAACTTAAAAATAGGCGCTGATATTAAATTTCCTATTTATAGAAAAGATGAACCGGTTAAAAAAGAATTAATTTATATGCGTGATACTATTATTGAAAAACGTTTTGATATAAAAGGAGATTATATAGCCCTTACTGAAACTGTCGAAAAGGATAATATTGTATATGAAACATATAAATACTATAAGAAAACAGATGCTGAATTAGAAATAGATTTTGAAGTATATGGCATTGATGAAAAAAATAATATTACAATTAGTAAACCAAAAGTAGTTGTAGAAGAATTTTATACAACGGAAAGTTTTCCTATTTTACCAAATATATATTTTAAAGATGGTAGTACAGACTTAAATAAAACAAGATTACATTTAATTACTAAAGAAGAAGCAAATAGTTTTGACGAAAAAAATATAAATTCATTTGATGCTTTAGATGTATATTATGACTTATTAAATATATTAGGTAAAAGACTAAAAGAAAATAGATCTACAAAGATTATTATTGCAGGGTATTCTAGTGAAGAAGGTAAGGATGCTGAAAATTCTAAAATATCATTAGAACGTGCTAATGTAGTAAAAGATTATTTGACTAATGTTTGGGATATTCCTGATTCGAGGTTAATAGTTGAAGAACGAAAACATTCAATTAGGAATATAAATCCAAGTTCTATTAAAGATGCAGTTGAAGAAAAATCAAGAGTTGAATTAATTCCTTTGGAAGAATTTAGTAATTCTACGTTTTTATTATATAAACCTGTTGTTTTATCTCATATCGAGAGAAAAACTAATCCGCCTTGTATTGGATTTAAAACAAATATAAAATCAGAAGCAGGTGTTGATTTTTATAAACTTAAAGCAGAACAAGATAATAAAACTTTATATGAAGTGAATTTACGAGCAGATAATTTTAATCATAAGTGGAAAATAGAAGACGAAAGTGTACCTAATTCTAATACACCGTTAAATATTACTTTGAATGTAAAAGATAAAATAGGACAAGAAAAGAATGTACAACATTCATTAGATATAGAGCAAGTTACAATTCAGAAGAAAAAAGAAAGAATAGAAGGTGATTGGCTTATTGAAAAATATTCACTTATACTTTTTGATTTTGATGATGCAAATATTTCTTATCTCGATACACAAATTTTAAACGAAATAAAAAGTAATATAAGTAAAAATTCTAAAGTTTTAATTTCAGTTTCCGGTTACGCTGATAGAACAGGTGAAAAAGAATATAATAAAAATTTAGCAAAACGTAGATGTGATGAAGTATGTAAAATTTTAGATGTTAAAAATGCAATAATTAATCCTATTGGAAATGATGAGTTATTATTTGATAATAATTTACCTGAAGGAAGAGCTTTATCACGTACTGTTAGAATAGAAATAAGAACACCTATAAAATAATTTATAAGTATTTTAATATATTAAATTTAATAAAATTATATAAAACAATATTAAAATTATATCAAATATAAAAAGAAGAATATAATAAGAAAAATAATATAATTATGAAACATAGATTATTTTTAATTACCTTAATAATTATTTGTATTATAATAACTTCTTGTAAATCTACGCCAAGGAAACGTGATTTTGAATTTATGAAGGAACAGCAAGAGTTACAAGATGAAATAATGGGTGTTGATACAAATACTCCCAAACCTATTTATATTCAAGGGACTTTACCTATTGATAAAGCCGATCCTAACAAATTTCTTTTTGATATTTTTCGTATAAATATAGATAAATATCCTGAACAGTTAACTTTTTATGCAAGAGTCTATGATTCAAGTGGTAATTTTATTACAAATATGGCATCGCCATATAAAAAGGATGTTAATATAGAGTATTTTACTGGTTTAAAAGAACAATTAGGTAAGCATTATAATATAAGGGAAGAAAAAATTCCTGAATTTACGGTACGTGAATTTGGTGCAGGAGATTCTATTCCTTTTTATATTGCTTTAACGGTTGATTATAGTGGATCTATGGAACCTGTTATGGGGGCAATATTTGAAGGTACTGAAATATTTGTTGATATGAAGTTTCCTTATGATAATCTAGCACTGGCTACTTTTAATAAAAAACTTGATGTAAAAGTTCCACTTATGAGAGATAAAGAAGATATACTAAGGTTATATAGAAATAATAGATTGCAAGGGAAAGGTGTATTTTCAGGTTTGTATGATGCTTTATATAATTCTATTAAAATGTTTGAGGGAGCACCTGCCCAAGAACCACGTATATTAGTTATTTTTTCTGATGGGGATGATAATTATTCTAAGGTAAAAACAGGTGAAATTATACAAAAAGCAAAACGAGAGAATATAAATATATTTTCTGTTGCTTTTGGGTATCCAAAAGATGAAGGATTAAAAGAAATTACAAAATATACCGGTGGTAAATATTATAATGTATACACAAAAGAAGATATGATTAAGGTTTTTCGTGATATATATTTAAGTTTACGTTATTATTATTTATTTACTTATAAACCACCTAAATACTGGGGATATCATAGAATTTTTGCTGACTTAACATTACCGAATAAAGATAAAACATTGGTAGCAGAAGGAGAATATGATACTTCAGATCTATGGGCAGATGTTGGCGATGAATTTGTAAGACCAATTCTTTTTGATTATGATAAATATGAAATTAAACCAGAATCTTATTATATTATAGATGAAATTGTTGATGCAATGTTGAGTAGACCAAAATTGAAACTTGAAATACAAGGACATACTGATTCGCAAGGTACTATAGAATATAATCAAGTACTTTCAGAACAGAGAGCAAAGGCAGTTTATGATGAAATTATAAAAAAAGGTAATATTGATGAAAATAGATTAAGATTTGTTGGATTTGGATATAGTCGACCTATTACATCTAATGATACCGAAGAAGGGAGATCTAAAAATCGCAGAACACAATTTGTTGTTTTAGCAAAATAAATTTTATGTTTTTTATTATAGTATAATATAGTAGTATAGTATTAAAATTTAATATTTTAAATATTTTAATTTTAAATGTTTTAATTATTGAAAACTTATTTATAATATGGATAAATTTTTTGTTCGTAAATTTATTTTAATGATTATTGCTTATATGATAATTCCTTCTATTATTGCAATAATTTTTGTACTTATTAATTTACAAGTTCCACTATACTTTTTTACAATTTTTGAAATTTTAATATTTTTAATTCCTGTATTTTATTTAATAAAAGAGGCAGGCGGAAATCCATCAGATGTATTAAAAATAAATTTTAATTTTTCACCTAAGATAATAGTTTTTTTACTCTGGGGATATGTTGGGGTATCTTTATTTAATCCCGGTTGGCAAATAATACAAGGTGCATTAATTCCAGAGTCTTTTTCAAGTTTTTATGAAGATTTGTTAAATAAGCAAGTTGCTCAGCAAATAGAGTTAATTAGTATTGATAATACTCTTTCTTTTTTTTATGTTTTAATTTTTGTTGCTATAATACCGGCTATATGTGAAGAAGTGTTATTTAGAGGATATTTTTTACAAAACTTAAAAATAAAAAATTATTCTAATCTTTTTATCGTGTTAATATCATCTATTATATTTTCTGCAATTCATTTGAATTTAATTGCTTTTGTAAATCTTTTTGTTATGGGATGTTTTTTAGGATATATAACTATTGCAGTTAATAGTCTAGTACCAGCTATAATATTTCATTTTTTTAATAATATGACAGCTGTAGTAATGGAGGCTATAAAACCGGGGGCTTCTGTAAATGAAAATTTATATTTAACAGATAATATATTTATTGGTATTTTATTATGTGTTATTGGAATAATTATTATGGTTATTTCTTATAAAAAATCTTTAAGAATTAGTTCTTTAAGACTTAATAATAATATAAAGCAACTTTAATTTTTTATTAAAATTATTTAATTTAATTTAATTTAATTATGAAATTCAATACAAACATTAATGATTTTTCTACATTTTTAGCAGCATCAATTTTATGTGATGGCGAAATTAGGGATGTTGAGCTTTTTTTAATAAAAGAACTTGCTAAAAATTATGAATTTAATGACGTGGAATTACTTGATAATGTAAAAGATAAGTTAGAAACTTTAAAATCAGTAAATGAAAAGAAAAAAGTTGAAATTCTTTTATCAGCTTCATCAAGGATTCCAGATGCAGACGTTTTAAATGTTTTAGAAGCTTGTGCTATAATAATGATGACCGATGGCGTTATTTCTAAGGCAGAAGTTTCAGAAATATTAGCATTTTCAGAGATACTTTCAGTAGAACCTGAATATGCAGTTCTTTTACTTTTAGATATTGTAAAAGAATGTAAAGAATTAAAAATAGATTATTAAATAAAAAAAGGAGTAAAAATGGGTTTTTTAGGTATTCCGGGATTATCATTTTCATGGAAGCGTGCAATTGGGATAACTAAGGTTAAACAAAAAATATCAAGAAAAACGGGTATTCCTTTAACACGTCAAGGTATGCAACGTAAAGTTGGTTCTATGCTTATAAATACAATTTTAGATGATACAAAAAAAAGAAAATAAATAAAAAATATATTTGTATTAAATTTATTTATAAAAAAAGGGAGTTATTAACTCCCTTTTTCGTTTTATTTTTATAAAATAAATAATTATTTAATTGTTGTTAAAAACCATAGAATATACCAAATTTTAGTCCTAATTTATCAGAATTATAAATAGTATTTTCTACATTATAGAATAATATATTATATTCACCTGTTAAAGAAAGACCAAAATTTCTGTATATATCTACATTGGTACCTAAATTAATACCTAAAATAGGACCAATAGAAGTACCTCCTAATGAGGCTTGTAAGTAAGGAGTAAAGTTATTTAATGACAATATGTTAGAAAAATCATAAGAATATAATAAAGATCCATAAAAAAGCATAGGAATTTGTTGTTGTTTAAATTTATGATTTCCAATTGTTCTATTAAATGTTTGTGCAAAATCTTTCCAACCTATAATAATACCTACAGAGTGATAATTATTTATATTATATAATAAATTAAAATCTAAGTTATTCCAAAACGCATTATTAGCTTCGATATTTTTTAAAGTGCTATTTTGAGTAATTGCTTTATTTAATAAAAATATATAAGTTGGTTTTTGTTTTATATATATATTATTTAAATTTATTTTATTATTAGAATTTTCGTTTGGTGTTAATAAAGAACTATTCAGACTACTATTGTTAAGATTATTATAATTATTTTTTAAAATATCATAATCATTTTTTAATGATGCTGATAGCATATTATCTAATTCAAATAAAGTATTATTGCTATTATTGTTAATATTATTAATATTATTATCAGAAAAATTATTATTTAAATTGTCATATTCAGAATTTACGTTATTAAAATCATTAAATTCTGATTTTTTCATATTTAAATTATCTATATTTTTTCCATAAATATTTTTCAATAAATTTTGTGCTTTTTGTTTATATGTTAAACCTACTAAATCATTTTCATTATTATCATTAATTTTGATATCATCGTTATTTTTTATATTATTCGAATAGTTAAATAAATATTTCATAGAATTATTAGTTTTTTTAGAAATATTTTTTAACATTTTTTCTGCTGTAATTTTGTTCCCTACAATTAATTCTGATATTCCTATTGTTGTTACACTTAATAGACTTGCAAAGAATAATATCAACAAAGAAACACCTATCTTTATAGCACCTGATTTTATTTTACTATGTGTATACACATTATTTGGTATTGAAAAACCAAGTGTTTTAAAAATTTCTTCTGTTGTTTCTATTGGTGGAGTTATGTTTGATATATCACGAAAAGTTGTAATATTCAATTTTAAATGTTGATTGAATATATTACGTACTTCCTGAGAATCAGACAGTTCTTTAAATAAAATCTCCTCCTCATTTTGAGGTAATCCTTCATCAAAGTATCTGTTAATAATATCTATTATATCTTGCATATATTTATATATTTTAATTTATTTCGTATTAAAAAAGAAAAATTTATTATTTTATAAGTATTTACAATTATTGTTCATATAAATTTTAGTCTAAGAAATTTTGTAATATTAAACGAAATTTTTCTTTTGCGCGGCTAAATCTATTTCTTAGTAAATTATTAGATATCCCTGTTATTTTTTCTATTTCGTCATATTTTAGACCTTCATATAATCTTAAAACAAGAACTTCTCTTGATGCATAATCTAATTTCATTAAAGCAATAGGTATAATTTTTTCTAATTCTTTTTGATGTAAATTTTTTTCTATTGGATTTATTTCATCAGAAACGGTTTCAATGTAATCATCATACATTGGAATAACGTTTTTTTTCTTACGTATTTCGTTTAGTTTAAGATTCCTTGCAATTGTAATTATATATATAATTAATTTATCTATATTATTTATTGTTATTTTTTCTATATTTTCATAAAATTTTATAAAAGTTTCTTGAAATAAGTCTTTTGCTGCATCTGTGTCCGTTCCTATTCTTAAACAATAAGCATACACCCTTTGCGAGTAACGAGTATATATTTCCGCAAAAGCTTTTTCAGAACTCTTATCTTTTTTTTTCATAATATCTAAAAGTTCAGTATCACTTAATGTTCCGTAATTTATTTTCATAATGTAGTATAACGCCCCCAGTATGCAGTGCTAACATTATTAAATAATAATATACTATTTGTTACTTTTGGAATATTATTTTGAAAATTTAACTCTAAAAGATATAAATCTCCAGTTTTATTTTTTATATCACTATTAACTAATTTTGTATGGCAAAACAACATTAGTTTTGAATTATCATAATTAAATTTTGGATTACTGAAATCATTATTATTTATTTTTGATAATAATTTAAAAAAACCATTTGTTGTTGTATTTTTTAACCATAATTCATTTTTTAGGTTTAAAAAAACTATATATTTTCCATCAGCTGATATGTCTAAATTAGTAACACCTAAATTTGTTTTATTTCCAAAAGTAATTATTTGTTCACCGTTCTCAATATCATAATAATATGCTGTTGTATCATTTAAGATAAAATAAAATGCATTTTTATTAGGCATCCATTTTATTTCTGTAAATTTATTCTGTTCGATATAAATTTCTTTTTTTAATAAAGTATATTCAGGTTCTTTTGTTTTTACTATAGTTAATGTTGTACTACTATTTAATTTTTCTATAAAAGCAATATATTGACCATTATATGAAAAAGATGGAATTGTATTATTAAAACAAAAATTAGATGTTAATAATTCTAAGTATGCACTACCACTTTGATTATTATAATTCCATAAATATAGTTCATTATTTATATTATATAATATATGTTCACCATTATTTGATAAAACAGGGTATTGATAGTCTAGTATATTTGAATTACATACTTCTATACCACTTGTATCGCCATTTAAATCTCTTAAAATAATTTTTTTTGTATTTTTATCATATTCATATAGTAATAAAGCTAATTTTCCATTATCTGACAATGTAGAAAATAATTGAGAATTATTAGCAAGCCTAGTTATTTCACCATCAGAAAATAATAAACAAAACCATGAATTATTATTAAGACTTTTTGCTGTTAAATATATATTATTATAAGATATAGTATGTGAATTATTATCAATACAATCACAAGTATCACAACTTATAATAAATTGTAATAAAAATATAAGTAAAAAGAATTTTATATATTTTTTTTCGTTGTTTACATTATAACTATATATATTCATTTTTTGTTCTTAAAATAAAGACACTTTTATTGAGAATTTGTTACATTTATATTCAACAATAATTATAATTTATTTATCATATAAAATACTATTAGATTATAGATAATTTTTTATAAATTAAAATTATTATTTATAAAGCAAAATTATTAAAATTTTAACTTATTTTTAGTATATTTGTTAAAATTTTTTAGTTATAAATTAAATTTATTATTCAAGTTGTTTATTATTTTATAACTAGAAAGTTTTAATAAAAAACGATTTTATATATATTATAAATTTAATAAATATAATTGAAAAAAATACCTAATATTTTAACATTAGCAAGAATTATACTAGCTATATGTTTTGTTTTTTTGTATCTTAATAATAATATAATTATTGCTACAATTGTTTTTTTCATTGCAAGTATTACTGATACTGTTGATGGATGGTTAGCAAGAAAAATAAATGCAGTTAGTAAATGGGGAGCACTTTATGATCCACTTGCTGATAAGTTATTAACTATATTTGCTTTAATCTGTTTGACTATATCGGGAATAGTAGAACTTTGGATGGTAATTATTATAATATTACGGGATATAGTAACAACGATTATTAGATTAAATTCTTTCGTAGATAAACATATTCCTACTTCTAATACTGCTAAAATTAAAACCTTTTTACAAATGTTAATTATTGCTACTATTCTAATTTTATTAAGTATTGGATATGTAGATATTGTGTATTCTGATATTGTATATTATGTAATGTTAGGATTAACTATAATAACAGTCTGGACTATGATAGAATATATTTATAAGATAGTAAAATCTAATCTCTTAAACAGGTAAAAAGTTAATATATTATTTAATAAAATATAAAATATAAAATATAAAATATAAAATATTTAATAAGTATTATTTAATAAAAAATGCAAAAGAGGCTAATAATAGCCTCTTTTTTTTTGGGGGGGAATTTATTTATAATTAAACAATTTATATTTTGTATAATTTATATAAAATATAAAGATACAAAACATAAAATATCGTACATTTCAAAAATAATATTTAAATTTAAAAAAATAAAATAAATATTAATTTAATTTTTTAAATGAAAATTATTTGTTAGCTAAATTAAAAGGTTTCAATGTAAAATAATCTTTACCTATTATAATAGTAGAACGTACTAATTGAGCAGAATCAATGTTACTTCTTATCTGTGTTTTTTGCATACCTAAGGCATAAGCAACTTTATTAGCAGAAGTTATATCACCTAATCGATCAATAATAACAGATGATTCGAGTTCAGTATCATAATTACCTATTGAAACAACATCATAACCACGTTCCATTAAAAAATGTTGCATTTCGCTTGCTAATCCATTTTTTCCACAAGCATTAAATACATTTACTTGTATTATTTCTTCGGTTTCATTTGTTGGTTCGATACTTTCGTCAAGTCTGTTTTCTATTGGTGGATTAGCTAAACGCATAACAAAAGATGAAAACATTAATACTACGCATAAAGCAAGACTAATTATTAAACAGATATTTCCTATCTTATTATTTGATAAAATTTTCATAATTTATACTTCAGAAATATTTAAAAATTTATTAAGTAAAATTTTATTAAAAATTAGTTAATTATATTTTTTACTATCAAATTACGTGCCACAAATTTATTAAAATATTAATTATAATAATTTAGTTTTAAAATATATAAAATTTGCAGTATAAATCTGTAAAAGAATATATTGTTTAGAGACTGTATTTTATAATATTCTTAATTATAATTTTTATGATTTATTTTTAAACTAAATCATAGTTTAAAACGTATATCGTATATTATATTAATATAATTAAAAATATAAAAATAATTTTTTAAAATAAAAAATATAGGACTGAATTTATGGAAGACATGAATAAAGCAGTAATTATGGCTGGTGGTTTTGGTACAAGATTGCGACCTTTAACTATGCAAATTCCTAAGCCTATGGTTCCAATAATGAATCAACCAATGATGGAACACATTATTAATTTATTAAAAAAACATAATATTACAAATATAATATCAGTCTTGTATTTTCAACCTGATATCATAATGAACCATTTTGAAGATGGTTCAAAATATGGCATAAATATGCAATATGTAAAAGCACAAGCAGATTATGGAACAGCAGGTAGTGTTAAAAATGCATATGAACATTTAGATAAACGTTTTATTATAATAAGTGGTGATGTTTTAACTGATTTTGATTTAACAAAAGCTATTGAATATCATATAGAAAAGAAGTCTAAAGCTACAATATTACTTACAAGACATCAAGTGCCATTACAATATGGAATAGTAATGACAGATAATAATGGTTTAATTACTCGTTTTCTTGAAAAACCATCTTGGGGACAAGTTTTTTCGGATACTATTAATACAGGTATTTATATTATAGAGCCCGAAGTTCTTGATTTGATACCATATAGAGAGGAATTTGATTTTAGTAAGAATTTATTTCCAACTATGTTAGCTAAACAAATGCCATTATATGGATATATTGCAGATGGTTATTGGCGTGATGTTGGGAATTTAGATGAATATCAAGTTGGGCAAAATGATGCTTTACAAGGTAAGTTAAACTTAGAATATCGTGGTGTAAAGAGAGTAGATGGTGTTATAACAGGTGAAAATTGTACAATATCACCTACTGCTAGTTTTATAGGTAAAGTGATGCTTGGAAATAATGTGAAAATTGGAGATTATGCTAAGATTACAGATTGTGTTATAGGAAATAATGTTAAGATAGGTGGTGGTGCTAAACTTACGAGAGTTACATTGTGGGATAATGTTGTTATTGATGATTTTGCAAGTTTAACTGATGATGTTATTTGTAGTAATGTTCATATAGGACAGTCGGCCATTATTTATGAGAATGTTTTTATTTCTGATAATTGTAAAATAGGAAAAGATGCAGCACTGCATTCAAACATAAAATTATGGCCAAATAAACAAGTAGAAGAGGGTGCTACTTTATCTAGATCACTAGTGCAAGAAGAAAAATGGCTAAGAGAATTATTTTCAGAGGCAAGGATAACGGGGTTATCTAATATAGAGATACAACCTGATTTTGCTGCAAAACTTGGGACAGCTTTAGGACTTTCTATTGGTCATAATTCTACTATTATTGCAAGTAGAGCGCCTGATAATTGTTCTAGGGTTGTAAAAAGAGCTTTAGCAACAGGACTTGCTTCGGTTGGAGTGAATATTGTTGATTTACAAGTTACTTCTATTCCACAAGCAAGACAAGAATTAAGAACAGGTAAATATGATGCAGGTGTATATGTTCGTAAAAGTCCAAGAGATCCAAAAATGCATGATATTATTATATTTAGTAAGGATGGACGTGATATATCTACTAGTATGGCAAAAAAAATAGAAAGATATTTTTTCGGTGAAGATGTTAAAAGAGTAAAAGAAGAAGATATGGGGACTATTACTTTCAATGCTGCTTCTAATGAAGCATATATGAATAGGTATATTAGTTCTATTGATGTTGATTTAGTAAGAAAACGTAAATATAAAATTCTTATTGATTATTCTTATGGACTTGCAACTAGTATATTACCTAATTTACTTGGATACTTTGATGCAGATGTAATATCTTTAAATAATTATATTGATACAAATAAATATCATCCCGGCAGGCAAGTCATTAAATTTGAAAATGATGAAGCAGCAAAAATTATGAGAAATTTAGATTATGAATTAGGATTTCAAATTGAAGCGGGTGCTGAAAAAATTTGTTTGATTGATGAAAGAGGTGTCTGGTATTCTCATAATAGATTGTTAACTATATTAACAAAATTATTTTTAGAAACTCATAAAAATGAAGAACCATATAAAATAGCAATATCAATTTTAGCGGGAAATGAAATAGAAGAAATTGCAAAAGATTATAATGTTGAAGTTATAAGAATAAAAAATAATCATGCTGCTATGATGGAATCGACATTAGATAAAAAAGTGCGTTTTGTTGGTGGAAGTTATGGGGGATTTATTTTTTGTGACTTCTTATTTGCAGCAGATGCAATGTTTACTATTGGTAAAATTTTAGAAATGCTTGCAAAATCAAATTTACGTATATCGGAACTTGATTCTAAACTACCTATAAGATTCAAGAAATCTATTACGGTGCCAGTACCTTGGGAGAAAAAAGGTACTATTATGAGAAAGGCAATGGAATATTCTGAAAATTCAAAACGTATTCTTGTTGAAGGAGTTAAAATATTTAGGGATGACGATGCTTCGGTATTATTATATCCAGAAAAAGAAAGTGCTAATTTTGTAGTATTGAGTGATAGTGATTCAATGGAAGTTGCAGAATCATTAGCAAAATCTTATGTTGGGTTAATTACTCAATGGAAAGAAGAAATATAATATAAAAAATAAAAAAATATAATATTAAAATTATAAGTATATTCAAAAACTATATAAAAACTAAAAATTATTTAAAAATTACAATTAACAAGGTTGATAAATAAATATGAAAATCGACTTAGAACAGTATGGGATTAAGAATGTAAAAGAAATCATTTATAATCCTTCGTATGAAAGAATTTTTCAAGAAGAAATGGACACGAAAAACACTGGATTTGACAAAGGTGAATTAAGTAATACAGGTGCTGTGTCAATAAAAACGGGTAGATTTACAGGAAGGTCCCCAAAAGATAGATATATCGTAAAAGATAGTGTTTCTGAAAATACTATTTGGTGGGATGGGAAAGTAAACAAGCCTATTTCGACAGAAATTTGGAAAGATTTAAAAGGGATTGTCCAGAATGAATTATCAAATAAGGATAAAATTTATGTCGTTGATACTTTTTGTGGGACAAATGTTAATACTCGTATGAAAGTACGTTTTATTATGGAGGTTGCATGGCAAGCTCATTTTGTTACAAATATGTTTATAAGACCTACACCTTATGAGCTAGAAAATTATGGAGAGCCTGATTTTGTTGTATTAAATGCTTCAAAGTATACTAATCCAAATTGGAAGGAACAAAATCTTAATTCTGAAGTTTTTATTTTATTTAATTTGACAGAAAGAATGCAACTTATTGGAGGTAGTTGGTATGGCGGTGAAATGAAAAAAGGAATGTTTTCTATGATGAACTATTATTTACCGTTAAAAGGTGTTGCGTCAATGCACTGCTCTGCAAATGTGGGTGAAGATAAAGATGTTGCTCTTTTCTTTGGATTAAGTGGAACGGGAAAAACTACTCTTTCGGCAGATCCTAAAAGATATTTAATTGGTGATGATGAACATGGATGGGATGACGAAGGTGTATTTAATTTTGAAGGCGGATGTTATGCTAAAACAATTAATTTAAGTAAAGAAAATGAACCTGATATTTGGAACGCTATAAGAAGAGATGCACTCCTAGAGAACGTCGTACTACGTGAGGATGGCACGCCTGATTTTGCGGATAGTTCAATTACTGAAAACACGAGAGTTTCTTATCCTATTTATTTTATTAATAAAATTGTACTACCATCAAAAGCAGGACATCCAAAAAAGATTATTTATTTATCTGCTGATGCTTTTGGCGTATTACCACCTGTTTCTATTCTTGATGACAAGCAAGCTCAATATTATTTCCTTAGTGGATATACGTCTAAATTAGCGGGAACTGAACTTGGAATAGTGGAACCAGTACCATCTTTTTCGCCAGCTTTTGGAGAAGCGTTTTTATCATTACATCCAACTGTGTATGCTACTACGCTTGCAAATAAAATGAAAAAACATGGGGTTAAAGCTTATTTAGTTAATACAGGATGGAACGGGACAGGAAAACGTATTTCGATAAAAGATACTAGAGCTATTATAGATAACATAATAAATGGTGAGATTGATAAAGCTGAAACAATAAAAATTCCTATTTTTAATCTTACTATTCCAACTAAGTTAGAAAATGTAGATACTAATATACTGAATCCTAAAAATACGTATAAAAACCCAGAAGAATGGGATACAAAAGCTAAAAAATTAGCTCAAAAATATATTGAAAACTTTAAAAAATATACTGATACTGAATCAGGTAAAAAATTAATTGATGCAGGTCCAAAATTAGAAGACTAAATAATTATTTTATACAAATATTTTAATAAAAGTTTTTATAAGAGGATATATAACTAAACATTATATATTCTCTTTTTTTTTGTTTCTTATTTTATTAATTGCGTATAGAACAGTACAAAAATTATGTCTTAGGAAAAGGCAACGGTTATGTTTAAAATACAGTCAAACGAAAAAATTGCTATCTTTATATTTTATATAATAGTTATAATATATTAACATTTGTATATTTTTATACTATATTATAATTTTTATTATAATATACAAACGATTTTCAAATAATATAAAAATGTATTATTTTTGTATAGATTAAAAATATTTTAAATAATATTAAAAAATAATGTCAAAATCTGTAAAACAGTTCCAATACGAAATACAAGGCTATCAGGAAGATTGCGTTAAAAATATTATCAGCCTTTTTGAAAAGTTTCAGCAAAAAGTAAATTTTGTGGAAGTGCTAACGGCACATAAGGAAAAGCACAAATATAATTTTCCTGTTCAGGATACTAAAAATATAGATATAATGATGGAAACGGGAACAGGTAAAACGTTCACGTTTATAAAAACTATTTTTGAACTCAATAGAAATTTTGCTTATAAAAAGTTTATTATTCTTATTCCAAGTGTATCAATTAGGGAAGGAACTAAAACAAATTTAGAAGATACTAAAGAATATTTTAAAGGTTTATACGCTAATGAGCGTGAAAAAGAGATTGAAACTTTTGTTTATGAAGGTGGAAATATTTCTGCAGTAAAACAATATATAAATGAAGATAATCTATCTGTTTTGGTAATGACACCAAGCTCGTTTAGACATAAGGATAATATCCTAAACCGTCCTTTAGATAAAGATATTAACCAGCCGGTATTATTTAATAATAACAGAGAAGTACCTAAATCATATTTAGAATGTTTAAAACGGTTAAATCCAATTGTTATAATAGACGAACCGCATCGTTTTGATGGTGATGCTTTTAAAAAATATTTTGAAGGATTTGAAAATTATTATTTACGTTTTGGAGCAACATTTCCAAAGAAAAAGGATAGCTTACCACTTTCAAACGTTGCCTATGTATTGGATAGTATTTCATCGTTTAGACAGAACTTAGTAAAAAAAATAATTGTTTATACACAAGATATTATTCAAGAAAAGGATACGTTAATTGCTATAGATAATAAAAAAGCAATAGTCAACTCTTTAATAAATGGAATTATTTTTAAAAGTGAATTAAAAGCTGGAGATACTTTTAATGGAACAGCTATAAAGAAAATAAATAAAGACTCAATTGTTTTAGTTGATGATACTATTGTAAAAATAGATTATTCTTTGTCTGATGAATCAATAAGGACAATGATTAAAGATACAATAAAAATACATTTTGAAAAAGAAAAAATATTATTTGAAAAAGGAATAAAAGCACTTACATTATTTTTTATAGGAAATGATATTAGTTTATTTAGAGGCAATAATCCTAAAATAAAAAAAATATTTGAAGAAGAATATTGCAAATTACGAAAAGAAATATTAAATAAAAATTATGAAAACAGTAATTATTACAAATATTTACAAAATGATTTTGATTTAGAAGACAAATTACAAGTACATAAAGGATATTTTTCAGGTGATAAAGGTAACGCCGATGAAAAAATAAAAGCAGGTGTTGATTTAATTTTAAAAGACAAAAAAAAATTACTTGATTTTGATACTCCCACACGCTTTATTTTTTCCATTTGGGCATTACAAGAAGGTTGGGACAACCCAAATGTTTTTACTATATGTAAACTATCTAATCAAGGGAGTGAAGTATCTAAGTTGCAACAAATTGGACGTGGATTAAGAATTTGTGTTGACCAAAATTTACAAAGAAAAACTATTAAAAATCTAAATGATGAGCAAGAGGAATTTTGGAAAATAAACAACCTTGATGTGGTTGTTTCAAGTAAAGAACAAGGTTTTGTTGAAGCAATTCAAAATGAAATTTTAACTAATTCATTTCTTGTTTCGGAAACATTTACGGTGCAAGAACTCAAAATTGCGCTTAAAGAAAAATGCAAATTGGAAGATGGTGTTGTTCGTAAGCTATATAGAACTATGGAAGATAGTGGAATGATTAGCTGGAAAGTAACAGTTAACGGACTTGATGTCTTTGAAAAATCACCTAATTTTACAAAAATTCTGAAAGAACAAAACTTGCCAAAAGAACAGGAAGAAGCTTTGCTTAACATATTTGCAACAGATGCAAGCACTTATATTCAGAAAGCCGAAAATAAAAAAGAGAAAAAGAAAGTATTTATTAAGTCTAAGCATCTACAAGAATTTAAAAAAATGTGGAATGCTATTAATAAAAATTCTTCTTATTTTTTAGAAAATTTAAACGAAAAACAAGAAATAAATTTAATTAATAACATAAAAACGCAAATAGAAAACCTAAAAATTGAAGAAATTCTGTTGCAGACTATTCGCGCAGAACTAAACGTAAGCAAAATTGGGGAACAAGGTGCTATAAAAGAAGAACTTACTAATAAGGTTTCATACAAAAGCAAAGTGAATTATTTAGAATTTGTTCGTACATTATCTAACGAAACCAAAACCCCTATTTCGTTTGTAGTAAAAATTTTCAATGCTTTGGATAGTGATTTTAAGAAAAAGATGCTTTGTAACAATCCCGAACAAGCACTTCGTGAAATGACCGAAATAGTTCGCCAAAACCTTGTAGAAATGATAAAAGCAAATGTAAGCTACAACGAAATTAATGGAACAGTTTTGCCAAGTGTATTTAAAACGCAGGAAGAAAAAACATATTTAGATGCAGGAAGTACCGGCAGATTTCAAAAAGATATTATTGAAGACGTTTTTTCTTTGAAAGAAAAATGGGTGTTTGAAGAAGTGATTGAATACGATAGCGATTTTGAATTGGAAATTGTTGAAGGTGATCCCGATTTTGAAAGTATAGAAATATTCGGCAAACTGCCACGACTGAAAATAAATACACCTCTTGGTGAGTATAATCCTGACTTTTGCTATGCTATAAAAGGTAAAGAAGGTAATAAAGTATTTCTTGTGGTGGAAGCAAAAGGCTACAAAACATCAACGGAAATTCCACAAGATGAACAAGTAAAAATCGATTTTGCTAAAAAATACTTTGAGGCGTTAACGGAACATTACAAAAACGAAAATTTTAAAATTTCATTTAAAACACGTATCAGCACAACGAAGTTTGCAGAACTGATAAAGTCTGAACCAAGATTTTATTAAGATTTTAAGATTTTTCCAAGATTCAACTAATCTTGGTAATCTTGTTAAAATCCTAGTTTAGACAAATAACATCTGAACCAAGA
>CAYYIP010000010.1:0-73551 GCA_964472015.1 uncultured Hyphomicrobiales bacterium | reverse complement strand
ATATATAATTTTTATAAAATTACAAACTATTTTATAATTTTTTTTAATAATTAAAGAGAAAAAAGAAAAATAAATAAAAAAAGACGACTTAATTAAATTAAGTCGTCTTAGGAGTACATTATGTATTAAAAAATTTATTTAATATAATAATAATTTATTTTAATTTATTATTTACATACCTATCCTATCCATCACATATCTTAATTCCATTTCTAAATTATAAATCTTCTGGTCTATAGATTGTCCACTTCCATGCCCACTTTCAAAATCTATATATAACATTATAGGATTTGTTTGTTCTTTATTATTTTGTAGTGCAGCTGCAAATTTTTTAGCGTGTAAAGGATCTACTCTTGCATCATTTTCACCTGCCTTTATAAGTAAAGAAGGATAATTTCTTCCTACTTTAATATTTTGATATGGCGAATAATTTAGTATAGTTAGAAAATCTTCTTTATTTTCTGGATCTCCATATTCAGGTATCCAATACGGCCCCATTAAAAATTTATGATATCTTAACATATCTAATAAAGGAACTGCACAAACAGCTGCATTAAATAAATCTGGTCTATTTAAAGTCATCCATCCTATTAGTATTCCACCATTACTCCCTGCTCTTAGTGCTAATCTCTTTGGATTAGTATATTTTTCCTCAAATAAAAATTCACAAGCAGCCGCAAAATCTTTAAGTGATTTTTCTTTATTATTAAGCATCCCATCTTTATGCCATTTTTCCCCATATTCACCTCCTCCACGTATACACGCTAATACATAAATTCCACCTCTATTTAAAAAAGATAAATAATGACCTACGAAACCCGGTTTTACAATATGATTAAATCCTCCATAACCATACATTAAGGTAGGATTATTGCCATCAAGCTTTGTTCCTTTTTTATGAATAATAAAAATAGGAACTCTTGTATCATCAAAAGATTTAAAGAATTTTTGTTCAACTACAACGTCCTTAACATCAATATCAATATTATCTAGCCAGAATAATTTCCATTCTAACGTTTTCCCGTCTAATTTATATATTTTAGTAGGGATATTCACAGCATTAAAAGAAACAAAAACAGTATTCATATCTTTATTGTAACTTAAGCCATCGAAGTCTGCTACTTCGGGCAAGTCCAAATGCTTTATAAAATTACCTTGTTTATCATAAACATCTATTTTCGATAATACATCTTTACGATAATGTACTATGAAATAATCAGAAGTAAAAACATAACTTTCTAACTTTGTATCTTTTTCAGAATAAAATTCTTTCCAATTTTCAAAAGATGCATTATTTGTATCTGCTACCATAATTTTCCAATTAGGCGCTTCATAATTCGTAAAGAAATATATTTTACCGTCTTGCAAATTTGGGGTTGCTCTATATTCACTACTACTAAATATTTTTTCCCTAGAATCTAACTTCCCACCTAATTTTATCATATATAAAGTATTTGACCAAAAATCAGATTCCGAAATAAAAGTATAATTATTTCCCGTATCTTTTTTAGTATCCCAAATACTTACAAAATTCTTCATATTAGGTGCTTTCAATAAAATTTTGTCTTCTGCACGTTTCGTCCCAAGCTTATGTAATGTAACATACATAGGGATTTGTTTTTCTAACATTTCCCTATCTCTTAAAGTTAAATATGCTGATTTTTCATCGTTCGTCCATTCAAAACCTGCAAGACCTTCTATTGGTTCATAAATTTGTTTCCCTTTTTTTGTATCAATAATATAAAAAGTATTTACTTCATTACCTTGTTTTTGTACACCGATAGCAACTTTATCAGCTTTTTTAGTATAAGTTATTTGAGATATAGCAGATTTACCAGTTGTATCAATTTTCATTGGATCAAAAATTAAAATTTCTTTGCCCTTTATTCTAGTATATAATTTGTATTGTTGTTCCCCACGCATTTTTTTGCTAAAAAATTCTCTATTAGCAATAAAAGTTGGTGCAGAAATATAATCTCTATCATATACTTTTTTTATTTCTTCTGTTAAACCAACATATTTTTTAAAATTCTTTTCAATATAATCAATTGTATATTGATGTTGTGCTTTAGACCAATTTAGTACTTTAGGATCTTTTTTATCTTCTAACCATCTATAGTTATCAATAAATTCAAAATTATGCAATACATCTTTAACAGGCCGAATTTCCGTTTTAGGTGGATTAAATTCTTCTGCAAAAATATTAAAGTTTATTGCAAATAAAATAGTAATAACACAAAAATTTAAGGATTTCATATTGTTTTTTATAAATTAAATTATTTCTATATATCTAAATTATTAAAATTTTTATTTAGGTTCTATATTCTTTTTAGCAATAAATTTACTATATAATATAAATGCAAACATTGCAATAACTCCTATTAAGCAGAATATTAACCATAATTTAGTAGGTTCACCATATATTATTATATCATATTTAGAAATTCCATATTGTTCTGCAATTTTAATAGTATCATAAAGTGAGGTGTTATTACTTATAGCTACTCCTAATTCTCCTAGTTTAAGTTTTAATTGCAAATATATAGGTGTATTTATAAGTTTTTCATATAAATTAGCACCTAGTATGCTTCCTATTGCAGAACCAAAAACGCCATATAAGAAACCAAACCCTAGATAAGTTGCTTTTTTATCCTGAGGTGCAATAAGTCCTAAATATGAAATATATTTAGGATGTACTGTCATTTCACCAATAGAAAAAGTAAATAACCCAAGAATAAAGAACCATATATTTGAACTTAAAGCCAATATAAGCATTCCAAATGTAGCTAGGGCAAAACCACTTATTATTGTAGGAATTACTTTTCTTTTTTGTACAATTTTAGAAATTATTAATTGTAATAATATTATAGTTAGAGCATTTATAACCGTAACATGTTCTACATCAAATGTCCAATTTATATTGAATAAATTGCTAATAAAATTATTTAACGGTGTTGCATCGACAAATAATTGTACATACCAAAGTACTGTACCATACATTTGGAAATAAAGGACCCAAAATAACGAATAAATAAAAATAAATAAAATAAATTTCCAATCTATAAATACCGTTACTATTTTTTTTACAATATCTATTATAATTTTACTAATTTTCTCTTTTACCTTTTCTGACTCCCCATTACTTTGGTCTAGATCTGTATCTTTATAAAATAATATAGTGGGCAATAACATTAAAGAAGTAAAGAAAGCAGAAGCTATAAATACATAATTCCACGAAATATTTTTAAGGAAAGGTACAACTATTAAAGGGAATAAGAAAGCACCTAAATTAATAGACCAATAATATATACCAAATCCTAATCCTGAATTGCTTTCATCAGTTACTTTTGCTATTGTACCTGATATAATAGGTTTAAAAGTCCCCGCACCAATAGCCATAATAGAAAGAGCTGCAAAAATAGACGAATACTCCGTTGCCTGACTTGTTAAAAAATATCCTATTCCAAGTAAAGAAAAGGCTATAATAAGCATACGTCTATATCCTACCTTATCGGCAATAGCTCCAGTTAAAATAGGTAAAAAATATAAAATAGGTTGAATAATACTAAGAAGGGTACCGGCTTGTATAATGGAAAAACTTAATTTATTAGTTAAGTAAACTGATAATATACTTAACATACCGTAATATGCACCTCGTTCAAAGAACTCAAATAAAATAACAAGCCAATAAATACGTGGAAATTTTCTCATAATTTTTGTCTTTTTTAGTATTTATATGTTTTTAGTCATAATTAAATGTTATTATCAAAAGTTATTATATTCAAATATAAATAACTTAAAAATATTTAAACTACAAATATACTAAAAAATATTTGTTTAATATTTAATATATTAATTTTTTAATTCCCCCCCTATTTAATATATCTAATGTTTTAATAAATAAGTATAACAAAGTGTTAACAAAAGAAAAATTTTATAAGCAGTTGGAAGAAAACAGTTGTCAAACAACTGAAACACAATCAACAGCTGATTTTTTAAAAAGTTGTTTTAAATAAATATGGATATTGATATATTTTTACAAGACGATTTAGAAGCTGGCAATTTAGCAGATATACATTTAAGAATTATTGAAGCTAAATATATATTAGAGAAGTTAGATTATAAACAAATGGATTTTTTCACCTTTATAGGTATTAAATATAATTTGTTTACAAATTGGGAAAAACGAGCAAAAAAATCTGGTTATGTTCCTTATAGATATATTGTTTTGCTTGCTGAATTTGTAGGTGAAGAAAATTTTTGGAATATCTTAAAAGAATATAGAAAAGAAATAAAAATTATGTTCTGTATCTAAAAATACAATATAAAATATATTTCTAACAATATGACCAACAACACCCCCTTAAAGTTTCTAACATTTTACTTAATATTTTTTTCTTCCCAATCTTCAAAATGAGAAGCATAATCTTGAGAATCGTTAAAATATTCAAAAGATATTTTACAATTATCATTATCAATAATATCTTTTTTTGATTTCTTTTGTTTTTTAATTTTCTTCTTCTGCTTTATAGTAGAACTCATTTAAATCCTTTTTATAAAATTCTCGTGTTGTATTTTTTGAAATTAATTCGGTGCATCTATCTGCAACGCCATATCCTTTATGCGCTTCCTTCCAAGGAGTCTCATTATGCGTAGCAGCTTCTAATTCTGTTCCTGTCCAAGTAGAAAGTTGTTCTAGAATATCAGTAATTAGTTCTTGTTGTATTGAAGTTAGTTTTTTAAATTCAATCATTGGATCTTTTTTCCCTTTTTTATTTTCATATCCTACATCAGAATATAAAGCTGAACTACCTTTTAATTCATCAAAAACTCTCCTACATACCGGGCCGTGCATCCAAGCTTCGAAATTATCATTTATAAGTTCTTCTCCAAAATATGCAAGATGATATGCATCACAATAAAACAATAATTTTTGTAATTTTAGATGGGACATTGGTCCGTAATATTTTAAAATATAATCTGCTATTATAACAGCGTCTATTTTTTTAGACTTTTTATTTCTTCCATAAATCTATTTTCTCCCCTGCTTTATTTTTTATTTTAATATTATTCCTAATTGTATATAAATATAATACTTTTTTTATTAATTTTTTATTAACAAACTTGTTATTTCTATTTTTTTGCTTTAAAAAAGTTAAAAATAGCAAGTCCTTAAATTACGCATTTAGAGGCTTGCTATCAAGTTTTACATTTTTATTTGATAAATATTTTTATATCAAAAATAAAGATAAAAACTTCTTAAATTAAATTTAATGTTTTTTACAAAAATTATATTTATTTTTGTAACATTATATTTAAAAACATCAAAAATAAAATTATGAAAAATAATTTTTTAAAAATCATAAATAAAATAATATATAACTTAATTTTATTTGCTTTAATAATATCATTTAATTTAATATTACCTTCGTGTTCTAATTTAAAACCTTTTGAAGCAAAAAATGCAGAAGAGGCTTTTAATGAAGGTGTCCGCTTATTTAATAAAAAAAATTATATAGATGCACAAACGTTTTTTGATATGATAAAGCTACAATATCCTGCTAGTAATTATGCCGATGATGCACAATTCTATATAGCTGAAATATATTTTAACAAAAAAGAATATATAATGGCAAGTTTTAATTATAGTAGATTAAAGGCTATGTATCCCGGAAGTGAATATCAAAAAATTTCTTTATATAAAAGTGGTTATGCACAATATTTACTATCTCCTATTTATGACCTAGATCAAAATTATACAAAAAAAGCAATAAAAACATTCCAAGAATACCAATTATATTATCCTGAACAAGATTCTATGTATGAAAATGCTTCTAAGTTCATACAAGAACTACGTGACAAATTAGGTGAAAAGGATTTCCGTACAGCAGAATTATATAGAACTTTAGAAAGCCCCCAATCTTCTTTAATTTATTATGATATTATAATAAATAATTATGATGATACCTCTTTTTTGGAACCTTCAATTTATGGAAAAATAGAATCGCTATTTTTATTAGATAGATACGATGAAGCAAATATGACTATTAATACATATAATAAATTATTCCCTGATGGAAAATATAAATTAAAAATAGAAAACTTATATAAAAACTATATTGTTAAAAAACAATCTGAAAAAACTAATTTAGAATAGTTAATTATATATTGTTTTGTTATAAATTTAATAATATATATTAACATATAAAAAATATTATGCTATATTTTAGTTCTATATTCTTTATAAATATAAATACAATACTATTTAATTTTTTTAATTAAAATCAAACGGAGAAAAATATGAAAAGTATTTATTTTGATAAAAAAAGAAAACATATAATTGGAATTATATGTTTGATTATTTTTACATTATTCATAACTAACTGTTCTGATAATAATACTAACAACAATGTTTATAATCCAAATATAGGAATACTTAAGAATATAAACGTTGATAATACTAGGTTTAATATGGTTTATGTAGAGGGCGGAACATTTATGATGGGTGATAATAGCAAAAATGATACAAAACCAGAGCATTTAGCAAATTTAAGTAATTTTTGGATGGGTGAAACTGAAATAACACAGGAATTATGGAAAAAAGTAATAGGAGAAAATCCAAGTATACATAATGGAATAAAAGCCGGCTTTAATTATGGTATTAATTTACAGCGACCAGTAGAAAATATAAGTTTTTACGAGTTACTAGTATTCTGTAATAAGCTAAGTAAAAAAGTAGGATTAGAACCAGTATATACTATAAAAGGGACAACAAATACTGATGATTGGGGAACAATACCTAAAGAGAATAATGCTAGTTGGGATTCTGTGAAAATGGATATGTCTAAAAATGGGTTTAGATTACCAACAGAAGCTGAATGGGAATATGCAGCAAGAGGAGGGAAAAATAAAGATAATTATTTATATAGTGGAAGTAATAATATAGATAATGTAGCTTGGTATGAAGGAAATAGTGAAATATCTACTTAAAATACCATTACAAAAGTTTTTGAAAATAAAATACAACCCCATACTGTACGAACAAAAGCACCTAATTCATTAGGTATTTATGATATGACAGGGAATGTTGAAGAGATTTGTTTTGATGTTTGGAATGGAAATTATGATAATTTTCCAACCAGTAAAGACCCGTTTGTAACTGAAAATCAAAGTGAAGCAAAAAAACATGTAAGACGAGGGGGCTATTATAACTCATCTTTCACAGGATCAAATATAACTTATAGATCGTCTGTTATTCCTTTTATAATTGTACAAAGTAGTTATATTGGTGCACGTATTGTAGCACGTTTACCAAAATAATAAATATACTTTTTTATTATAAATAAACTATTTATTTTTTAATTAAAATCAAACAGAGGAAAATATGAAAAGTATTTATTTTGATAAAAAAAGAAAATATATAATTGGAATTATATGTTTGATTATTTTTACATTATTCATAACTAACTGTTCTGATAATAATACTAATAACAATGTTTATAATCCAAATATAAAAAATATTCAAAGTAAATTTATAACCGTTGAAGATATAAATTTTAGTATGGTTTATGTAGAGGGTGGAACATTTATGATGGGTGATAATAATAGAGAAAGAACAAAACCAGTGCATTTAGTAAATTTAAGTGATTTTTGGATGGGAGAAACTGAAATAACACAGGAATTATGGTTAAAAATAATGGATAAATTCCCAAGTAAATTTCATGGAGTAAAAGATGGCTTTATAATTATGACCTTAATTTAAAACGACCTGTAGAAAGTATAAGTTTTTACGATTTACTAGTATTCTGTAATAAGTTAAGTAAAAAAGTAGGATTAGAACCAGTATATACTATAAATGGCACAACAAATACTGATGATTGGGAAACAATACCTAAAGAGAATAATGCTATTTGGGATTCTGTGAAAATGGATATGTCTAAAAATGGGTTTAGAATACCAACAGAAGCTGAATGGGAATATGCAGCAAGAGGTGGTAAAAATAAAGATAATTACATATTTAGTGGAAGTAATAATATAGATATTGTAGGTTGGTATTACGACAATAGTGAAATACCTACTCAAAATACCAATAACAATAAATTTGTAGTTATTCGCCAAACTCACACTGTACGAACAAAAGCACCTAATTCTTTAGGTATTTATGATATGACAGGGAATGTTGAAGAATTTTGTTTTGATATTTATCATGGAAATTATGATAATTTTCCAACCAGTAAAGATCCTGTTGCAAAAAATAACAAAACTAATTATCGTATAAGACGAGGGGGCAGTTGTTTGCATTCACTTAATATATTTGATAGAGGATCGATAGCTCCTAAAATTATATTCTATCATCTCGGTGCACGTATTGTAGCACGTTTACCAAAATAATAAATATACTTTTTTATTATAAATAAACTATTTATTTTTTAATTAAAATCAAACAGAGGAAAATATGAAAAGTATTTATTTTGATAAAAAAAGAAAATATATAATTGGAATTATATGTTTGATTATTTTTACATTATTCATAACTAACTGTTCTGATAATAATACTAATAACAATATTTATAATCCAAATATAAAAACGTTCATAACTAAGAGCATAAACGTTGATAATATTAGATTTAATATGGTTTACGTAGAAGGTGGAACATATATTATGGGTGATAATAGCAGCGATAATACAAAACCAGAACATTTAACACAATTAAGTGATTTTTGGATGTGTGAAACTGAAATAACACAGGAACTATGGTTAAAAGTAATGGGAAAAAATCCAAGTACACATAATGGATTAACAGATGGTGTAGACTATGGTATTAATTTACAGAGGCCTGTAGAAAGTATAAATTTTTACGAGTTACTAGTATTTTGCAATAAATTAAGTGAAAAAGTAGGATTAGAACCCGTATATACTATAAAAGGAACAACAAATACTGATAGATGGGGTACAATACCCTATTATGGACAAGATAGTACTTGGGAAGCAGTAAAAATGAATATGTCTAAAAATGGGTTTAGAATACCAATAGAAGCTGAATGGGAATATGCAGCAAGAGGTGGTAAAAATAAAGATAATTACATATATAGTGGAAGTAATAATATAGATAATGTAGCTTGGTATGAATATACTTCTGAAGATGGTGTACCAGAAAAAGAAAAAAAGACACATCCTACAAAAACAAAAGCACCTAATTCATTAGGTATTTTTGATATGACAGGGAATGTTTCAGAATGGTGTTTTGATTTTTGGAATGAAAATTATGATAATTTCCCAACAGAAAAAGACCCGTTTGTAAATAAACATCAAGGTGGAAAACTATACAATCGTATATTGCGAGGCGGAAATTTTTCATTATCAGAAAAAAATTGTACAGTATTCTTTAGATCTAAGACTACTACTAATATTACTATAAGTAGTACAGGTGCCCGACTTGTAGCACATTTGCCAAAATAATAGTTTATATTTTGTAATAAATATATATTAAAAAACGAGTACATTAAATGTACTCGTTTTTTATTTCAAATCTTTTTTCTATTTAAATTAAAATCTATTTAAATTAAAATAATATTGCATATCCCTATTATTATAATTATATAAATAATTATTATAATTAATATAATAAAAGAATGAATTTTAAAATTATATACTGTTATTATGTATTATAAATAATATTTATCTATTTTATTTATTCAGATTATCAAAAAGATATGTTTTTAAATTATCTACATTGATAATTTCTTGTTTCATAGAATCTCTTTCTCTAACAGTAACAGTATTATTAGTTAATGTATCACCATCAATTGTAACACAATACGGTGTTCCTATTTCATCTTGTCGTCTATATCTACGTCCAATAGCCCCCGAAGCATCATACTGAACTTTAAAATGATTTTTTATATCTTCATATATAGCAGTCGCTTTTTCCGGCATTCCATCTTTATTAACAAGCGGAAATATCCCAAGTTTTATAGGTGCTAATTTAGAATCAAAATGTAAAACAACACGTTTTTCTCCATCAACTTCATCTTCATCATAAGCATTACATAAAAACGCCATTAAACTTCGCGAAACTCCACCTGATGTTTCTATAACATAAGGCACAAACCTATCTTTTGTTACCGTATCAATATATTCTAATTTTTTACCTGATAATTTTTGATGTGCAGTAAGATCAAAATCAGTACGTGAGTGTATACCTTCAATTTCACCAAATCCAAACGGAAATTCAAATTCAATATCAACTGCATTATTAGCATAATGAGCTAATTTTTCGTGTTCTTTAAATTTTAATTTTTCAGCTTTTATCCCAAGCTTAATATACCAATTCCATCTTTGTTCTCGCCAATAATTAAACCACTCTTGCTCTTCTCCCGGTTTTATGAAAAATTGCATTTCCATTTGTTCAAATTCACGTGTCCTAAATAAGAAATTTTTAGTATTAATTTCATTACGAAACGCTTTCCCTATTTGAGCAATCCCAAAAGGTACTTTTTGACGTCCACATTCCATAACATTTTTAAAATTAACAAATATCCCTTGTGCTGATTCTGGCCTTAAATATATAGTAGAAGCGGAATCGTCTAAAGGTCCTATAAATGTTTTGAACATTAAATTAAAATTACGTACTTCCGTCCAATCTGCCGTACCAGATACAGGATCATTAATTCCATAATCAATAATAATTTTATAGAAATCATACGGCGTTTGTGCGTCTTCAAGTTTTTTTTCACATTCAATTGCAAGTTCTAACTTGTTTTTTTTACGTAATTTTTCAATAAAATCTTCAATAAGATTATCAGCTCTATATCTTGCTTTACTTATCTTATTATCTATCATAGGATCTGAAAATTGAGTAAGATGCCCTGAGGCTTCCCATACTTTTGGATGCATCAAAATAGATGCATCAAGTCCCTCAATATTGTCACGAGATGTCATCTCACGCCACCACGCGTTTTTTATATTTAATAATAATTCAACTCCCATTGGTCCATAATCCCAGCATCCATTAATACCACCATAGATTTCAGAAGATTGAAAAACAAAGCCTCGCCTTTTTGCAAGTGAAATAATCGTATCTAATTTAAACATAATACTATTAACAATAATTTTTATATTAATTTTAACTGTAATCTAAATAATTGTAAAAAACTATATTTTTATAATTAATTTATATCTATAAATAAAATAATTTATAATCTCATATAAATAGAAATAATAGAAATATCTGTTGCCGAAACCCCCGATATTCTAGAAGCTTGCCCTATAGAAGTAGGTCTTATTTTCTTTAATTTTATTTTTGCTTCCGTAGAAAGTGATTTTATCATATCATAATCAAAATTTTCTGGAATACGTTTATTTTCATTTTCTAAAAAATAAGCCACTTCATTTTGTTGTTTTTTAATATATCCATCATATTTAATTTCAACTTCTAACTTTTCAATTAAGTTATGTATATTTTTAACTTCTTTTAAATTTTCAGGTAATTCTTTATCTTTTATTAAACTTAAAAGTTTTTCTAATTTAACATTCCCTCTTTTAGAAAGAGCATAAATAGAAGTTGTTTCTTTTAAAATTGTCTCATTTACTTCGTTTAAATAATCATTAACTTCATTCGCTTTTAATTTAGTATATTTTGCTTCTTCAAATGCTCTATCAAGATATTTTTTTTCAGTCAATACTTTTTCATATACTTCTTGTGAAATTAATCCTAAATCAGCACCATATTTAGATAATCTTTCCATCGCATTATCTTGTCTTAATAATAATCTATACTCTGCAAGTGATGTAAACATTCTATAAGGTTCATCTGTACTTTTATTAACAAGATCATCAATTAGAACACCAATATAAGCTTCATTTCTTTTTAATTTTAATGGTTCTTTCCCTTGTACAGCTAAACTTGCATTAATTCCCGCTATTAAACCTTGACACGCTGCTTCCTCATATCCCGAAGTCCCATTTATTTGACCTGCAAGATATAGCCCATTTATAACTTTACTTTCCAAAGTAAAATTTAATTGGTCAGGATAAAAATAATCATATTCAATTGCATATCCATAACGTAAAATATTACATTCTTCCAACCCTTTTATAGTTCTAAGCCCTTCAAGTTGTATATCCTTAGGTAAACTGGTAGAGAATCCATTTACATAAACAGAATTAGTATTAAGCCCTTCCGGTTCAAGTAAAATTTTATGACTATCTCGTTCTGCAAAACGATTAATTTTATCCTCTATAGATGGACAATATCTCGGGCCAATCCCTTTTATAAGACCGGTAAACATTGGCGATTCATCAAACCCTTTTCTTAGTATATTATGAGTTGTTGAATTAGTATCTGTTGAATAACAAACAATTTTATTTACAACCTGATTAGTTTTATGAGAAAAAGGAAGAGGAAACTCGTCTCCTTTTTCAATGTGAAGTTTAGAATAATTTATAAAGTTTTTATGTATACGCGGCGGCGTACCCGTTTTAAGTCTTCCTTTTTTCAACCCATTTGACTCCAATAAATCAGATATCTTTTTTACTGAATCTTCGCCAAATCTGCCTGCCCATATATAATCTTGACCTATAAAAATTTTACCATTAAGAAAAGTACCACAACATAATATTATTTTTTTTGCAAAAAACTCCTCATTTTCTATCGTTTTACAACTTTTAACAATATTATTTTTTGTTAAAGTAATCTCACAAACCGTCTGTTTTATTATAGTTAAATTTTCTATATTTTCTAATTCTTTCCTTGCTACAATAGAATATAAATCTCTATCTATCTGAGCACGTGGCGACCATATAGCTGGACCTTTTGATTTATTCAACATTTTAAATTGAATTCCTGCTTTATCTGCAAGTAGACCTTGTACGCCACCTAATGCATCAATTTCTTTTACAATATGCCCCTTTGCTGTACCGCCAATATTAGGATTGCAAGACGGTTTACAAATAGTATCTAAAGAACTTGTAATAATTGCTGTTTTAACCTTTAAAATAGATGCAACTCTTGCTGCTTCTAATCCTGAATGCCCTCCGCCGACAACAATAACATCAAAAATATTATTCATAAAAACAATAGCAATTTTATCTGTCTATATATGTAATTAATAATTGTACAAATATAATAAAAAAACAAGACTTTATTTTGTGTAAAATAACATTTTATTTTTTTTTTGATATATTCAATAAAATATATTAAATTTGTAATCTATAATATTATATTTATAATTTAAGTTAAGGGCATAAATAATTATATGGAATCGACAGAATTAGAAAAAACAGTTGCAAATAGTGATGCAGCAAACGAAAAACGTAATAAAATAAATCAAATTTATACGGAATTAGAAGGAATATATAATAAAAAAGGTACAATAGAAGTAGAAATAACTTCCGTAGTTAAAGGTGGCTTCAAAGTTCAATATAAAGAATTACCTTTATATCTACCTTTTAAATTATTCACAAATAACCGCAATATTTCTAATGAAGAATTTCAAAAAAATGTCGGTTCTAAAATTGAAGTTGCAATTATTGATTTTTTAGCTGAAGATAATATTCGTACCGTAAGTATTAGTTATCTTAAAGTTATTGAAGATAAATTACTTAAAGAGCTAAAAGTAGATATGAAAGTTAGCGGTACAGTAGTTGCAATATTACCTAATAAAGGACTTGTCTTTAATTTAGATAATGGATTATCCGCTTTCGCACCTATGGCAAGATTAACAAAATATCATTTGCCAAATATAGAGGACTTAGGAATAAAAATTAATGATAAATTAGATGCTACTATTGTAGATATTACAAATAAAAACAACAAATATAGAATTATTCTATCTATAGAAAATTATATACCCGAACCAGTAAAAAACTTATTAGATAATATTAAAGTTGGTGATAGAATAAATAAAAAAATTAAAAATATTATCGAAGCAGGTTTATTTGTTGAAATTATTCCCGGAATTGATGGATTTGTAAAAAAAAGTGAGATTTCTTGGACAAAACATAATATTAATCTGAAAGAAATGTTTAAAATAGGTCAAGAAATTGAAACAGAAATAATATACATAGATAAAGAAAATCTTAAAATAAATTTATCTTATAGAAAAACATTGCCAAATACTTGGAATGAAATAGTAGATAAATATTCACTAGATAATGAATATAATGCAGCAGTTATTTCTATTGCTAAAAAGGGTGTTTATCTTTCCCTTAATGATGAAATAGAAGGATTTATGCCTATAAGTAAAATGAAAACTTATTTAAAAGATAATAAAATAAATTTAAATATGTTTGATATTGTACAAGTACGTATAGCATCAAAAGATACTGATAAAAGTATATTAATTTTTGAAGCAGCAAATCAACCTCAACCAAGAATAGAAAAACAACAAAATAATATAAATAATAATAATAAATATATTAATAAAAAAACACACTCAAATAGGACAAATAATTATTCTATTATTGAACTTTTATCTGAAGCTTCTAAAAAAGAATTATTTAAAAAATAGTATTTTATTATAAATTTATTTTATAATATATATAAAAAAGCACTGACTTATCAGTGCTTTTTTATTAATAAAAGCATGTCAAAAATCAATATATATTTATATTATTTATATCATAATTTACATATATTAAATATTACAAAGAATAAAAAAATGAAAAATTTAGAAATACTCAAAAAAAAACTTATAGATATTGACAAAAATAAGAAATTAAAAAAATTATATACATTTCCTAATATTTGGAGTACAAAAACATATAATACTCAAGATAATCTAATATCTATAAATCCAATAGAATTTTATATAAATCAAATAGATTGGATAATAAATAATAAAACATTTTTAAATAATACAACAAATTTAGAGACAACTAAAAATCCTATAGTATATAATTTATTCACAAGATTTACAACGGCTTTTGAT
The DNA here is from genome assembly GCA_964472015.1 of uncultured Hyphomicrobiales bacterium. Classification (GTDB taxonomy): domain Bacteria; phylum Bacteroidota; class Ignavibacteria; order Kapaibacteriales; family UBA2268; genus JAAYTD01. Next base: position 58,620 of record CAYYIP010000010.1, on the reverse strand, counting down.
CATAACCAAGATGGTATAATAAAAAATATAAAAGGTGAATTTAAAGAAACTGGAACACTATTGAAAGCAATAGCATTGCTCCCTTATTTAAAAAAATTAAATATTGATATTATTTATTTATTACCTATTACTTCAATCGGGAAATATAATAAAAAAGGTAACTTAGGTTCGCCTTACTCTATTTTTAATCCATATAAATTAGATGAGAATTTAAATGAACCTTTATTAAATATGTCTATAGAAACTTTATTTGAGACTTTTGTTGAAGCAGCACACTTATTAGACATAAAAGTTGTTTTAGAATTTGTATTCCGAACTGCAAGTATAGATAGTGAATTATCAATAAACCATCCAGAATGGTTCTACTGGATAAAATCACAAATAAAAAATAAAACAAATAATAAAGATAAAAATTCAAATAATTTATTGTATTCTGCACCTATTTTTACAAAAGAACAATTAATAAAAATAAAAGAACAGGTAGAAAACTCTAATTTTAATAATCTCCCCGCACCGTCGGCGAATTATATAAATATGTTTTGTGAAACACCAAAAGTAGTAACACAACAAAAAGACGGAAAAATAATAGGAATAACAGATACAGGACAAGAGGTACAAATACCAAGTGCTTTTGCTGATTGGCCACCAAATGATACACAACCAGAGTGGACTGATATTACTTACTTAAAATTATATGATAATGCAAAATTCAACTATATTGCATATAATACAATAAGAATGTATGATGATAAATTAGCTCGACCTGAAAATGAACAAAAAGAATTGTGGGAACATATTGAAAATATCGTCCCTTTTTATCAAAACAAATTTAACATTGATGGTGTAATGATAGATATGGGACATGCAATTCCCAAAAAATTAATAAAAAATATTATAAAACAAACTAGAACAAATAATAAAAATTTCTTATTTTGGGAAGAAAATTTTATTCCAAATAAGAAATCAGCAGAAATAGGATACGATAATATTATTGGATATTTACCTTTTGATGCTCATAAGTGTGAGAAAATGCAAGAACTAATATATAAATTGGAACAAAAAAAATTCCCCATAAAATTTTTTGCAACTTCAGAAACACATAATACTCCACGTAGTGCAAGTAGAAGTAAAAACCCTGTAAAGTTTAATAAATTAATGTATACCGTTAATGCAATGCTACCATTACCTTTATTTTTACATTCTGGGTTTGAATTATGTGAAAAATTTCCAGTTAATATAGGATTAGAATTTGAAAACATTAATACTGATGAATTTACTGTTGATAAATTACCTTTATTTTCTATTGCCAAATTAAAATGGGAAGAAAAAAATAATATAATTGATTATATAGAAAAAATAAATAAAATACGAAAAATATATTTAGATAAAAATAATAATAATGAATACCCTATATATTTATGGAATAATAGCACTGATACTATATTGATATTTCAAAGGATTATTGAAAATAATAAAAGTATTTTATTTATAGGTAACTATTCTGATAATGAAGAAATTATAAATATTAAAATACCTGAAAACTCTATAAATATATTAACAAATAAAAAAATAGGAAATGATATAAAAATAACTGCTTTAGAAGCAAAACTTTTATTATTACAATAAAAATTATTATTATAAAATATATTATATAATTGAATCTTTTTTTGACGGCTTAATTAAGTCATATTTTTTTACACCCACTGTATTTAAATAAACTCAATATTACAATAAATACAATGTATGACTATTTTTATAATTGATAAATTTTCCTTTGTTATTAAAAAAAAAAATGTTATTTTTGAATATAAATAAAAATGTTGTAATTTTGTTTCTTTTGATAGAAATCTTCTGACTTCACAAATAAATGAAGTGAGAAGGTTTCTTTTTATTGTTAAAATGGAGTTAATTTTATAATGTCTACAGTATACCTTACTAAAGAAAAAATAAAAGAGATGGAAGAAGAATATCTCTATCTAGTAACTGTTGCACGTAGAGAAATAGCGCAAAAAATAGCTGATGCACGTTCTCATGGCGATTTGTCTGAAAATGCTGACTATGATGCAGCCAAAGAAGAACAAGGTTTACTTGAATTAAAAATTAGCAATCTTAGCGAGTTACTTTCTAAATCTCAAATTATATCTGCTAATGATTTTCCTACAGATAAAGTATATATTTTATCAAAAGTTACAATAAAAAACCTGAAAACTAAAAAAATACATATTTATTCATTGGTCAGTGATGTAGAAGCAGATTTTGAACAAAATAAAATAGCTGTAACATCACCCTTAGGAAAAGCAATGCTTGGCAAATGTATTGGTGATATTTTTGAATTAAAAACTCCTATCGGACTTGTAAATAAATTTGAAATATTAAAAATAGAAAAGATCTAATATAAGATATAGTATAAAAAAAGCAGAGGGATACTCTGCTTTTTTTAATTATATTAATCATTAATTATTTTTATCTTACTGTTCTATTTCTTCTTCTTTTTTACATTTTGGACACAACAAATATTTTTCATATTTATCTTCTACTTTCCTTAACCTTATTTCCATAAAAGTACTATTACATTCAGGATTCTTACATTTAATATTAACAGGTTCATTGTTTATTAAAAATTTACATTCAGGATAATTAGAACAACCCCAAAAAGTTTTTTTAGTTCTTGGCGAATATCTCGTTATAATTGTACCATCTTTGCACTTTGGACATTGCACTTCTGAGGTATATTTTAAAGTTCCTTTACAATTTGGATAATTAACACATCCATAAAATTTTCCATACTTACTATTACGAATATACATAGGACTACCACATTCCGGACATTGTACTTTTTCTGCAATAACAGGCTCTACTTTTTCTGCTTCTTTTACAGGAAGCGGTTTAGTATTCTTACATTCAGGATAGTTAGAACAACCAAGGAATCTGCCATTTCTACTAACCTTTATAAGCATATCACCCCCACATAAAACACATTTTATTGCATCAGGCTCTTCTTTTTTATTTTCAATTGCTGCTTCTAAGTCTTTAGAAAAAGGCGTATAAAATTCTCTTAATAATTCTTCATAAGTTATTTTTCCATCAGCAATACTATCAAGATCTGTTTCCATATTCTTTGTATAGTCATATTCAAATATATTAAAATTTTTCAATAAAACATCTACTATACTAAATCCGATATCAGTTGGTACAAAGACTTTATTTTCTAATAATGCATACTTTTTATCAGTCAAAGTTGATACTATTTGCGCATAAGTACTTGGACGTCCTATACCCTTTTTCTCAAGCTCCGCTACTAGAGTAGCAGAATTATATCTATAAGGTGGATATGTTTGCGACTGTATTTTATTACAATTACTCATAAAAACAGGTTGGGATTTCTCTAAATATTTAGGTAAATGTTTTTCGATGTCCTCACTTTCATTGTTTTTATCTTTTCCACTATTTTTATTAACTTTATCTATATCTTCAACTATTAAATGCCCATCAAATAATATAACAGTACCCGATACTTCAAAAACAAAATTTTTATCAGCACTACTAATCATTACTGTAGTTTTTTCCTTCACAGCAGGTTTCATTTGAGATGCTAAAAATCTATTATATATTAAACGATATAACTTAACAAGTACATCTTTATCCTTATTTAATTGCATATGTTTTTCAACGAACTCTGGTGTATATTCCATTGTAGTAGGTCTAATAGCCTCGTGCGCATCTTGAATATTCCCACTTTGAGCACTATTAGAATAATAATTTGGAATATCAGGTAAATATTTTTTACCATAAGTACGTTCTATATGTTCTCTACAAGAATTTATAGCGTCATTACTAACACGTACAGAATCAGTCCTCATATAAGTTATTAAACCAACCGTTCCTATTTCTGCTCCTAAATTTATTCCTTCATATAGAAGTTGTGCATAAAGCATTGTTTTCTTATTTGAAAATCCTAATTTAGTTGATGCTTTTTGTTGTAATTTACTTGTAGTAAAAGGTGGTTCTATAAAAACTTTTGGTTTAGTAGTTTTTATATCAGTTATTTTATAATCTTGCTTTTGTATTTGCTCTAATAATTTACATGCTTGTTCTTCTGTCTTGATAAAATGTTTTTCTAATTCTTTTTTAGCATTCTTGTCTTTTTTACTATTTACAGGATTTTTAATATCTATCCCTTCAAAAGCAACGAGTTTAGACTCAAGAATATCATTTTTGGTTGTCAGAAAATTAGCTTTAATATTCCAATATCCTATTGGTTCAAATTCTTGTATTTCTTTTTCACGTTCACAAATCATTCTTAAAGCAACAGACTGTACTCGACCTGCCGATAAAGAATCACTAGTTTTTGTTAATAATGAATTTGAAACAAATGATGATAACTTAAAACCAATTATTCTATCAATAACACGTCTTGCTTGTTGAGACAAAAACATTTTATAGTCTATATCTCTTGGAATTTCTAAATTTTTAAGAATATTCTTCTTTGTTATTTCATTAAAAACAACTCTTTTTATATTTTTATTTGTCTGTTTTATTTCTTCTGCTATATGCCAAGCAATAGCTTCACCTTCTCTATCAGGATCAGTTGCTATTAATACATTCTCAGATTTAGCAGCTAATTCTTTTAATTTATCTATAATAACTTTTTTCGTTTTAATAGACAAATATTGAGGCTTAAAATTGTTTTCAATATCAATTCCAAGTCTATTACTAGGCAAATCTTTAATATGACCTGCTGACGCCTCTACTATAAAATTTTTACCTAAATATTTATTTATTGTTTTCGCTTTTGTAGGCGACTCTACAACAAGCAATGTCTTTTTTTCAGCCATCTTGTTTAATTTTTAATTCTTTTTTTATTTATTAATATTTTTATTATTTACTATCAAATAAAACTTTATCACTTTCAATAACTTCTTTTACATTAGCAGCTTCATTTAATCTGTTTTTTTTGAGATAAGCATTATATAATAAAGTCCCAAATTCATTTCTTATTTTTATACGAGCTTCTTTATCTTTTACTTGATACCATGCACGTTGATTAAAATAATTTTTCATTCGATTTATTACTTGCTCAGGTCGTTTTGCAGAATCTTTTACTGCTTGTGCTATAATAGAATTTAACCTTTTTTCAACATTAACCTTAGGTTGAGGAGTATCTAATTCTCCTTTATAACGACTTTTATTAAATTTTTCTACTTTAGATACTAAATTATTAATATTATCCTCATCACTAAAATCATAATTTTTATATTTAATTCCTAATACTGGACGTACTCTAACAGTAACTACATCATTTGATTTTGGAAAATTTAACGACTCTAATTTATTAACAATATCAGAAACTACATCATAAGTTAAATTTGTTTCTACTAATAACAAACCCGCTCTTATAAATATACTACCAAAAGTTCCTGTAAATTTATTAAAATGTTTTAATAAAGCTTGTCGAATAAACTGACCTTGATTATAACATCTCTGGTAATCATCACCAAAACCTTTACGAGTTCTAAGAACTTGTAAAGTATTTGTTGGATTTTTATATCCTAACAATTCAATAATCCCCATAGCCTGAGAAAATCCAAACTCCATATAATAATTAACTTTATCTACCTTTGCAATTCTTGCTAATTCTTGTAAATATCTTGTACGTCCCTTATTTGATCTACAAATAGTTAATTTATTAAGTCCTGTAGAATCCTCATATCCTAAATCACAATATGTATCACGAGGAATAGACGTAATTTCTATATGGCCACTTTCTGGAAAAACAGAAATAAGATGATTTGCATCTGCATGTTTTGAAGCCGTTCCAACTCTTGCATCCATTCCAACTACTGCAATATTAATTCTACGACCTGAAATTTTATTTTTACGTGAATTTGCAGTTGTATCTATAATAAAATTAACTTCTTTATATTCACTATTAAATGTATCAACAGTAGAATCAACTTCAGATTGATCATATACATAAGTATCAAACTCTTCTAATTGTTCTGGTTCATTTACATTATGTTCAATAACTTCTTTTTCAATTGTTTCCGTTGCTACATTCTTTTCTTTTGTGATTGCTTCGTCATTATTTTTTTCTTTACAAGCAATCATAATTAAAGACACAATAATAAAAATTATTATAATTGTTATAAAATTATTTTTTTTATATACTTGTTGTAATTTCATATAATACAAAAATATTATATATTCAAAATTTGAATAAAAAATAGAAATTATATATTGATTAAATATATATCTTAATTATTAATATATTATTTTTTAATTTTAAAATTATCATTTAATTCTTTGTTCAAGTTTTCGCCTTGCAAAAGCTCTTAAATCTACTATCTTATCAGCCTCATCAATTATTTCCATTCCAAGCATTGCTTCAATAATGTCTTCTAGTGTAAGTAGCCCTTCTATTCCACCATATTCATCAACAACTAACATAAGATGCACTCTATTTGCCAAAAAAGTATCTAATGTTTTTCCTAATTCTGCATTTTCTGGAATAAAATTAATAGTTCTTACAAATGTTTTTAATGTATAATCTAATTGATTATTTAATGCTGCACTAAAAACTTCTTTCGTTGTAACATAACCTAAAACTTCATCATCAATAGAATCCCCTTCCCAAATAGGAAACCTTGAATACATTTGTAGTTCAGGAATTTTTATTGCCTCTGCAACCGTTATATTTGCATCACAAGAAAACATTACAATACGAGGCGTCATTATAGTTGAAACAAAAATATCATTAAAACTCATAATATTTTTTAATAATCTATATTCGCCTGCTTCTAATTCGCCTTCTTCATGCGCTTCTTCTACAAGATCTGTAATATCAGCCATTGTAGTATCTTTATTATCTTTTCCCGATATTTTAATAAATAAATTATTAAAATATATAATAATAGGAACAAAAATAATAGTTGTAAAATATATAATTTTTGATAAATTTCCTATAATTTTACTTGCAAATCTTTTCCCAAGAAAAAAGAAAAGTACATCAAAAAATATAATTCCAATTATACTTACAAATAATATTAATATTAATTTTATATCATTAATATCAATAAAACTACCTAAAAGACAAAAAGAAATAGATAAAAAGAATATATTTAGAAAAATTAAGGACAAATTTATTTCATTATATTGATCCCATATTTTTTTCAAAATAATATCTGGCTGATTCTCTAAAACGGCATTATATTTTTCTTGTGTAAGATCAGTAATTGCTCCATTCATAAAAGCAATAAAAAAACTTATAATAAGAAGGAAGCAAATAACTAAAAATAAAAACATTTATAATATATCTCTTAAAAAAATATAAATATATTTATATAATATACCTTAAATAAATTAATAAACAAAATAACTTATATATAAATAAGTTACTTGTCACGGAATTCTGTATTTACAATAGTAATGTAATTTGGATAAGGAATAGAAAAACCGCCTATTTTTATTGTAGGTTTTGCTTTCAATGCTAATCTTGATGAAGAACCTTTTACTCCGCCAATAGCCAATGCCATATTAATTATATTTTCTAATCCTTTATCTCCAAAAAATTTATATAAATCTAAATTAATGTTTACCGGTATTATTGTTGAAGAACTATTATTAGGTACTTTTATAGGTGTAGAAACAATACCATTTACAGTTTCAACATTATCTATATATAATACCCAACTAATATTTTCAATAATTGCATCAAAATTCGATGTATTGTTAGCATCATTAGAAGTTGATGTTCTTGATGTTACTTTATTAGGATTAGAAGCTATAACATTTAGAGTAAAATTAACAGGTAGATATTTGTTGGAAATAGCTTTTGTAAGTGACATAATATCCATTGCACTTATATCACTTACTTTACTAATATTTGATAACTTAACTGAATTAAGTGTAAAATTATTTACTTGATCAAGTTTAAATTGTAATTTAGAAATATTATTTACTTCTTGTGAAAATCTTTGAAAAAGGGAGCATCCACTTAAAATAAATACAGTAGCAATAGAAAGTAAGGTTAAAAATTTTATAGTTTTCATAATTAAAATAATTAAAATAAATGTTTAATCAATATATTGTATTTAAATTATAATATGCAAATTAAATCAAATAGTAAATCAATTTTTTTGAAACATAACTTCTAACTGAATAATCTTTTTATTGCTTTTATACATACTTAAATATAGTTAATATTAAAATTTGAAATTTTTAATGATAATTATTTTTGTGAATCATCATTAGTTTTATCACTATCAATATTTTCTTTTTTAGCTAAAACCTCTTTATTTTTTTCGTCTGCAATTTCCTTATCAACTTCTGCCTTTAATTTAGCTTCATAAGCTTCAAAATCTATTTCTTCGGTAGTTGTAAAATCAAGTATAAAATCAACAATTTTTTCTTTTAATATAGATGCCAATGCTTGTTCATCTTTACGTATATGTTGTACAAGTGGGGCCTTATCTACTTCAGAACCAAAATATTGAGAATAATATTTATCAATAAAATTCTCTATATCAAAGTCTTCAACTTTTATAGATTCTTTTTCAGTTATTTTATTTAAAATAATTTCTATTCTTGTTAACTTTTCACTTTGACTACTTATGTAATCTTGAATATGTTTATTATTCAAATCAATTTTTTGCTTCTTAAAATTTTCAATCAATTGGTCTTTTGCAACAGTTAACAAAGCATCAGGAATATTAAAATCAGAATGCATATCAATTAATTTATCATAAACTTGAATCTTTAATTCTTCACGACTTCTATCATCCCATTGTTTTTGCAACATAAAACTAATTTCTTGTTTATAATCTTCTATATTATCAAATTTATTATTACTTACTTTTTTTATAAATTCTTCATTAATTGTTGCTGGAGTAACTTTATAAATTTCTTTTACAACAAAGTATTCATAAGACTTGCCATCATTATATTCATAAAGTAATTGAGAGCCAACTTTCGCGTTTAAGAAAATATCTTTAAAATCAACATTTTTTAATTCAATAGGAATAGACTTGTCTATAGCTTTTTCCATATCTATTTCTTTAGTACCATCTTTGACTGCAAAAGAATCAACAACAACTTGAACATCAAAATCTTCTATTTTTTCTATAGCTGAACGATCTGCCATTTTATAAGTTAAATCAGTTAAAGATTTTTCAACTTCTTCATCTGTAACTCTATGAACCGGCTCTTCTACAACAAGTGATTTATAATCTTTAAGTTCAAAATCGGGAATAACTTCAAATTCTACTTTATAAATATGAGACTTATCTTCTGAATGTTTAATGTCCATTATTGCAGGACGACCAACCATATGTAAATTCTCATTATTTTTTATATAATCACCAAAGCTCGAATTTATAGCATTTTCATCGCTCTCAAAAGTTATTTCCTTTCCATATTTACTAATAATAATATTAGCTGGAACTTTGCCTTGTCTAAAGCCTGGCATTTTTATTTGCTTTTTATATTTATTAAGTGTTTCAGTATAAAACTTAGAAAATTCTTCATATGAAAGAGTAATAACTAATTCACGTTTACAATCACTTATTGTATTTAATGTAGTATCCAATTTTATATCCAACTTTAATTTTAATTTTTACTTTAATAATAATGTACGGGCAGGGAGACTTGAACTCCCAAGGGTTGCCCCGCTAGATCCTAAGTCTAGTGCGTCTGCCAATTTCGCCATGCCCGCATTCGTTTTATAAATTTTTCATAAATACAAAAATAATTATATTTTTCATAAATACAAAAATAAATTTTATAGTTAAGTTAAGTATATATAGGCTGTGTAAACCGAAATATTGCTTGTATCCTTTTCTCTTTCTGACATTTTAACAACATCCTTCGTTGTTCGAACAATTAATAAACTAATCAAAAAAACAAGACGACTTAATTAAAATTAAGTCGTCTTGTTTTTTATAAATTTTATATTATTTATGACTTTTCTTATGGCAGTTCAATAACAACAATAGTAGTTATTTTACCATACTTTAAATTCAATAATATAGATTCCCCTTTTTTCTTATTATTTATAATATTTTTCAATTGACCAGTAGTTTCAATAACATTTCTATCTGCTTTTAAAATTACAGCACCAGCCCTTATCCCTGCTCTTCCAGCAATAGAATAACTCTTCACATTTTTAACTAATACACCATTTTCAACATCTAACTTTTCTTTATCAGATTTACTTATAGCTTCTATAGAAAACCCAAGCTTATCAAATTTTACAACATCATTAGAACTATCATCACTGTCACTTCCATCAATCGAATTACCAGCTATATCCGTATTTTCAGAAACAGGTTTTAATACAACTTTTTTAGTAATTTTTTTCTTATCTCGCCATATAGTCAAACTTACTTCATCACCCGCTCTATAAGTAGATAGTATACCTTTTAGTTCAGCTACCGTTCCTGTTGTCCTTCCATTTACTGCAATAATTATATCTTCAGAGTTTATTCCTGCTTTTTCAGCAGCAGAATTTTCTTGAACACTATTAACAAGCACTCCTTCTACTTTATCCAACCCAAAATATTTAGCCTCTGTACTATTTATATCTCTAATTTGTGCTCCAATATAGCCATATTCTACTTTTCCACTAGCAATAAGATCTTGTGCAGTTGCCTTTACAATATCAACAGGTACCGCAAACCCATAACCAATAAAATTACCCGTTTGAGTTGCAATAGCAGTATTTATTCCAATTAAACTACCACTTAAATTAAAAAGTCCACCACCACTGTTTCCAGGATTAATAGCAGCATCTGTTTGAATATAGTTAGCAATTGCATAAGCATTGTTATTCATTGCTCCAATTTCACTAGCACCTCTACCTAACGCACTAACAATACCTTTAGTTACCGTATGTTGTAATCTAAGCGGACTCCCAACCGCAATAACCATTTCTCCAGGTTTTACTTTTGTCATATCTCCAAAATGAGCTGCCGGTAAATTTTTACCTTCAATTTTTATAACAGCTAAATCAGTAAGCGAATCGGTCCCTATTAATTTAGCTTCATACTCTTTTTTATCAGCAGTAATAACTGTAATTCCACCTTCAATAGCCCCAGCAACAACATGATTATTGGTAACAATGTACCCATCAGAAGTTATAATAACTCCACTCCCCGAACCTATACTTTTAGGAACTTCACTTTCTTTTCCCCTTTCTTTATCTCTTTCATTATTATCACCAAAAGGCCACCCAAAAAAGAAATCTTCAAAACCCCTATCTCCAAAATATTGTATGTTTTTAGATTCAGAAATAACTTGAATAGACACTACCGTAGGAGTAACAGCCTCGCTTGCCGCAATATAAGCTTCATTTACTGCACTAACAACATCATTTATTTGTACAGGCGGAACACTAGCGCCTATATCTGGCTTTTCTTTTGCAATGATAGAATCCAATATACCAAAATGAATAGCAACTATAATAGCCACAGCAACAAAGGCACTACTAATATAAAATGTAACTTCTTTTATTTTAGTCTTGTTCATAAAAATAAGATCTCCTTAAAATCTTAAAAAAGATTTATTAAAATAAATAAATTAAAATTTTTAATTATTTATCATAGTGTTTCTTGTCCAAAAATTAACTTAAAATGTTTTTAATTCTTAATTCATTAGTTTGTAATTTTATATATCAACTTAATAATTAAACTAATCAATATATAATAACAAATAACTATTTATAATAAATATACATACGACAATATTAAAATTTTGTTTACAACAAAATAAAAAATATTTAAATTCTTATATAATTAAGGTCTAGTCCCAAGTCTTGCATTTATATTTATTCCATACTTTTGAATTTGTTCAATTAAAGAATCAAGTCTATATACTAATTTATCTATTTTTTCTGTAAAGTGCTTGTCATATATTATCTTAGATACCATTCCTCCATTATCTTCTTTTATATCCATAATAATATCATTTGAATTTTTTATTAAATTATTAGCATATATCAAAGTAGTATCTACTTTTATCAGTAAGTTATCAAGCGAATTAATTGTAATATTTAACTTATTAATAACTTTTTTAAGTTCCGGCTCATTTTCTACAATTGTTCTATCTAAATTATTTAAAATAGAACTAATTTTAACTTTATTATCACTAATAATAGTGACTAATTCACTTGTTACAACTGAAGTATTAGAAACAATATCTTGCAATCCACTAACAAATTTTTCATCATTAGTAATTTTATTCAAATTAATAACAATAGAATCTACACCTCGGATAACAGGCTGTAACTCTTCACTTAGTTGTGATATTTTAGTAAACATAGAAGATACATCAATAGCCGCACTCCCTTGCATTGATTTTGAATAATCAAAAGGTATATTAGAACTCCCTGGCGATATCTCTATTTTTTTGCCACCTGTAATTTCAAGAATACTAATTGTGGCAGTCGCATCTTCTTTTAATTCAGATTTTTTATCAATAGAAACTTTTATTTTTACTTTCCCTTTTTCATTCCATATATCACTTACCGAACCACAACTTACACCTTGCATAACAACAGGTGAACCCGCTGTTATTCCTGCTGAATTATCAAATATTATAATAATATCTTTCGTTTTATCTGTAATATCTATCCCTTTTATAAAAATTATAAATCCTATCAATAAAGTTAATCCAACAAAAGTTATAAAACCAACTTTAGCTTCATCTATTTTACTTTTTTCCATTAAAATTTTAATTTTAATTTTCAATAATCAAATAATCATATATTACAAAAATAATTAAAAAATTATTAACACAAAAATTATTATTGAATTATTAAATTATAAACAATTATACATATGATGTCGTATTCTAAATTATAATATAAAAAACTTTGTAAAATTAATAAGTGATTTTATTAATAAAATTTATTATATTTGTTTATTGAATTAGTATATATTTATACTTTATTTTTTAACAAACTTAGGAATAATATATAGAAAAACTTTTTTAAATACTTTTTAATTTAAAATCAAAAAAAAGAACGATGCAAAATAATCCCAATTATTTATTAAAAAAAATATATTTAATTGTGACCGTACAATTTGTATATTCTTTATTAAATATAGCATTATCAAATAATAAAAATGAAGATATACAATTATTAACTTACAATTATGATGTAAATATCACTACTTGTAAGATAGATTATTTTTGTCAAAATCAAATAAAACCAATTCCAATAAATAGAGAAAATTATAGAAAAAAGTCAGCCAAAGATATAGAAAACGCTAAGAAAACATTTAAGTTGTCCCTAGAAAATCAAAATATGACAACAATTCCTGAGAATGTTTTTTCTTGTTATAACTTACAATATTTAGATTTAAGTAATAATAATCTAAGTAAATTGCCAAAAGAAATAACAAATTTAGTAAACCTTAAAACAATAAAACTAAGTAAAAATCAATTTAAACAATTTCCAATAGAATTATTAGAACTTCCAAATTTAAGAGAAATAGATTTATCAAATAATTATATACAAATAATAGATGTAGATTTTAGTAAACTATATTACTTAGAAGAAATAAATTTATCATCAAATCAAATAGAAAAAATAAAAAACTCTTTTGAACAAAATAATCATTTGAAATATATAAATTTATCAAATAATAAGCTTGACTATTTTCATTTTAAAGTATCTCCATATACTGAAACAATAAATTTATCAAATAATAAAATAGCAATTATACCACCTGATATTAGTAAAGTATCAAATTTAAAAAAATTATATCTATCTGATAATTATATAACAGAACTACCTAAAAGTTTCTGTCTATTAAGTAATTTATATGATTTAAACTTAAGTTCTAATGAAATATCACTATTAGATAATTCATTTTATAAATTACAATCTTTATGTACATTAAATATAAGCGCAAATAGATTTAGAAATTTACCTCAACAAATAAAAAATATGGTAAATTTGCAATACGTTAGTATAGCTTATTCAAAAACACGAATAATTCCATTACAAGTATTTAGTTTAATAAATATAAAATATTTAAATATAAGTGGAAACCATTTAACAACATTGCCCGTAGAATTTCTCAATTTAATTAATATAGAAGATATTGATTTATCCTTTAATAATTTTAAAACAATACCATCTTATATTTTTGAATTAAATAATTTAAAACATTTAAATGCTTCGAATAACTTTATAAGAAATATATCCCCCGAAATAAGAAAATTAAATAAAATAATTTCTCTAAACTTAGTAAATAATAATATTATAGAAATACCACATGAAATAGCTAATTTAACAAATTGTAAAATTATGTTATTATCTGGGAATAAACTTAAGTATTTACCTTCAACAATAGAAAAATTAATAAAATTGAAAATACTAGATCTAAAAAATAATATGTTATCAGATGCAGAAAAATCAAAAATAAAACAAAGTTTAAATAAAGTATATTTAACTTTTTAAATTTTATAACTATAAATAAATATAAACCAAGATATCACTAACTTATAAATAAAATATGATAAATAGTAAAAATTACAATAAAAAACAAAAAACTATTATATTAAAAAATGATGAAAAACAAGACGAAATTAAAACAATATTAGTAGGAATTACAGGCGGAATCGGAACAGGAAAAACAACAGTTAGTAATTATATTGAAAAAAAAGGATATTATGTAATAAATGCAGATGAAATAGCAAAAGAATTAATACAAAAAGATAAAACTATAAAAGAAAAAATTATAAATACTTTTGGTATAAATAGTTACATAGATAATAAATATAATACACAATATATATCAAATTTAGTTTTTAATAATATAAAAGAACTAGAAAAACTTAATAAAATAGTACATCCTTTAGTAATAAAAAATATAATACAGCTTATTGATATAGCAATACGTAATAATGAAAAAATAATATTTATCGATATAGCTTTGTTATTTGAATTAAACTTGGAAGAAGGATTTGATTATATAGTAACTATTACTGCAGAAAAAAATATAAGAATAGAACGAATTATTAAACGATCAAATCTAACAATCAATAATATAGAAAAAAGGATAAATTCTCAAATATCAGAAATAGAAATAATTAAAAATTCTGACTTTGTTATAGAAAACAATAAAAGTATAGAAGAATTATATAAAAGCATTGATTGTATTTTAGATATATTTAATACTATGATTAATTAAATCATTAAAATAAAACAATATTTTAAGATTAAGCATTAATAATTAATATAAATTAAACAAAATAAATTATAAATTATGAAAACTATATTAATGATACGACATGCAAAATCACAATTAACAGCTTTAAATAATGATTTTACAAAGATATTAACCGAAAAAGGAATTAATGATGCAAAAAATATTGCATCATTAATTTCAAAAAAAATAACAACACCAGATATAATGTATACTAGTCCTGCACATAGAGCATTAATGACTGCTAAAATTTTTGCTGAACAATTGCATTATCCTGAAAATAAGTTAATATCAGATATTAATATATATCAAAAAGGGTTATATTTTATAAAACATTTATTACCTAATATAGACAATAAAATAAATTTAGTATCTATAGTTGGTCATAATCCAGATATTGCTTTTTTAGTTTCTTATTATACTGGAGAAGGTGAATATAATGTCCCTACTTCTAGTGCTATTTGTATAGATTTATATATAGATAAATGGCAAGAAATAAATGATACAAAAGGAGAAATACGATTTTTCTATCATCCAAAAAATAATATATAAAAACAAGTATATTATTCATTACAGTATAAATAAATTTAAATTCTTATTTTATTTAAAATATTTTTATTATATTGCAATTTAAATATATACTTATATAAAAAAATAAACAATAAAAAACTTAATATATTAAAATATATAAATTTTATTTTATTTCATTCAATTTAATAGAGGAAAAAAAATGAACTTAAAAAAATTAAGCAGCATTTTAGCTGTATTATTACTTTCTTTTTTTGTATTCACATCTTGTGATGATACAAATAACCCTTTAATCCCAAATGAAAATTTACCAACAAAAATAACTGGACTAGCTGCAGGTTGCGTAAATGAAACAACAATTTTTTTAATGTGGGATGAACATATAGATAATTCGGAAACTTGGTTCAAAGATTTATTATTAACAGTAAAAGCTGAAGGCGCAGCTACTGCAACAGAATATGTTTTACCAAAAAATGCAACGGAATTCTCTTTTAATACTGCAACTGAAGGTGTTGTCTATACATTCACTATTGTTGGTAGAAATACTGATGATGAATATAGTAACACCAATGTAGCTACTATTCAATGGGGAACCGCTGCACAATTTAAAAAGAATGATAATGATGCAGATATAAAAGTTTACGGTTCTAATTCAGATTTTGGTAGTGGCTTAGAACTTTATAATGTAGCTGGCGAAGCACCAAAAGTTTGGAGAGTTGTTAGCCAAGAAAACTGGAATTTAGGCTTAACAACAACAGGTAGCAAAGTATTATTTGGTAGTGCATCTGCTCTCGGATACGTAAATGTAACAACACCTGCTGATGCAGAAATTACAGATTTATTTAACGTTGATATTGATGTGCTAGGAAATGTAGTTTTCGAAGATTCACCGGCAACTTTCTCCTACTCAAAGAAAACAATTGACTTATTAAATAATGAAATTGCTAAAAAAGCAACAAAAGGTGTTTGCTTCTTTGCAAGAACATTAGATAAAAAACATTATGCAAAAATAATTATATTAAAGAAAGGTGGAAAATTCTTACAAGGTTCTGGTGATGACCAATATGTACAACTATATATTTCTTACCAAAAAGAATCAAATGTTCCTTTTGCAAAACGTTAATTTATAATTAATTTAATAACAGAGCCGAAAATTATATATAATTGTAATTAATATAACAACAACAATATATACGGCTCTATTCTTTTAACTTAAAATTTGAGAAATAAAAAATGAAAAAAGTCATATTAATAGCAGCTATTCTTTTTACTTTTGTATTTGTAGAAAGTACACAAGCTATCTATGCTGCACCAAAATTATCAACATTTAAAGGACAAGTTATTTCCCTTGATGATGTTATAAAAAATACAAAAGACAAACAATTAACAAAAAATCAAGCAAAAGAATTAGTAGAAGCTTGTTCTCCTCTTGTATTTTTCCTTAATAAAAAAGTATATTTTATAATTAATGAAGATGGCTCTTTTGCTTTTAATAAACTAAAAAATTATGCACATAACAAAAAAGTTGCAATAAAAGGAACAAAAAAATCGATAAATGGCATAAATTATATAATTATGTCTTCAATAGAATCCCTTGATTAATTATTTTTTTGTTTTTAGTAAAAAAGCTCACTATATAATTTTATATAGTGAGCTTTTTATTTTATTTTATACAAAAAAAATCGTATATTTGTAATAATTGTGAAAAGAAGATAGAAAAAATAAATAAAAGGATTTTATGAAAAAAATTACATCAACAATAGAATTTGATGGTAAAACTTATACACTTGAAACAGGACGTTTAGCAAAATTTGCAAATTCAGTATTTGTTACTTGTAATGATACACAAGTACTGGTTACTGCTGTTGCATCAACGCAAGAATTAAAAGATATAGATTTTTTACCGTTGCAAGTAGAATATAAAGAAAAATTATCAGCAGCAGGAAAAATACCAGGTAGCTTTTTAAAAAGAGAAGGTCGACCTAGTGATCATGAAGTATTATGCTCACGCTTAATAGATAGACCTATAAGACCAATGATACCAAAAACATGGCACTATGAAACGCAAATAATTGCAACTGTTCTTTCTTATGAACCAAATGTAAATCCAGATACACTAGCTGCTGTAGGCACATCAGCTGCATTATTAATATCAGACATTCCTTTTGAAATACCAATCTCCGAAGTACGTGTAGGACGTAATAGTTTAGATGGTGAATTTATAATCAATCCATCAGAAGAACAACTGCAAAATTCTACTATAGATATAACAGTTGCAGGTAGTAATACAGCTATTATAATGGTTGAAGGCGAAATGAAAGAAATATCAGAAGAAGACTTTATTAATGCTCTAGACTTTGCACACAAAAAGATACGTGAATTAAATAACTTACAAGAAGATTTTCGATCAAAAGTAGAAGTAACAAAACGTCCTTTCACAGAAGAAATTATACCTGAAGAAGTTATAAATTTTATAGAAGAAAGTTGCAAAGATGATATGTACAAATATGTTCATACAATTACAACAAAAAATGAACGACAAGAAACTCGTAATAATATAAAAACACATACCTTAGAAGCTTTACAATCAAAATTTACAACAAATGAAGATCATCCTGAATACGAAGAATACGCAGAAAATTTAGAAAAATGGAGTGACACAATTATTGCCAAAATAGAAAAGAAAATGATGCGCACAATGATTTTGGATGAACATATAAGATTAGATGGTCGTACCTTAACTCAAATACGTCCAATAGAATGTGAAATAGGACTTCTAACACGTGCTCACGGATCAGCATTATTTACAAGAGGAGAAACTCAAAGTTTAACATCTGTAACACTTGGTACAAATCGTGATGAACAAATTATCGATGGATTAAATCCTACTTATAATGAAAGATTTATATTACATTATAATTTCCCTCCATTTAGCGTTGGTGAAACGGGAAAATTAACAACAGGAAGAAGAGAAATAGGGCATGGACATTTAGCATGGCGTGCCTTAAAAGAAATGCTCCCAAATCAAGCAGAATTTCCATATACTATACGTATAATATCTGATATATTAGAATCAAATGGCTCATCTTCAATGGCAACTGTATGTGCCGGTAGTTTAGCTATGTTCCATGCAGGTATACCTATGAAAAAACAAGTTGCAGGTATAGCAATGGGTCTAATAAAAGAAGAAGAAAAAATTGCAATATTAAGTGATATATTAGGCGATGAAGATTTCTTAGGTGATATGGATTTTAAAGTAACAGGAACAAAAGATGGTATAACTGCTTGTCAAATGGATATAAAAATAGACGAAGGACTTTCAGTAGAATTTATGCGTAAAGCATTGGAACAAGCAAAAGAAGGACGTATGCATATATTAAATATAATGAATCAATGTATTGATACGCCTAATAAAGAATTATCTCAATATGCACCTCGTTTTGAAACTATAAAAATTCCACAAGATACAATTGGAGCAGTAATAGGACAAGGTGGTGAAACAATAAGAACTATTACAAGAGAAACAGGAACTGAAATAAATATAGAAGAAGACGGAACTGTTTTAATAGCTGCTACTACAAAAGAAGCCAGCGATGCTGCAAAAGAATATATATACAAATTAACAAAAAAACCAGAAGTAGGTGAGATATATAAAAGTTGTTTGGTAAAAGAAATAAGAAATAATCTTGGAGCTTTTGTTGAATTCTTACCAAAAACTAGTGGATTATTACATATATCACTTATCGCCCATGAACGAGTAGACGATATATCAAAGTATATAAAAGTTGGAGATAAAATAGACGTAAAATTAATTGA
This sequence comes from uncultured Hyphomicrobiales bacterium, assembly GCA_964472015.1. Lineage (GTDB taxonomy): Bacteria > Bacteroidota > Ignavibacteria > Kapaibacteriales > UBA2268 > JAAYTD01. The sequence continues at coordinate 39,067 of CAYYIP010000010.1, read as the reverse complement.
AATAAAAGATGGAAAATATAGATTAAGTCGTAAGGCTTTATTACCACGTCCACTAAAAACAGATAAAGAAAATAAATAAGCATTATTTTAGTAATATATTGTAGGACTAATCATGATAAAATTTGGAACAGATGGTTGGCGAGGCATTATAGCAAAAGACTTTACATATGCAAATTTAGGTCTTGTAGCTTTAGCTTCAGCAAATTATGTAAAAAAGAATCAATTAAAACCAACAAAAGCACCTTCTGTCGTTATCGGTTATGATACACGTTTTCTTTCAAAAGAATTCGCAAAAGAAGTTGCAATAACTTTTGCAAGTCAAGATATATTAGTTCACTTGACAGATAATTATTCCTCAACTCCACAAGTTTCTTTCCATACAAAACAAAAAGGAGCTGAGCTTGGAATAGTTATTACCGCAAGTCATAATCCACCAGAATATAATGGATTTAAATTAAAAGCAAATTTTGGTGGTCCTGCAACTCCAGAACAAGTTTCGAAGGTAGAGGCAGAACTAAAAGAAATATTAAATTCAAAGAAAAAAAAATTAGGTAATCTAAAAGTTCAATCTTTTGAAACTTATGTAAAAGAAAAAAAAATAAAGTTATTTAATCCAAAAGATTCTTACATAAGAATCTTAAAAAAGAAAATTGATATTGAAGCAATAAAAGAATCAAATCTTCGTATAGTAATGGATCCTATGTATGGTGCAGGAATGAATACTATAAAAACTTTATTGCCAAATGTAGAAGAAATACATAATTATATAAATCCTTCTTTCGGCGAATTAGGACATCCTGAACCAATTCCTGAAAATTTATATATCTTAAAAGATAAAGTTATCGATGGAAAATTTGATATAGGATTAGCAACTGATGGAGATGCTGATAGACTTGGTGTTATAGATAATACAGGTGAATTTATAAATTCCCATTTCATCTTTATGATATTATTAAAATATCTATATGAAAATAAGAAAAAACGAGGTACAGTTGTAAAAACTGTTTCTTTAACTTCAATGGTTAATGATTATTGTAACGCAAAAGGAATAGAACTAATAGAAACGCCTGTTGGATTTAAATATGTAGCAGAATTAATGAATACTAAACATGTTTTAATAGGTGGAGAAGAATCAGGAGGATTGGGCACAATATTACATATACCTGAACGAGATGGTTTATTTAATGCTTTATTATTATTAGAAGTAATGGTACACCGTAAAATGTCCTTAAAAGAATTATGTGCTGAATTAGAGGCAGATTTTGGACAACATAGATATCTAAGACGTGATGTTATTGTTACACCTGCTCAGAAAAAAGCAATTTTAAATGCAGCAGAACGAAAACCAGAAAAAATAGGCAAAAATATAGTAACAAATATATCAACAAAAGACGGATATAAATTTTTCGTCGATAAAGGTTGGTTACTTATTAGAGCATCCGGCACAGAACCTTTGATAAGGTTTTATGCAGAAGCAGACTCAATAGGGCGTGTTATTGAATTACTTGATGAAGGGATGAAATTAGCAAAAATTAAAGATTAATATAAAATAAAAAAACAGTCTAAAAAAAGAGGTATTCTTGAAAAATGAATACCTCTTTTTTTATCTGTATTTTATATATACTTATTAATTATAGCACATAAAAAAATAAATATATAAATAATAACAATTATTAAATTAATTAATATAATTATTATTTATAATTAAATATTAAAAAAAAAGGAGAGTATAGAACTCTCCTTTTTATAATTACTATTTTATAAATAACTTAAATTATTTAATAAGGTTAATCTTACAAACTTTAGTTTCACCTGCAGATACCATCTTAATAATATAGTTTCCACTTGGGAGACTAGATAAATTCATAGAAGTATTATAAACACCTGCAGAATAGTCACCATCAACAATAATTGCAACTTCATTACCTAAATTGTTATAAACAGAAATTCTAACATTTGAATTTTCATTAATACCAAAAGATAAGTTAGTAGAAGATAAAACTGGATTTTGTGCTACATTCACAAAAGAACCTACGTTTTCATTTTCAATAGCAACAAGTTTAAACGCATTTGCTTTACAATTATTTATAATAACATTCCCTGAATTACCAGCTGAAATGCTACCATAAACTTCGCCTGTTTGAACATCAACAATAGAATAATCAACTCTTGGATTTTCAATACTAACTAAAACAGGATATGAAACACCTTGTAAAAGAACAACAGATTCTTTTTTATTAGTTACATAACTATTGCCTGCAAAACGAACATCAAATAATCCTGATGGCGGAACTGGTGGTAATTCATAAGAATTAACATCTGCATATTTCATAGTTGCATAAATAGCAGTATTATGTTGTGCATTATCAGCAATAGATATCTTATCAAAACTAACAGTTTTATTAGGCATTGCTGGTTCTACATCAATAACAGATTTTGCTTTTGATGCATCTAATTTTAAATAACAATTTTTATCAACTTTTATCCAATATCCCATTCCAGGATATAAAGTAGCAACTTCCTCATAACCACCATGAGTTTTATAAGCCCAAACGCCATGTTTTTGAGTATAAGCCATATCAGGAATTTCAGTTATTAATTCTTCTTCTAATTGAATACCTGCAATACCAGTTGGATCATATACGGGATAACGAACAGACAAGCCACCAATAGCATTCCAACCGCCCGCATCTCCATAACTACCTTCATCACCAGTATATAATTTAACCGGATAATTATTTTTATCAATTTTGAAGAAATAAGTACCAGCGAATTTCTTATCAATAGCAGTACCATATTTAATAAAGTATCCAACACCTGGTCTTAATTTACCATCAGCAGGTTGTTGCCAGTTATTAAGCGAGAACTCAAAAGGAATATTTAAAGCATTCTTAAATATATAACTATAATAACTACTAATTGGTTTTAGTGGAAGAGATAAGAAATTCCATCCATTAGCTTTAATCATAGCATTACCAAAGTTATCAACTAAATCTTCAACCGTTTCAATACCAATTGTATATTCAATAGAAAATTCAGTTACACTCTTATCATAGAAAGTATAAGTAAAATTATTGTTCCCTATAGGTGTACCTTCATTACGCATATCAATATAATGATCTGCACCATTTATTACAGTATGTAAAAAAGCAGCAGTATTTTCTGGGAATTCATTAGTAGTCCATTTTAAAACAACAGGGAAATAATCTTCGGGTAATTGCGCTGCATCCCACTTAAACTTAATAGTATATATATGAGATTGAACAGTATCATCAAGATTTCTAATATCACGAGATACAGAACGTGGATTTTCCTCTGATTGAGCAAAATCACCGAAACCATTTTTAACTAAATCAAGCCACTGAGATACAAGCTCCTTATTAGTTGGTCTTGGATAAACAATTGAATCTAAGAAAAATCTTGCATCAAATATTTTTTTAGAATCTCTACCAATTCCTAAAGGAGTTTTATAAGCAAATTCACCATATAAAGTATCTACATAATCAGTTGCACGATATGCACTACCCATAATTAAATGAGCTGAATTAGAAACATCAACTCCGTTCTTTGGAGTAAGTGTTAAATGAATACCATAAGGATGTGCATTTTTTGGATTAGGCGACCCAACTGTAGAATTATTTTCAATAGGATTAGCAAAATAAATAAATGTTACTTTTATTCTTGTAGGTCTAAATTTATCATCTCTAGAACGTAATGTAATATAACCAGTATAAATACCATGTTTACCAATAATAGACTCTACTTCACAATAAATAGCTAACCTTACTTTCTTATCAGGAGTATATTGTCTATCAGGATCTGTCGTAAAAGGACTTTCTGTTGTTTTACCAACAATAGCATCTATGTAATCAATATAACCTCTTCTAGTTTTATCTATAATCTTATTTTTATAATCTGATGAACCTTGAACTGTTTCTGTTCTAAATTGTAACCATTCTTGGTCTGATTCAATTATTATATCTTTCATAGCATAACCATCAGAACTTAATCCAATATCAACAAATCTCTTGCCAACAAATGCACTAGGATTATTAGTCATTGGATAATCAGTAGTAATAGGATCTGATAAAATCCAAGTAGAACGATCCGCTGTATCTCTATATATTTGATCTTGAACAGCTAGTGCACTTGAAGTATTTTCTACTATAAATTCAAATTCAGGTCTATCATTCATAACTTTTAATAATATAGAACCAGGTAGATAAGGTTCATTATCATATTTATCTAAATTAATATTAGTAAATGTTGAACTTGGTAAACCAACTAAGCTACCTGCTATATCAGATTTTAAGAAACCTGCTGTACCATAATATTGATTATATTTTACTTCATCCCAATATTGGAAATTAGCACTTCTTTCTTGTAAATATCCTGTAATATTTGCATGAGCTGGAATAGAATATCTTTCTACAAGTTTCCCAGGTATATCATTAGTTATATTAACCCCATTATATAAAATATAAGTAGGATCAAAATATAAATAACAAGATTGTTGTTCTGGTGTAAGAGAACCAACTTCACCTTTTACTCTAAATTTTACATATAAAAGAACTAAATAACCATTAAGCCCTGTGGTATCTAATGTATTATCATTAAATGCAACACCAGTAATAGTTACAGCTCTACCTTTCGTATCTGCCGTATCAGCATACTTATCAAAAAATCTAGTATAATCTGTTACTGTGTTATCACTTGCAGTTAAATTAAAATGCTCTGCTAAAGGATTCGTATAATCATTTAAATCTACACCTCTATCAAACTTAGTTATACCAAGTCCCAAAGCTTCATCTGCAGTATAAGGATGTTGAGTTTGTAACCCTAAAAATTCTAGGACTTTATCATTATAATAAAGTCTAAAAGAAAAAGAAGAAATAGGTTGCGTTGTATAACTTTCTGCAAACTCTGGATGAGTATACCATCTGTTATTAATAAAAACAGGAATTATAACTTCTTTAGCATCTGCTTTCGTAGAAGGTACTACCCAAATTCTATTATCTGGATACCAAGCATTTTCGCTACGAACCTTTGCTTCTGGATCATCAACTCCAAGACTAAGTACTGGCAAGAGTGGTTTTTTGTCATTGCCTTGTTGGGCCAACAAACTACCATTATTGAACCATCCTAAGCCTATTACTAGAGCCATTAAGATTATTATTCGCTTACTGCGATTTAATAAGAGTTTAGTCATTAAGACCTCCAAAATTTTTTATTATTGTTAAACTAATTAATTGTCAATTTTTTTCGATAAATTTTATTATCTAAACTTTTTAATTCTACAAAATAAATACCTGAACATAAATTACTTAAATCAATTTCAATTCCCTGATTTAAAATTCTAGGATTTATTTGCATTTGATGTCCATAAACATCATATATATATATATCACTTAAATTACATAAATTTATTAATAATTTGTAATTTAATTCATTATATTCAAATTCAATATTATTATCTATAATACTAATACTACCATCTTTTATTTTATTACTAACAAGAAATATAGTATCTAATTTAGTAAACATAGAACAAGAACTTTTATTTATATTTTTTATATTGGAATATAAAACAGTTCTAATAGTATCTTCTTTATTTTTATTATTTAAATTTTTTATCAATAATTTGCAAAAATACTCTGTTAAATTATCAATTAAATCTTGTTTTTTTATATTAAAAATAAGTTTTGTTTTTTCTTTTTCAATTAACTCATAACTAAAATTATCATTTATTTCAAAATCAAATATTTCAAATTCCTCTGCTAAACTATCAATTCTAAATTCTAATTCAAAATTTTCAAAATGTTTTAGTTCAGAAATATCTAAACTATAATTTACTAAGACTGTATCTTCTTTATTAATGCTCCCGTCAAATAAAAAAGTATCTTTTTCAGCTTTTATAGAAATTATTCTATCTTCTTTTTCAACCGGTCGTGAATATAATTTTATAGTATCTTCATTTCCAACAACATATTCACGTTTAAACTCTTCTGCAAATTCTAAAACTGCAATACTAAAATCTGTTTCATCAATAGTATCAGCAGTTACATACCGTCCTTTAAAACTTATAAGTGGTAAAGCCTCCTCTCCATATACAGGTTTTAAGATATTATATGCTTGAAAATTATAATAATTATATGTATAATCAAACTCATCCCAAATTGATGTACAATGTGAACTAAATTGTTCCGATATTGTTCCCATTAATAACGGCATATCAATAATTACTTTATTCTTATTATAAGCAAAAGCAACATTAACATATAATAAAGAATCAGAGGGCTTTATATCATCACCTATATATAAAGAAATAACAAATTCTTTTGCTTTTGGTGATGCACTACAATAATCTATCTCCGTTTTATTAAGTATTAATTTAGGAACTATAATATTATTATTAGCAACCATTATCTGGCTACTACTCCATAAAAGTAGTAGCCAAACTATCACGGTTGAAATAAAATTTTTTATCATATAAAAAATTATATTTTAATACTCTATTTAGAAAGAACTAATCTCTTAGTAAGAATACTTCCATTTCCAATTAAACGATAAAAATAAGTACCATTAGGAACTGTTATACCGTTTTCATTAGTACAATCCCAATTAAAAGTAGAAGTACCAGCTTTGATATTACCATTTGTTATTGTTCTTACTAAGTTCCCAAGTATATCAGTAATAACTAAAGTATAATCACCATCTTCGTCAAGATTAACAGTAAATGTAGTAAAGTTAGTAACAGGATTAGGTATATTTTGAGCTAATACATCAAATCCTTCTAACTCAACATTAGTGTTAAGTTTTTTATAAACATTAGCAACATTATTACCATCAAATTTAACATCATTAGCAATTAATTCACTATTTTCTGTATTTATTGTAAGATAAGCAACTGGTTCACTTTCATTGAAAGTACCTTCCCCTACTAAAACAATATTTTTTGTATTATTAGAGAAATCCACAAAAATATCAGCATTAGCAGATTCAACATTAATGATATCAACATCTTTTAATGTAAATTTTGAAGAAACAGCACCTTTTACAATTCCATTAACATAAACTGGAACTTTATAAGTATTATCTTTTGTTTTAATAATATTATTAAAATTAATATTTGTTGCAAAAATATCATTACCTATCTTATTCTTGTTAAATATAACATCATCATGTATCCAAGGTAAGAAAGGAACTTTTGCACCTAAATAACTTAAAATAATAGATGCATCTTTTTCATCAGCTTCCCAAAGTAACTGTTTACGATAGTTAGTAATTATAGGAGGTAAATCCTCTGCTATATTTTGAGAACGCCAATTAACTCTCTTCTTCAAAGAAATTTTCATATCTTTTCTGTTTAAAACAGAATCAACTCTTGAAAAATAAATATCCGAATCTCTTACTTTTGCAACTAATAAAGTATAGTCATCTATAGGTTTATCAGGACTAATAATCGTAACAGTACCAGCTACTCCTTCGCTAGGAATTTCTACATGCATAATATTGTCATTTTGACCATAGTAAGGTAAGAAGCCAAATCCACCTTCATGAGGTAAAGCCTTCTTTATATAGAAAGTATCTGTACAATAAACTGGATTCCCGTCCTCATCAAAAACATAACCATTTATATCACTGCTTTGATAACCTTCAGTTACAACATTAATAACATTGTTTACATTTCTGTGAACTAAATAATAATATCTACCATCATGATGAACATCTGCATGATAAGCAGCTTCTGCATAAGCAGAATCTAATTTATCACCAGTAACAACTGATCTCATTATAGTTCTTACATCATTAATAGTAACATAGAAATTTTGTTGCTCTCTTTTAGTATAATGTCTACCCCCTTCTGCTTTTGACATATCAGCATCACCATCGCCCCAAACTTTAGCATCGTTTACTGAATAAAAAGAGTAAGCAATTATAGAATAATCATTACTCCCTGATGGTGGCATAAGCTCACATAATTTAGTAGACGTTTGTTGATCTTTTGCAATAGCTGGTAACGGATTAGAACCACCATAACGACCGTTATGTAAAGCATTAATAAAATCAGCTCTATCACCCAATCCAAATCCTTCACCTTTAAAACCTACTGAAGCATATAAAACATTGCTCTTTTCAGAAGAAACAGGTTGACTTGGAATAGGACCATAAAAATCATATTTAAATTCAATATTACCTTGTCTTGCATCAGCATCATTAACACCTTGATACATTATAAGTAAGAAACTTGAAACATTACCAGGATATTCAACAGGAATATCATTTATAGTATCTGCATAACAAACATTTAAATTTTCCCATTCAATTAACATCGTTTTACGAGTTATCATAACTCCTGGATTTTTAGGATCTTCAATTTCATAAGTACCAGGTTTGTAATTAATAGAAGTTTTTGCATACTTATTCTTTGGAACAGCATTAGAAACTTCTTTTGAAGAACGATATTTGTGATCACCCCAGAAAGGAGCAATAACATTATTAGGAGTAGAATTATCTATACGGAATAATCCTTTTGGATCTCGTGCAACTTCAACAAGTGAAGGCGGCTGATTAAAAGTAATAAATCCATTTATAGATATCCAAACAGAAGTATAATCAATACCATTAAATCGGTAAGTAAATCCTAAAGGTAATTCATAATAACCATCATTTAATTCAAGATCTTTTTGATTATTTGGTGGTAATACAAAATCATCTTCTGATATTTCTGTTTTCCCCTCTACCAATTCATCATAAGGGAGCGCATTTCTATAAGTGCCAACACCTTCGAATTGTTTATATACCTGTGCATTAGATTGTTGTCCAGTTAATAATAAACAAGTAACAACAGCAATGCTTAGCATATATAAGAAATATTTTTTCATTTTTAATTTCTCCATTTATTATAAAATGTTTTTTATTTTATAAACTGGTGCTTTTTATTTAAGCACCAGTTATTAAAATCAAATTAGTTTAATACAATTAGTTGCTTTGTACTTGTAGTCATACCTGAAGTTAATCTTACACTGTATGCACCACTAGAAAGTTTTGTACCTTTCAAATCACGTAATGTAAATGCTACATCATAGTGTCCTGCATTGAAATAATCATCAACAACAGTAGCTATTTTTTCACCCAACTCATTAAATATCTCAATGTAAACATTACCTGCTTTCTCAACATCAAAATCAATTGTTATTTTATCTTGATTTACACCTGCTGGATTTGGCGAAATAGCGTTGATAGCTGTTGTAGTAATACCATTACCAACATTATTATTAATTCCAGAATACCAATCATGAGTAATATGGAAAGATGTAATTCTATTATCTGTAATAATTATTTCAACAGTTCCATCAGTATTTTCTTTGAATTGAGCAACAGAACTTATATTTCTAGAATCTACATCATTCATATTAACTGAGAAATAGTTACCATTTGTACCTCCATCAATAATTCTCCAAGTAGAACCTTGTTGATTATTTGAAGCACCTATTGCAGGTACTGTTGATGGATCCCATCTCAAAATAATAGGATAGAACGCAGAAGTTTGTCCTGTTTCACCTCCTGGTTGGAAAACACCTTTATATCTATGTAATGTTTGAACTGTTCCTGCTTTTGCAGTTGGGAATATATTTCTATATGTACCATTTGTATAAGTTATAGCCCATCTTGCATCAAATACGTCTTGAGGTGGTATATGAGGAATTTCTATTTCACAATAGTTTTCATCTAATCTACCAACTGCTTGACCATCTAAACCATCACCTGTTGTTGCATTTCTAGCAGTACCCCAACTTAATATCTTAGAAGAATTTCTAGCATTAATAACTATAACATTTGATAAGAAGTCTACATCATCAGATACTCTTATTTTGAATACTAAGGTTGCAGAAGCACCAGCTTTATCAACAACTTTAATAGCAACATCTATTCTACCGTCAATGACATCTGCTGGATCAAAAGTAAATGGACCATTGCTAGTTAATTTAACAACAACAGAATCAGAAGTTAATGGACCAGTAATTGTACTTGGAACTATTGTTAAAGAAGTAGGATACTCTACTGTTAAAGTAAGTGTTTCTAATTTAGAAGCATCACCATCTCTTAAGAGATCTCTATCATAAACAATAACATCTTCATTAATATCTTGTCCTGAAACAAGACAATCAAGTATAGGAGCTACAGCAATTGAAGGTTGTACATTCTTAGTATTAACAAGTAATTTTAATTGCTTAATTGCAAATAATCCATCTTCATCTCTAACTAAAACTGTAACTGTAACTTCTTTATTGTTTAAGTCCTTAACTAAGTCTGGTTTCCCATATAGAATACCACTTTCTTTGTCTATCTTTAACCAAGTAGGAGTAGTTTTCATTGAAGAAAGATTTATTGGAGTCATTTCATCTTTAAAGAATGGATCAATATATAATATATCAGAACCTTCATTTAATGCTACTGGAACACCTGGATATAATAATTCAAATTCATGTTTTTGATCTGCATTAGGATCATAAATTGCTATTCTCGCACCTACAGTATCTAATAGGCTTGGATTATAATCAATTGTTTCTGTTGCTTCTGGCAATGTCTCAGTAACAATTGTTGGTTGGAAGTTAATATAAACATCATAAAGTTTTGTAGAAAGTCCTCCATGACCATCATTTGCAACCAAACAAAATACGGTATCTGTATTATAAACCTCTCTATCTGGACTATTTAACACTTCATACTTCAATAAATCAAGTGCTTCACGTCTGTCAATTCTTATATTCATTTGACCTCTTACTTGGAAATCAACTAAACTAGGATCAGCTACTCGATAATCATCGTAAGTCATAAAGTAATTATTTGACATCCAAATAGGTTTCATTTGAGAAATAATATTAACACCTGTTTTATTAGTTAATGTATCCACAATAACAATTTCACCACCGTTATTTGCTAAGTTAGCAAAAGAATAAGCTGTACGTCCAAAACGGAAATCCCAACCTTTTTCTTCAGCGGTTGCATCTTGCAATTCATCATCTGTATTAATATCAACTTTAAATCTTAATTTATCTGTTAGATTTGCAATAACCTTGCCATCTGCATTTATACCTGCTTGGAATTTAGTCCATTCATAATTAACATCAACAGTGGTATTTTTATTGAAATCTTCTTTTATAGTAAATGTTTCTGGCATAGCACCACCTGTAACATCATAAGCAATAAAACGTGGCAAACTATCCATAACAAAAATATAAATGTCATCTGCTACTGTTCTAAATCTATCAAGCCCAAATCCTAAAGTATCTTGTTGCAAGAATCTTGCTAAAGTATCACCACTTGGATTGTCTGCATTTGCACCATAATAGAATGGCGTATTGAAATATTTAGGGAATGTTTGATAATATCTTGAAATTACATCTTCACCCATACCAGCAGCTTTCATAGAATCTATCATTAATATACCCGGAGGATAATTAAATGCAGCAACTCTAACTGGTTCTCCGCCCGGTACAATGTATGGATTTATAGGTAAACCTTTCAAAACAATGTAACCTCTTGCACCATCTCGTGTAGGATTATTAGCTTTGATTGTATCCGCCATTAACCAATACTTCAACCCAGAATTACTACCAACACTCCAAGTATAAGAAAGATCAGTATATTTATCTTTCCAGAATTCAACACGTGGATCATAGAATCCATTTCTATCAATAGCAGTTATTGTTAAAATGCTATCAGTACCTCTTACATTATTAGGTAAGTCTTTATTTGAATAAGTTCCTTCTACTGCAGGATAATTTCTATCAGTTTGTACAAATACTTTGTTTAATAATTCTGGTTTATAAACTGCAGTATCACCAATAGCACCACTCATATCAGGGCGAATCTTATTATAAATTGGCGGGAAAGAACCATCAACACCTTTCATATAAGGATTAAGATAATCAGTACTTAATGTAACAACATCACCTGTAAATACTGGAGGCTCTGGGCCATCAGTAATTATAAATACTAATCCACCATCATAAGCTTTTTCAACACCTTCTTTCCAAAGAACATTTCTTGATACAACACGAATAACATCACCTTTATTAACAGGTAAAGTACCAAAACGTTCACCTGCAAAATAAGCATTATAACTATTATCGTTTACTTTATCAAAAATATTATCATCTGGCATCTTCTTTATTATCTTGCCTTGTGAATCTTTTGCTCTATTTACATAAATATCAGCAATACCTCCTAATTGATAATCTCTAGGAGCATGAGTTGAAGCAGTAAAATACTTTCTACCAGTTAATGCAGCAAAATCTTCATTATAAGCAGCAGTATCTATACCTACATTTCTTGGACATAACTTTTGTAAAAGAGAAGCAGAAGCAGAACCACCTGCACCAGCATCTGGATCAGAGTTAAATGGGAAAGTACCATTAGAACCTAAGTTAAGTAAATTTTCACTGTTTCTTCTTGCTAATCCATCACTACGATTAGTAGAATCAGGAACAAAGAATACCGTTGCTCTGAATAAATCATTATCCCATACTGAAATATCATTCTTATTTGGAACTTGTTTCATTGTTACACGAATGTAATCAGTAGTAGTTTCATTAATAATGAAAAATACTGTTTCAGATTGATGTCTATAATCCCAATTTGATTGTACATATTCGCCATCAAAATCCACTTGTGTTTCCAAATACAATGGCATTGCTAATGGATGATAATATCTAGGAATATTATCAGCCGGAACTATAGTACCGTCAGCTTTTACATAACCTTCTGTTTCTTTTGAATACATTGGTTTCCATAATCCTTGCATATTATACAATTCTGGATATTCTGGATTTCCATTAGCTAAAATAGAATTTGCATATTCAGGATTTCTCTTCCAACGTTTAACATATTTAGTTTTCTTTTCAAGAACTGTACGAACATCGTTTTCGTCTTGATAAGTTTTTAATATAACAGGATTACCAATCGCAAAATCTTCAATAGGAACCATTCTACGTCTAGTATAATCAGCTGTTTTTATATCTGTACCTTTATCATATAAGTCATAAATTCTTCCTGAGAATAAATATTTTTCAGGAATAGTTAAATCAGCAGCAATAGTTACATCAGTTGGTTGATTATCTAAGTCAATTGCTTGATAATTATATTTATTAGTTATATGAACTTCTTGATAATCACTTGTATTCCATTCAAAAGGACCTTGTTTACGTAAATCTATACCATCTTGTTTATGATAGAATGGCAAATAGTTATTATCCCCATATTCAACAAAGAATGTTTCAAATTTTGAATTACCTAAACCAGTACCTGAATGATTAGAAACATTATGTAATACATTTAATATAACATTTGCTTCTGTTTTACCCCAATAGTTACCTCTTAAAGTATCAGTACCACCTGAACCTAAGAAATTTTGACCTGCCATAATACCTTTAGTATTAGGAGCGTCAGGCAATCTAATTAAGAATCTTGCATCATTACCATAAATTGAATTGGCAGCTGTTGAAAATATTGAATTAGGAAGAGGACCTTGCAATTCACCATAAATAGTAGCAGCAACTAAGTCACTTGAAGCCAAGTTTTGTTCGTTATAAGCTAAATTTTTATTAAAAGGACCATTAATTGCATTTTGATGTCTACCTATATCATTCCTATCATCAGTTTTATTACCAATTACAAGAGAACGATTAAGAACAAGTTTTAAATCATAATTATCTGAATATATAGCAGAACCTGAGAATGCATAGTTATCAGTAAATCTAACACGATTAAATTTAACACTATCAGTTCTATAAATTCTATCTAATTTTTGTTCATCAATAATAAATAATCCACCTCCAAGACCAACACCGTTTTCTGGCATTGTTGGAATATTAGCATGTAAACGTAAACTTCCATGAGCGTTAGCAGCATCTGCCGGAACAACAAGTTCCCAAGTATAACCACCATCTGTTGTTTTCTTCACAACTGCATTGTTACCAGTAGTAAAACCTGTCTTCATATTAACAAAATATGTCGAAAGAATTGTACGACCACTAGCAACATCTAAATGTAACCAAGTTGCACCACCGTCTGTTGTTTTATATATTTCGCCAGTACTACTAGCTAAATAACCTACTTGCTGTCCATAGAAATGAATATCTGTTAAAGTTACACTAGAAGGTATTTGACCAGTAATTACATCCCAAGTTGCACCACCATCTTCAGTTATAGCTAAAACACCATCTTTACCAATAGCAAAACCATCATTAGAACTCTTAAATAATATTTTAGTTAAGTCAGCATTAACACCTGGTATTGATAGCATATTCCAAGTAATACCGCCATCTGTTGTTTTTAATAATATTCCTTTATCTCCAACAACATAACCATTTGTTGTACTTGACCAAGCAGCAGCAACTAAATGATTACTATACTGAGATACATTATATTTAGTCCAATTTATACCATCATTCGTTATAAGAATATGACCATTTTTAGTAACTGCAATACCTTTACTACTACCAATAAAACTAATATCATTAATGCTTTCAACTGAACTATTGGTAACATATATATTTCTCCAAGTAGCACCACCATCTTCAGTTTTCTTTATATTACCATAATTATCACCTAAATAACCTATTAAAGGTGAAGTAAAGCATATAGCATTATAAGAATAATCATCACCTACTTGTATATTTTCCCATTTCCATTCATTATTAACTTTTGTTACCTTTATTAAGTTACCACTTGTACCTGCTAAAAGACCAGTATTTTCATCAAACCAATGTTGATCTTTAAAATCAGTAACTGGCATTACATAGCCTTTAGACATTTGAGTAGCACCAAATTTATCTATTTGATAATTAGCAATACTATCAATTATATTAACTTCATTTCTATCAAATAAAGTAAGCATTCTTGTTGTAACAATAATACCTTCTTTTATATTTTCTTGTGCTGCAACTTCAGCTGAATAATTATCACCATAAACAAAAGGCGCATTAACAGAAGTATAATTAATTGCAATTGGTTCAACACCTAACGGTAGTCTTTTCCCTTCTGCATCATAATAACAATTAGCATCATATTCAACTCTATCAAGATCAGTTAAGAACATACGTTTATTTGTAGAAAAAGGATTAGCTAAAAGCATACCACCACCATTACCGTTATAAACTTTGTTTTCAGCAATTTTAACAGCTTTTACAATGTTTAAATCTGCATTTAAAGTATAAATAGCACCACCACCACGTATCTCATCATATACATAAGAATTCACATCCTTACCAACTATATTGTTTTTAAACTCTGCACGAATAATATTAGCTATTCTTAAATGAGGTCTTAAAATATTTTGTTGGGCTTTTGGTATCTCAATATGTAAAGCACCACCTGCAAAACCTGCATAGTTATTTTCAAAAATAACCATATCTTGTGGCGCATAATTATAATCAGTATGTCTTCCACCTGAACCTGTTATTCTTGTATTACGTTTTGTATAAATAGCACCACCTGCTGCTTTAGCAAAGTTATTAACAAAAGTAATACGATAACCAAATTCATTATTGAAAGCTTTTGAATCAGAACCACCAATAACTGGAGACATAATTTCATCTGCACTATTATCAACATAAATAGCACCACCTGCACCGGCAGTATTATTTTTGAATATAGTCCAGTTTCTATTTGAAACTTTATTATTTATAACTTCATCTCTATTTCTACCACCTCTTATCTGTAAACGACCTGCTGAATGATTATTAGCATAAATTGCACCACCAAGTGCATAATTAGTACCACTTTCATAAGAAGACGAATCATTTACTAAGAATTTTGCAGAAGCACTATTACCTTCAAAATTACCTGCAACTATTAATGATGTATTAGCACCAACATAAATTGCACCGCCTTTTGCACCACTTGAACTTTTACTTTTTTGTAAATTTTCTGCTATATTGCCTGAAAAATTAATAAAATCTATACCACCTTTCCCATTTGGATTAATATTGTAACCATCTATATTAATAGAATCATTTATACCAAAACCAAATTCAACTTGTCGAAATTCTTCATTAGGTTGTCCAGCAACATATACAGCACCACCATATGCCATATTACCCCATGGTAATGGGAAAGAAGGTGATTTATCAACATTGTCTTGAACTATTGTTTTACCACCTACCTGCATAGGTTCTGTTACTGCAAGACGAACCATATTAGCATTAAATCTTAAATTACGGAAACGTCCTAAATAACCAGCTATACGTGCATCATCCCATGCTGCTCTCTTAAAATCGTTTCTAAAATATTCTCCATTTCTACTATCAATATTATCAATTATAGGATAAGCTCTATGTCTAGCCATTACAGAAGTTGAATCACTATTAGGATCAACAACTCTCAAATTTTTATTATTTGCATAACGAGGTATATTTACAGTATCTGCTGCTTTAATCCTCATTTTTGAATAATAAAGATTGGTTGGAGCTTGAAGAATTTGAATAGCACCACCACGATTACGAGCAAAGTTATTTGTAAACTCACAATCAAGCAACCAAGTTCTTGAAGAGAACGTTGAAATAACACCACCACCACCATTAGTAAGATCTAATAATGATTTATTAAGGTCTGCCAATTCTTGTGCTGATAAATTTGGGTTTGTAAGTTCATTTCTATTATCATCATTATAATAAGCAATTCTATCAACCGTTGTATCTTTTTTGAAATTTTCAAAAGTACAATTACGGAAGAAAGCTGCTCTTGCACCAGGTAACACTATAATATGTCCCCATTCACGTGACATATTATTTTGTGGTTGTCCTTTAAATACAATTTCTGCTGGTTCTATATTAACAGAAGTATTATTACCTCTGCTCCATGCACTTGTTTTAAGTAAAGGATTTGAATAAGGATCTAAGTTTAATCTCGCAGCTATAAACATAATAGCTGTTTCAAATGGAACAATAACCAAATCGCTGTTATCTGGACCATATGAATAACTCAAAAATTCACCTGAAGCACTTGCTGAAAAAATATCATTTGGCCATACATTAGGGTCAACTATATTTACTATTTTCCTATTCGTTACATCTAATAACACATTGAAAATATGATTATATTTCAATGGATGAATAGTACGTTCCCTTGCTGAGAGTTTTTTAATTCCTGCCGTTTTAGTTACAGTAGGACTATTCCCCTCGTAATAAGGATAAAGGAAAAAACGTAAATCAGCATATTCTAAACCACCAGCTGAAGCAGGATATAACGTTTTTGGATTAACTGGTTCTTTTGCTTCCGCAGCAGCCAATCCATCTGCTATAAGTCTTCCACCGGCAGCAACTATTATACGTCCATTATCATATAGATAAATTTCCGTTCCAGGTTCTATAATCAATGTTCCTTTGATATTAAGTTCCTGGTCTATGACGTATAAATTGTCTTTAAGAAATATCATAACCTCATCAGATTTGATAGTTCCCGACACATACTGTTGAGGCTTTTGAGCTTGCCCTACATTAAAAGCAAAAATACTCAAAACCACAGTCATAAAACACAAACGAATAAATCGTTTCATGTTACCTCCGAAAAATATTAATAAATTGTTAATAATTATACTCTTAAATTAAAATGTTTTTACTTTTACAAGTAAATTTATAAAATTAAAATTAAATTACTCTACTTCTGAACCTAGCCTAACAATACCTGCTTTTGCTAAATTAAAAAATTCGCCATGTATATTTAATTCTAATATATTTCTATATATTTCAATAGCTTTTTCTTTACTATTTGCTTTTTCATTACAGAGACCAGCAAAATACATATATCTTGCTTTCTGTCCATCATCAGCAATAATATCCACTGCTTTTAAATATCCATTTGCTGCTTCTACATAGTTTCCTGAAATTTCATTACATGCAGCAACACCAGCTAAACCACCAACATTAATAACATCTATACTTGATTTAATAGCTTTTTCATAAAATATTTTTGCTTCTTTATAATTTTCAAGCTTAAAATAAGAATCGGCTGCATAAAGTGATGCTCGTGCACCTGCAGATGTGGATCCATATTCTTCTACTATTTTTAAAAGACCAATAACTTTTTCACCTCTTACCGTTGGCAATGAGTCATTCCCTTCTAGAGCATTAAGATATTCACCTTTTGTATAATATTGTTCTATTCTTGCTAAAGCTTTTGAAGCATTAGCTTCATTTTTAGCATTATTTGATATAATTAAAAATATTAAGCCACCAAAAACAACAATAACTATTGATACTATTATTATTATTTTACTATATTTTTGAACGAATTTATTTATACTATTTATTTTATTAGATTTATTAGACACGACATTAGTCGTAATTTCATCATTTTCTAAATCTTCCTTAGAATTTTCAATATTCATAATAAATTTACGTTATATGTTATAATATTATTTTATAATAATCATCCATCTTTATTTTTATAACTTAATTAGGAATATACTACTTAATTAAATTTATGTTTATAATTAATGTGCAATTGGCGTATAAAAACAAACAATCTTTTGAAAGAAAATCAAATATCCTAAATTAAACTATATATAAATTATAAATCGTAAAATTGTCTTAAAATTAAGATAAAACAACTTAACATTTATTCACAAAAATAACAATTTTATATTAAAATATACAACTTTTTTACTACTTTAATATATCTATTTGTGTATAAATTTAAAAGATTTTCCACATTTTAGTTCTTATGTAAATTTATTTACACACAAAAACACAATATAAATACCTCTACGTTGTATAAATAATTTTAATATAATTATTAAAAAGAACATAAAATAATGATTTATTTTAATTCTACTCTAAAATTTAAAGCACGTGCCAAAGTTGCCTCATCAGAATATTCAATAGCCGACCCCATTGGAATACCACTAGCAATTCTTGTTACTTTTACATCTAACTGTTTTATCAACTTTGCAAGATACTGAATCGTTACTTCACCTTCTACACTTGGATTTATAGCAAGAATAACTTCCTTTATATTAGTTAGTCTATATATTAATTCTTTTATTCTTAAATCTTCGTAACTTATATTTGATAACGGATTTAACACTCCATGCAATACATGATATAATCCATTATAATCATTTGTTTTCTCTATTGCAAGAACATCATTTGGATCTGAAACAACACAAATAATTGTTCTATCTCGTTTAGAAGAACTACATATAGGACAAGGTATACTTTCTGTATAATTAAAACATACAGAACATAAAGTTACACTTTGTTTTAAATTTAAAAGTGCCTCACTAAAATCTTTAATATAACTATCATCTTGTCTTAATATATAATATACGAGTCTTTGTGCAGTTTTGTATCCAATAGTAGGTAATTCACGAAACATACCTACAAGTTTCTCTATTGCTTCAAGTTGATACGACATTCTATTATATTAATAAATAATTATAACTTATCCGTAAAAGATGACAAAAAAGGAAACATTGACGTTAAGGTTTCCATTTCTTTTTTTGTTACTTCACCTATGTTATCAATTGCATTATTAAATGCAGCTATTAACAAATCTATTAATACTTTTTTCTCTTGAATATTTACAAGTTCATCTGCAATATCTAAAGACAGTACCTTGTTTTTCCCATTTATTTTTACAGATACCATTCCAGCTCCCGATTCACCGGTAGCTGTTAAATTTTCCACTTTTTTCTTAGAAGTTTCTAATTCTGAATGTAAGTTTTTTGCTTGTTCCATTAAATTGGATATATCAACGTTCATATATAAAAACAATTTTTGTTTTGATAATTAAAAATAATTTTTATTTTTAGGAAATACAATTTAATAATTTTTTATATTTAAAACAAAATTTATAAACTTTTTTTATCTGTATAATTTTAGAATTCATCAATATATTAATGAATTATTTTTAACAAAATAAAAAAATATAACACTTAAAACTAAATAATTAAATTAAATTTATCATAAAATTATATTTTTTTTCATTTTTAGCATTGATAATAAAGCAAATTCCTTGCCAAAAAAAATATAAATAACAATAAATCCTAAAATATTTTCTTTATTTTTGTATTATAAATAACTTAATTATTTTTACTATTCCAATTATGATTACTATTAACAACCCAAAATTTTTAAAAGGAGTCGTAAAACCGGAAGACTTTCCAAAATTGAACAAACCAGAAATAGCTTTTATTGGTCGTTCAAATGTAGGCAAGTCATCATTAATAAATAGTATTGTAATGCAAAAAAGACTTGCATATACAAGTAATACTCCGGGAAAAACTCAGGAAATTAATTTTTTTTCTATTGATGATAAATGGATACTTGTTGATATGCCAGGATATGGATACGCTGCAACAAGTAAACAAAATAGAAAAAAATGGTTAAATTTAAACAACCTATATTTATTAAAACGAAAAGAACTAAAATTTACTTCAATATTAATTGATTCAAGACATGACCCTATGGATATTGATTTAGAACTTATAGAACGTCTAGAAAATTTTCAAAAAAAATATTTAATAATACTTACTAAATGTGATAAAATTTCTAATAAAGAAATAATTGAAAGAAAAGAACAACTAAAACATATAACATCTAATTGTAAATATTGCATAAACATAATAACTTATTCGTCTGTTACTAATTTAGGACGAAAAGAACTCTTAAAATTAATTAAAAATAATATAGCTTAAATAAATATTTTTATTTAATTATCTTTTTAATTAATTTTAATTTTATTATTTTTATATTTTATATCTTTGAATTATATATAAATCAAAAGCAATTATGAAAACAAATAAAAAGAAAAATATTATCAAGAACAAAAAGAATTATAATGATAATATTAATAATATTAATATTGATAATACTAATTCTTCAATAAATACTTCTTCATTGAATAAAAAAACAAATAATTTTTCTATTCCTATATGGATTGTAGGATTATTTTTTATAATTTTAACAATTATATTTTTTTGGGATATAATCTCAGGGAATGCTTTTTTATGGGAAGATTTTGTTGAATATGTATACCCAGTACAAAACTTAGCAGCAACATCATCAGAAATTCCTTTCTGGAATCCTTTTACATTTGGCGGAATGCCTTTTTTAGCTGATATACAAGTAGGATTCTTTTATCCTATGAATAGAATATTTTCTCTATTTGTGGGCACAAATGGTTTCGTTCCTATTTCTGTAATGCAAATAATAACAATTTTACATTTTTTTATTGCTTTATGTTCAATGTTTGCCTTAATGCGAACATTAAAAATTTCTACTTTAGGAAGTATGATATCTGCAATATCTTATGCATTTTCATTTAGCTTAGTATTACAGTTAATTCATCCAATGTTATTAGCACATTTATCATGGTTACCTTTAGTTGTTATGTTTTTATATAAAGCAATAACAGAATTTAATATTCGTTTTGGTATAATAGGAGGACTTATTTTTGGAATGTCTATATTGTCCGGACATCCTCAAATTCTTCTATATGAAGGATTATTTTTAACATTATTTGCAATATATCATTTTATAATAAATATAAAACAAAAGGAATTAAATAAAAAGAACTCTATAAAATCTTTTATTGGAGGTTTATTATTATTTGTTATAGCTATAGGAATATTCCAAATTCAGTATCAACATACAAATGAATTATCAAAACAAGTATTACGTACTGAAATGACCTATGAAAGTTCTTCTGAAGGTTCATTAGATATAAAACAAATTTTTACAGGAATAGTCCCAAAAATGTTTGGATATGAAAATGGAACAAGACGTACAGAAATGCAATTCCAACTACCAACTTATGATGCTAACAACCAACAAATTACAGCTCCTTATTATTATTATTGGGAAACAGGATTTTACTTCGGATTAGTTGCAGTATTACTTGGATTATATGCTTTTATATCAATCCCCTTTTCAAACCGTCACAAAATATTCTTTTTATCAATTTCAATAATTGGATTCTTGTTTGCACTAGGAAGTAATGGTTTTTTATATGGATTGTTTCATAATTTACCTTTATTTGGGCTCTTCCGATTTCCAAGTAGAATGATGTTTTTTGTAACATTTTCTTTTTCTGCGATGGCTGGTTTTGGATTTGACAGACTAACTAACGAAAAAACTAATAAGAATGAATTAATAAAAATACTCATTGTAATAGGCTCTATATTTATATGTATAATATTTGTATTAAGTGGATTATTTATTACAAATAATATGCAAGGTAATACAGATATAATTTCAGGCTTTGCAACTAATGCGTTAATATTATTGATTATAATATCTACTTTTATATTAGTTCAGTATAAAAATAAAAATATAACATTAATTAGTGGGATTAGTCTAGTAATAATTGCCTTTATAGATTTACTAATTGCCGGTGGTGATTTTAATAAATCACAACAAGATGCTTCTCAAAACTATATACTAGACAAACAACAAGTTTCCTTATTTACTCCAACTATAAATAATTTATTCCGAGTTAGTATGCGACATAAAGATTATAATATTATAGCAATGCAAAGAAACATAGGAATGACAAGCAGTATTATGTTGGTTGAAGGATATAATCCATTAGTACTTAATCATTATGAATTACCATTGAAAACTCGTGAAGAAAGAAATAAACTTTGGAATACAAAGTATGAAATAACTGTAGACACTAATTTAAAACAAGTATATTATAGAGATAGAGTAGCAACGCAAGACTTCCTCCCACGTGCTTGGTTCGTCAATGATATTAAAGTAATTGATAGTAATTCATTAAAAAACTATATGATGAATAATGATATAGATTTTTCAAAAACTGTAATATTAGAACAACAAGGAAATATAAACTATAAAACTTTATCAGAGTTTGATACAAACTACAGAATAAATTTCATAGAATATAATAATAATTATATAAAAATAAATACTAATTCAAAAACAGGCGGAATATTAGTTTTAAGTGAAGTTTATTATCCCGCTTGGAAAGCAAAAATTGATGGAATAGATACAAAAATATATCGTGCAAATTATAATTTTAGAGCAATTAATGTTCCATCGGGTCAACATTCTATTGAAATGGAATATGCTTCAATAGCTTATGAAAAAGGTAGACTTATTACTTTAATTACTTTAATTCTTTCTATATTTGGTTTGGTAATTACTTTTTTAAAAAAAAAATCTAATTAATTTTTTTCATAATGCAAAATATATATACAAAACAACAAATTAAGCAAATAGATATGTTGCTTACTGAAAAAATGGCAATTCCTGCACAAATATTGATGGAAAATGCAGCACATAATACTGCAAATAAAATTATTAATTATTTTGAAACTAATAAGTTATCAATAAAAAAAATAGCAATATTTTGTGGTGTAGGAAATAATGGCGGTGATGGCTTAGCACTAGCAAGACACCTAACTGAAAAATTTGACATAAATGTATTTTGTATTGGAACAACACAAAAAATGTCTAAAGAAACATTTATAAATTATGAAATTATAAAAAATATACCAAAAATAATTTTTAAACATATTAATTCTTTAGATAATATTAATGAATTAACATTAAATTATGATTGTATTATAGATAGTATTATAGGAATTGGAGGTAGTGAAAACCTAAGAGGTATTGTTATCCCTTTATTAGAAAAATTAAATTCTACTAATACAAAAATTAAAATAGCAATAGATATTCCAACAGGATTGAATGCTGATAATTGTAAAGCTCATATAAATACATTTAAAGCGGATATTACTATAAGTATTACAGGTCATAAGCTTGCAACTATAAATAAAAATTGCAGCTTATATTGTGGACAAGTATTAACAACTAATCTTAATACAGGTTCAATTATAGAAAATAGTATATGTAATAATTTTATATTAGAAGAAAACGATATAAAAAAAATATTATCGGAAAGAAAATTTAACACATCAAAATTTGATTATGGTAAAATCTTAGTAATTGCAGGAAGTAAAAATATGTGTGGCGCAGCTACACTTACAGCAAATGCGGCAATAAAATCAGGGGCAGGCATAGTAACTCTTTTAACTCCAAAAATACATTCTGCAATCCTCCCTGAGATTATAGCAGAACAAATAGACTCAACATCAAGTGGAACTATTCATCCTATAAATTATAATTACTTGCTAGAAAAAAGTCAAAATTCAGATGTTATTATTATAGGACCCGGTATAGGAAACAATGATGAAACAATTAATATATTAAGGGATTTAATATTTACGATAAACAAACCTATGGTAATAGATGCGGATGCGTTAAGATGCTTAAAAACAACTGATATTTTACGACCTAATATCATATTAACTCCGCATAGTGGTGAATTTGCACGTTTAATTAATGTATCAATACAAGATATTGAAAATAACCCTATAAATTATATTCAAAATACTGCATTAAATTTAAATTGTACTATATTACTTAAAACTATACCTAATATAATTTCCGATGGAAATATTTTTTATTGGAATATAAATGGGAATCCAGGAATGGCAACTGCTGGGTCAGGTGATGTTTTATCTGGAATTATAGGAACTATGCTTGCTAAAAATTTAAATACAACAAAAGCAGCTGCGCTTGCAGCCTTAATTCATTCATTAGCAGGTGATATTTATATGGAACATTTTAATCAAAATTCTTTAACAGCCTCTAATATTATAGAATATCTGAAATATGTTATTTAATAAAAAAAATATTAAAATACTAGCTATTATACAATTATTAATAACGTCTTCTATTTGTATATTTTTTTCTAGTATAGAATATATAGAGCTACCGCAAGTAGATATTGATTTTATAGATAAAATTTTACATTTAATAGCTTTTTTTATATATGGAATTTCAATACAAATAACAATAATTAATATAGAAAGTTTGCAAAAAAAAATAAAAAAAAATTATAAATTTAAAATTAAATTAATAGTTTTGATTTTTGGAATTTGTTTTGCTGCTTCTGATGAAATTCATCAATACTTTACTCCCGGACGAAGTGCAGATATTTTAGATTGGATAGCAGATGTTTTAGGAATTATACTTTCTTTATTTCTATATGATAATATATATAACTTATATTTAAAAATAATAAATAAAAAAGAGCAGTAAAACTGCTCTTTTTTATTTAATTATTTTCCTAACCCCGTATCTGCTAACTTATTCATAAATAATTTAGTAGACGAAAAATCTGCCGAATCATTCAAGATACGTTGTACCTTTGCTTGTGCAACATCATTTGGAATTGTATTATTAAGATTATCAACATCGACATTAATTTTATTAACTCTCAAATATGTTGGTACATCATATTTTTTTAATTCTTCTTCGCCATGGGGTCTACCATATCTATTTCCACATCCTTGATTTTTTATAATTTCTATACTTCTTAAATCGTTATTATTCTCCTCAGTTAAATAGATATTGTTTGAAACATTGTTAGCAAAAGCAGAAAAATTACTATTAAAAATCTTGTCTGTCTGAACTTTTAAATTGTTATCTGAATCATTATTTAGGTTTATTGTCTTTTCTGTTTTTTTTGCAGGCGAAAGTACTGTAACAACAAATTCATCTTCTACATCAGTTAATTCTTTTTCACCACCTTTAATATCTGGTTCACCTGCCATCTCTCTTAAAGTATCATAAGCTAAGTTAACATGCTTCATAGTATATTTAGAACCATATTTTATTTTTAACAAAATAAAATCAGCATCTTGTACGGAGAGTCCCTCGAAGAAAGGTGAACTTAAAGCTTCTATAACAGCTTCTTTCCCTGCTGTTTCACCATTACCATTACCCGTACTAATAACAACTTCACCTATATCAGACAAAACAGTTCTAATATCAGCAAAATCAACATTTAGATCACTATCATCTGTAATAATATCAACAATTCCATTTACTGCATTATATAATACATCGTTTGCTTTATGATATGCTTCAGTTGTTTTTAAATCCCCATAAACTTCGAGTATTTTTTGATTAGGAACAATACTATATGCATCAACATTTTTTTTCAACTCTTCAATTCCTCTTAATGCTAAATCATTTTTTCTAGCCCCCTCTCTATTAAAACACTTTGTAACTATACCAACAACTAGTGCATCTGTTTCTTTTGCTATATTAGCAATAAAGGGCGCAGCACCCGTACCAGTTCCCCCACCCATGCCACAAGTAACGAAAATCATATCATACCCCGTTAACAATTCTCTTAATTCTTCTTGATTTTCTTCTGCTGCTTTTTTGCCAACTTCTGGTTTAGAACCTGCACCAAGTCCACGAGTTGTTGTTTTTCCAAGTAAAATTTTATATTCATCGGCTACCTTTACTCTATCTAAAGCTTGTTTATCTGTATTGGCAACCATAAATGTAACGCCTTCTATACCGCGTTCTACCATATTATTTACAGCGTTTCCGCCAGCGCCTCCGACGCCAATAATGCAAATTTTAGCATTATTTGTGTTATCATATAATTTATCAGAGTCTATATCTATCATTTTATGCTCCTAAAAATGAAGTAAATATATAATATATTATTGTTAATTAAATTCTTATAATTTTTTTAAAAAATCAGTAGCTCCTTTTATAAAACTACCCTTTTTTAGTTTAAATTTATTATTTCCTTTTTTAGATGACGCTTGAGAACCTTCTTTTTTATCTAGTATAGTTTCATTTGTATCTGCTACTTGATTTTCATCATTTAAATATTCAACTTCCAAACCTTCATTTAATTTTAATGCTTCCAATGCTAAGCCTACAACTGTAGAATATTTAGGATTCCCAATATCATCAGTTAACCCCCTATATTTTTGTATAGAAGGATAACCAATACGTACAGGTAAATTAAAAATATTAGCTGCTAATTCATCAGTTCCTGCAAATAAAGCAGAACCACCGGTAATAACTACACCCGCTCCTAATTTATCTAAATATCCAGCTTTATCTAATTCTTCCTTACACCATTGAAAAAGCTCAACCATACGAGGCTGAATAACACTACATAAAGTACCTTTTGTAACTTCTTTAGGTTGTCTTCCGCCAACACCGCTTATCATAAAAGTCTCATCCTTACTCATCATAGTTGGTAAAAATGTATGCCCATGAGTACATTTAATACGTTCTGCTTCTAGAGTTGTTGTAAAAAAAGCTCTTCTTATGTCTTCAGTTATATTATTTCCACCAATACCTATTACTGTTGTATAACGTAAAACATTATTCTCGAAAATAGTTATATCGGTTGTACCACCGCCTATATCAATTAAACAAATTCCAACTTCTTCTTCATCTTCAGAAAGTAATGCTTGACTACTTGCAATAGGCTCTAACGTAATTTTCTTCAACGAAAGACCAGCTTTTTCTTCTACGCATACATATATATTTTTTAAAGCTGTTTCCAAACCACTTACAATATGAACATTTGCTTGTAATTTTATACCACTCATACCCCTAGGATCATGAATGCCATCTTGTCCATCTACAATATATTCATATGGAACTATATGAATTATTCTTCTATCAGCTGATATTTTACTTTTACTTAAATCATTTATAACCCTATCAATATCAGATTGTGTTATTATATTATTTTTATTAGATATAGTTATCGTAGAAATATCAGAAAAGGCTTCAACATGATCGCCAGCCAATCCTACAACTACATCTTTTATTTTTATACCAGATTGTTGTTCTGCAACACTAATAACTGTTTTTATTGCTGAAACAGTTTTTTCTATATTAACAATAACACCACGATTAACACCTAAATTTTTAGTTTCGGCACGACTTAAAATATTATAAGAACCAGCATCAGTTTCTTCTACAACTAATGCACATATCTTTGTTGTACCTATATCTAAACCTACAGCAATGTTCCGTTTTTTTGACTGTTCTTGTATCATGTATTTATACCATTAATAATTAAATAATTTATATTAAGTTTATTTTATATTTTTATTATATTTCATTAAGAAGATTTTTTTTTAATAACAACAACATCTTTCCAACGTATATCTATATATAGTAAATTTTGTATATCAAAAGAAGTAAGCAACTTATGTTTCCAAAACATATAAAGATTTTCTATTTTCTCTGTCAAATTATAAGTACGTCCTATATATATAGGACAATCAACATCTGTCAAAAATAATTCATACATTTTATAATGTTCTATATATTTAATTTCTGAGAGAATATTACTTAAAACTTTATAATTTTGTGATAATTCAGTAAGTATTAATGACGCTCCTTTTATAGCACTTTTATTTATTTTATTATTAGAAAAAAAAACATTATTTACTATTGGTAAGTTTGTAAATCCACTATAAAATCTATAAGGCATTACATTACAAGCATCATCAATAAAACTTAATTCATTATTAATATCTACAACAATCGCTATTGGCATATTTTCTTTTATTTCTATACTTAATATACCATTAGAATTAATCCATACTTTAGCTATTGAAATATAAGGATGCTTTTCTAATTTCTGTTTAACTAATAATAAATCAATATCATCAACTGCAATATTAATTACTTCATTACTCACTATATCATAAATTTCACCATTAGAAATAATAACATTGCCATTTATTTTTATATTTTTTATCATCTGCAGTTTAAACCAATTAGTAGAAAGAAACGATAATACAATTAATATGATAGAAAGTCCTATCAAAATCAAAACTGATTTTGATTTTTTTTGTTTATCTAGACTATTAATTATCAAATTTCCTACATTTTTCATTTTCACTATTGATTATTGATTTATATATTTTAATAACTTAGAATTATTAAATAAAAAATTACTTTTAAATCGCATTAATTATAATTTTTAAACTGTAAATAAGAAAAATATTTCCCAAGAAAATAAAATATATACATTAAAAATTATATAAATTATATTCTTTAGATAATATTATTTAATATTATTTATTATTCCCTAATACAGTAAATCACATTTTATGAATGTTTTAATATTGTTAATTTATATTCTTATTATAAGAAAAATTATTATAAGAAAAATCAATAACTTCAATAAAATAATTAAAATTATTTTAGATATAAAATTTTAATAAATTGATTTTCTTAATTTTAATTAATAAAAATGAAAATAAAAAAGAAATTATATGGGGGTTGGGGGGAAAATATAATCTTCTTTTATGCTGCTTTTTATTTATTAATTAATACTTTATTACTATTAATACAAATAATACATTGCAAAAATAATTGTTTTTTATAAAAAAAACAAATATTAAATAAAAAAAAATTTTTTTTTTTGATTTAATATTTTTTTCAAAGAAATTAACATAAAATAAATAAATTTTTTATAAAAAAAATTTATTTTGATTTTTTATTGCAATTATTTCTAAAAAAATTAGTATTTTAAACGTTTTTATATTACACTAAAAGAATATTGCAAAAAAATATTAATATACCTTTCATTTTAACATAGATAAAAAAGATAATATAATATAGGAGTTTTTTGAATGAAACCGATGAATATGTCGTATCGTGGATTTAATAAAATTTCCATAAAATTAGCATCTCCAGATGATATACTTAATCGTTCTCATGGTGAAGTAACAAAACCAGAAACTATTAACTATCGTTCATTTAGACCTGAAAAAGATGGTTTGTTTTGTGAAAAGATATTTGGACCAACTAGAGATTGGGAATGTGCTTGTGGAAAATATAAACGTATTCGTTACAAAGGAATTATTTGTGACAGATGTGGAGTAGAAGTAACTCAAAAATCAGTAAGACGCGATAGAATGGGGCATATAACTTTAGCTGTTCCTGTTGTTCATATTTGGTTTTTACGTTCATCACCTAATAAAATATCCTGTGTTTTAGGGATGCCTGCTCGTGATATAGAACGTATAGCTTATTATGAATCCTACGTAGTTATTAATCCTGGATTAGAAGGACTTAATACAAAAGATTTACTTACAGAAGAACAATATTTGGAAGTAAAAGAGTCCTTGGCAAATACAAACAATGACGAATTAGATGATGATAATCCTAATAAATTTATTGCTCTTATAGGTGCAGAAGCAATAAAAGAATTATTAAGACGAACTGACCCTGAAAAAGTCTATCGTGATTTAAAAGAAAAACTTAAGACAGAAACATCACAGACAAAAAAACAAGAAATATTCAAAAGACTTCGTGTATTAGACGCATTCAGACAAAGTGCTAAAAATCCAAATCTAAAAAACGAGCCTGCTTGGATGGTATTAGATATAATCCCTGTTATACCTCCTGATTTACGTCCATTAGTACCATTAGATGGAGGTCGTTTTGCAACGTCTGACTTAAATGATTTATATAGGAGAACTATAATAAGAAATAATCGTTTAAAACGTTTAATAGATATAAAGGCACCCGAAGTTATTCTTAGAAATGAAAAACGAATGTTACAAGAATCTGTTGATGCGTTATTTGATAATTCAAGACGTCAGGTACGAAGTGAATCACAACGAGCTTTAAAATCATTAGCAGATACATTAAAAGGTAAAACAGGTCGTTTCAGACAAAATTTATTAGGTAAACGTGTTGATTATTCAGGTCGTTCTGTTATTGTTGTTGGTCCAGAGCTTAAATTATATGAATGCGGATTACCTAAAGAATTAGCTTTAGAATTATTTAAGCCTTTTATTATACGACGTTTAGTTGAACGTGGATATGTAAAAACAGTAAAGAGTGCAAAAAA
This sequence comes from uncultured Hyphomicrobiales bacterium, assembly GCA_964472015.1. Taxonomy (GTDB): domain Bacteria; phylum Bacteroidota; class Ignavibacteria; order Kapaibacteriales; family UBA2268; genus JAAYTD01. The sequence continues at coordinate 8,329 of CAYYIP010000010.1, read as the reverse complement.
GATGATAGAACGCAAAGCAACAGAAGTTTATGATATTCTGGAAATGGTTATCGATGGACATCCAGTAATGCTTAATAGAGCACCTACTTTACATAGACTTGGAATACAAGCTTTCCAACCTATTTTAATAGAAGGTAAAGCTATTCAATTACATCCCTTGGTGTGTACTGCTTTTAACGCTGATTTTGATGGTGATCAAATGGCGGTACATCTACCTATTTCTTTTGAAGCTCAATTAGAAGCTATGTTATTACTTCTAGCACCTTATAATATTATGCATACTCAAAATGGTGACCCTATTGCAGTACCTTCACAAGATATGGTACTAGGTATGTATTATTTAACAAAAATAAGAAATGGAGCTGTTGGGGAAGGTAAAACATTTTCATCTGTTGATGAACTTTTGGTTGCTCATAATTTAAAATATATAGAATTACATGCTAAAATAAAAGTTCGTTATAAAGAACAAATGTTAGAAACAACTCCTGGAAGAGTTATATTTAATCAAATAGTTCCTAAAGAATTAGGTTATTTAAACGAATTACTTACAAAAAAACGCTTAAGACAGATAATTGGGCAATGTTTCCGTACAGTAGGATTAGATAGAACAGCAAAGTTTCTTGATGATCTTAAAAATATGGGTTTCAGGTATGCAACAATTGGCGGATTATCAGTAAGTATTGGCGATGTTATAATTCCGCAAGAAAAAACTGATATAGTTAACAATGCTCAAACAAAAATTGATACTATTGAACGTGCTTACGTAAATGGTGTAATTTCTTCAGGCGAAAGATATAATAAAATTATTGATACTTGGTCAACAGCTACTAATAAAGTTGCAGATAAATTATATAATGATCTTACTCAATCAAAACAAGGATTCAATACATTTTGGATGATGTTAGATTCTCAAGCAAGAGGTTCTAAAGAACAAATTAGACAATTAGCTGGTATGCGTGGCCTTATGGCAAAACCGAAAAAATCACTATCGGGCTCAACAGGCGAATTAATAGAAACACCTATTATATCAAATTTTAAGGAAGGACTTTCTATTCTTGAATATTTTATTTCTACTCACGGTGCTAGAAAAGGTTTAGCTGATACTGCATTAAAAACTGCAGAAGCAGGATATTTAACAAGACGACTACACGATGTAGCACAAGACGTTATTATTTCTGAAATAGACTGTGGTACAATACGTGGTGTTAATATGTCTGCTATAAAAGATGGTGAAGAAGTTAAAGAACCATTATATGAACGAATATTAGGAAGAGTTGCTTTAGTTGATGTAGTAGATATTATTAGCAGAAAAGTTTTAGTAAAAGCAGGCGAATTAATAGATGAAGATACAGCAAATGCTATTGAATCTGCAGCAATAGAATCTGTAATGATAAGAACTGTATTAACTTGTGAATCTAGACATGGAGTTTGTGCTAAATGTTACGGACGTAATCTAGCAACTGGAAAGATGATAGATGTTGGTGAAGCGGTAGGAACTATTGCTTCTCAATCTATTGGAGAACCAGGAACTCAGTTAACACTTAGAACATTCCATACAGGTGGTACAGCTGCCTTAGTAGCTTCTCAATCTACTGTCTCTTCAAAATTTAGTGGTATAATCAATTTTGAAAATGTTAGATATATCTCTTACGAAGGAGAAACATCCTTAATAAATGTAGTTGTCTCTCGAAATGGAGTTATACAAGTTATTGATCCAATCACAAAGCAAGTATTAACTAAATATGATGTTACTTATGGTGCAGAACTCAAAGTTCTTCAAGGTGAAAAAGTTGAAAAATGGCAAATTATATATGAATGGGATCCTTATAATTCTGCAATTATATCTGAAGTACAAGGTACTGTAAAATTCATTGATTTAATCCCTAATATTACATATAGAGATGTAAATGATGAACAAACAGGACATATTACAAAAGTTGTTATAGATTCAAGAGATAAAACAAAATCGCCTGCTATTGATATTATAGATAATGAAGGACGTATAATTCGAAGTTATAGCATCCCGTCAAGAGCTCAACTTAGAGTAGACGATAATGAAATAATTGGTATAGGAACTTCATTAGCTAAAATCCCAAGAGACTTAGGAAGAACTCGTGATATCACAGGCGGATTGCCGCGAGTTACAGAATTATTTGAAGCTCGTAAACCACAAAATCCTGCTATTGTTTCTGAAATAGATGGTTATATATCTTATGATAAACCTAAACGTGGTCAAAAAATTATAATAGTTACATCTATAGATGAAAAAACAGTTAAAGAATATACTATTCCAATAGGAAAATATATTCTTGTTCAAGAAACTGATTTCGTAAAAGCAGGTGACAGATTAACAGAAGGGTCGGTAAATCCTCATGATACATTACGCATAAAAGGTCCTAATGCTGTACAAGAATACTTAGTCAATGAAATACAAGAAGTATATCGTATGCAAGGTGTAAAAATAAGTGATAAACATGTTGAAGTAATTGTAAGACAAATGTTACAGAAAGTTAGAGTTACTGACGTAGGAGATTCTAATTTAATAGAAAATGATTGTATTGATAAACTACAACTATTAGATGAAAACCAAAAATTAAAAAACCAATTAGTTGTTACTGACAAAGGTGATTCTAAATTTTATGAGGGAGCACTTTACTCACGTAAACGAATTAAAGAAAACAACTTAGATCTTAAAAATAAAGGAAAAAGTATTGCAATAACAAGAGCAGCTAGTCCTGCAATATCAGAACCAGTTTTGTTAGGAATAACCCAAGCATCTTTAACAACTGAAAGTTGGCTTTCTGCTGCTTCATTCCAAGAAACAACAAAAGTACTTTCTAATACTTCTATTGCATCTAAAGTCGATAATTTAACTGGACTTAAAGAAAATATTATCCTTGGACAACTTATTCCTGCTGGTACTGGATTAAGAAAATATCAAACATTGTTTATTGAAAGTTCTGTTGGAAATATATTTGGACGTAAATTTAAAGATGAGATGGAACAAGCTAACGCTTTAAATTCAGAAATACATCCTGAAGTTACAATTGAAGATATAAAATCAGAAATGACAGAAACTTTCGAGCAATCCGATATAGAAACAATGCATGAATTAAGCTCTAATGAAGAATAATATATAATAAAAAAACATTTGATTTTAATAAATTTATACTCATCTAATAATTATTAGATGAGTATTTTTATAAAAAATATTAATGAACAAAAAACAAAATATAGAACCTGCATTATATTTAGTTCCAACACCGATAGGTAATCTTGAAGATATAACTTTAAGAGCAATAAATATATTACAAAACGCAGATATAATTGCTTGTGAAGATACACGAAGAAGTGGAATTTTAATAAAAGCACTTAATATTAATACAAAAGCAAAATTAATTAGTTATTTTGAGCATAATGAAAAAGAAAAAATTAACTTCCTTATTGATAAGATATATAAAGGAAGTATTGTTGCATTAATTTCTGATGCTGGTTCACCATGTATATCTGATCCAGGATATAAACTTGTACAAAAAGCAATAGAAAAAAAAATTAAAATTATATCACTCCCTGGAGCTAATGCACTTATACCAGCTTTAATAGCAAGTGGATTACCAATACATAATTTTACATTTTGGGGATTCCCGCCACAAAAAAAAGGAAGAAAAACCTTTATAAAACAAATATTAGATTGTAACAATACTTCTATTTTATACGAATCTTCTCATAGAATTGTTAAATTTATTAATGAAATTGTAAATATAGCACCTAATAGAAAAATTTGTATAGCAAGAGAAATTAGTAAAATTCATGAAGAATATATAAGATTTAATACATCTAATTTTATAAAAGATAAAATTAATATTATCGAAAAAGGAGAATTTGTTATTATAATAGAAGGAAATAATAAGGAGGAAATTATATAATGTTTATTACTTTTGAAGGAATTGATGGTTGTGGAAAAACAACACAGGTTCAATATTTAAAAAATTTTTTTTTAGAAAAAGGATATAATGTTATTACTACAAGAGAGCCAGGTAGTACAATCCTTTCAGAACAGATAAGAGAAATACTATTAAATTCAAAATATGCTATAAGTCCTATTACTGAATTGTTTTTGTTTAATGCAGCGCGTATGCACTTAATAGATACTGTTATTATACCTGCTTTAAAAAATAATGATATAGTAATATCAGATAGATTTTTCGACTCTACTACTGCTTATCAAGGCTTTGGACATAACACATCTATAAAAGATATTAATCAATGTAATGATATAATTAAAAAATATAGTGTTACTCCAAATATTACTTTTTTTCTAGATATATCAATAGAAGAATTTATAAAAAGACGTAAAAATACAAAAAAAGATAGGATTGAAGCATTAGATACTAATTTTTTTAAGAAAGTAATAGAAGGCTATCATTATATTGCAAAACAAGAACCTAAAAGAATAAAAATAATAGATGCTAATAATGATATAGAAACTACTTTTAAACAAATAAAACAATATATTGTGCATATAATCTAAATTATTAAACAAATAAAAACTTAATTTTATTAAATATGTAATTATATTGATCTTTTATAAAAAATGTGTTTTTATGTTTATTTTATTACGTATTAAAAAATTAATAAAAATTTAAAATAAAAAGAATTTATATATTAAAATATATTTTTATTATATTTGTATTAAATAAAAAAGATATTACAAATTAAATAATTTTTTTATATCTTTAAATTTAATAATAAAAAAAAGAAGAAAATTATGAAAAAAAAAACTTTATCAATATTTATAATGGGATTAATAATATTATTGTTACAAACTAATAATATTAGAGCTCAATTTATAGAAGATGCTATAAGACTTTCTCAATCTAATGCCCCATTTTCACCACGTACTAGTGCACTCGGCTTTTCTTATTATGGAATTTCAGATGATGCAACTGCAATGATATTTAATCCCGCTGGTCTTTCATTAGTTAGAGGCTATGAAGTAGGAATAGGTATTAATTTAACATCTACGAATACAAAAACAGATTATTTAGAAAATTCAAAAAAATATTCAAAAGATGAATTTTATTTTTCAAACATCCAAGTAACTTTCCCAATGGAAATACCTATAAAAAATAATGAAGCGTTAAAATATACTTTAAGTATAGGATATTTTTTAGAAAATGATTTTGATGCGCATTATAGATTTAGTGGGTTTAATAAAAAAAATACTTTCATAGCTCAACAAAATAGCATAAAAGCACCTTGGTTATATGAAACTTGGATAACTGATGAAAATTATAACACAACAATAAATAAGGATTTACAACAAGATGGAAGAATAGCAGAAGAAGGTGGCTTACATAATATGGTTTTTGGTATTGGAATAGATATAACTGAAAATTTGTCCTTAGGAGCTACTATTATGGCAAAAGCAGGAAGTTATGACTATTATCGTTCTTTTATAGAATCGGATATTAACAATATATATAATACATTTGAAGTAGATGATATAAATAATATCAAAGTAATTGATAAACTATCTCAAGATATTGCAGGAATTACAGGAATTTTAGGATTACAAGTACGTATAAATGACAATATTCGTATAGGAGCTTCTATAAAACTCCCAACATATAACTATATAGAAGAATCTTATAGTTCAGAATATAAAGTAGAGTACGATTCAAATAGTAAAGCTGGGATACAAACATTTACTTCTCAAATTTCAGGAATAGGTGACTATAATGTGAGTACACCTTTCGAATTTTCATTAGGCGCTTCAGGAAATTTTTTGGGGATGACATTTTCTTTGGCTGCTTCCTATAAAAATGCAACTAATTTAAGCTTTTATTATAACATAAATGATTATTCTATAGAAAGTGCAAATTATTTTGATGCTCTAAATGAAGATATTCAAAATAATTTAACAGGTGTATTTACCTTAGGTGCAGGAATAGAATATAAATTACCAGAAATACCTCTATATTTAAGAGCTAGTTATACTACAATAACTTCACCTTATGATAATGATATAGAAGGCACAAATCATAAAATAATTGGTACAGGAATAGGAATTGTTTGTGCAAAGAATTTAATAATAGATGCAGCGTTTAGATTTGATTATTATAAAATACAACAAGCTGTATATGGGACACAAAATGTTCCAAATTTATACTCTTATTATTTTATTAATTACAGCCCTATAAATTATGGACTCGGAATAAGATATAGATTTTAAAATATTAAATTTTTTTTACATTATGTCAGATATAATTATTGATGCAAAAAATTTAATTAAAACTTTTTCAATTAAAGGAAAAAATAATAATTGTGTATTAAATAATATTTCTTTTGAAATAAAAAGGAATAAAATTACTGCATTAATGGGTCCTTCAGGAGTTGGAAAAAGTACTTTACTTTATATACTAGGAACACTAGATAACTCAAATAGTGGAATAATTAATTTTTATTCTAGTAAAGGAGAAACTTTTTGCTATAATTCAATGAATTCTAATAATTTATCTTACTTACGAAATAAATATATAGGTTTTGTATTTCAATTCCATCACCTTTTACCAGAATTTAATATATTAGATAACATTATTATGCCGGCTTTAATTCTAGGAACAGCAACAGCAACAGCAAAACAAAAAGCCTTAGAACTAATGAAAAAAATGAATATAGAAAATATTCAATATAATAAACCAAATGAAATATCAGGTGGGGAACAACAGCGAGTAGCAATAGCAAGAGCACTAATAAATTCACCTGAAATTATATTAGCAGATGAACCAACAGGAAATTTAGATACAAAAAATACATTAAATGTAATTGAATTAATAAAGTATATAAATAATGATATAGGTACAACATTTTTAATAGCAACTCATAGTGAAAAGGTTGCATCTATGTCACACAATATAATAAAAATGCAAGATGGTAAAATTTTAACATAAAAAATAATTTAAACATAAAACAATATATAAAATATTATAATATGAAAAATATTCTTGAAAACATTAGAGTCCTTGATTTAACAAATGTTTTATCCGGTCCTTTTTGTACTTTACATTTGGCATTACTAGGCGCTGAAGTAATAAAAATAGAAAATCCCAAAGGAGGCGATTTAGCAAGATCGCTAGGGTGTAAGCCGGAATATAATAAAGCTTTACATGGAACAAGCTTTTTAGCACAAAATGCAAATAAGAAGTCTATAACTTTAAATCTTAAAGATAGTAAAGCAATAGAAATATTTAAAAAACTAGTTGAAAAATCAGATGTCGTAGTAGAAAATTTTAGACCAAATGTAATGAATAGACTTGGAATTGGATACGAACAACTAGTAAAAGTTAATCCAAAAATTATTTATTTAGCTATATCTGGATTTGGACAAACAGGACCTGATGCTTTTAAACCTGCATATGATCAAATAATACAAGGTCTTAGCGGTATTATGGCAATCAATGGCGATAAAAGATTAAACCCTTTACGTGCTGCTTTCCCTGTATGTGATACAATAGGAGGTATAAATGGTGCTTTTGCTGTAATGGCTGCACTATTTTACAGAGAACGTACAGGCATAGGACAATTTATTGATGTTGCTTTACTAGATTCGGTTTTGCCTTTTATGGGATGGGTCGTAGCTAACTTAATGATAGGACAACAACAACCTCAATTATTAGGTAATGATAATTTTACTGCTGCACCATCAGGAACTTTCCGCACTCGTGATGGAAATATAAATATAGCTGCAAATAAGCAAGAACAATGGCATGCCGTTACAGATATATTAGAATTACCAGAACTAAAAGAAGATATTAGATTTAAAGAAAGAGATAATCGTAAAGCAAATAGAAATATATTGACACCTATACTTGAAGAAAAATTAATGTTAAAAAACACTGATGAATGGGTTGAACTTTTAAATACTGCGGGCGTCCCGTCTGGAAAAATATTAAGTTTAGAAGATGCGTTATCCTCTGAACAAATAAATCATAGAAACACATTCACAGAAATAAACATTAATGATATAGGAAATATTAAATTATTTAATTTAACTGCAAAATTTTCTAAAACACCTGGGAATGTAACAACGCCACCACCTACGCTTTCAGAACATACAAATGAAATATTAAATAATTTACTAGGATATTCGGCAGAACAAATAAAAGAATTAAAACAACAAGGAATAATATAATATTAATAAAAATAAATAAAAAAAGAACAAGTTAAACTTGTTCTTTTTTTTTATAATCTTTTATAATGTTTATACAATACTAATTATATTATATTATATTATATTATATTATATTATATTATATTATATTATATT
>CAYYIP010000009.1:0-86464 GCA_964472015.1 uncultured Hyphomicrobiales bacterium | reverse complement strand
TCAAAATATTATAAAATCTTTATTAGAAACTTCTAAAATAATGCAAGATTTATCTTCTACAATCAATTTTAGATAAAATTATATTTTTATAGTAAGTTATAATAGTATAATTTTGTTATATTATTAAAATTTTGTATTTTTGTAAGATTATTTTTTATTTATATATTTATAATTAATTTTATCTTATATATAAATAATAGTACTAAGTAAAAATAAATAATATATTTTAATTTAAAATAATAACGAAGGTATAATTATGCCAATATTCCGTCCTTTTAAGGCTTATAGACCTAAACAAGAATTAGCTCAAAAAATAGCTGCAAAACCTTATGATATTCTTACTTCGGACGAAGCACGCGAAGAAGTAAAAGGTAATCTATATTCATTTTTACACGTAGGAAAGCCTGAAATAGATTTAGATCCAAGTATAGATCTATATGATCCCCGAGTTTATCAAAAAGCAAAAGAAAATCTACAAAAATTGATTGATATTAAGGCTATTGTTTCAGATCCAAAACCATATTTATATGTATATGCTCAAACTATGGATGGTCGTACTCAATATGGTCTTGTAGGTTGTGTGAGTAAAGATGATTATTGGAATAATAATATTAAAAAGCATGAAAAAACACGTAAAGATAAAGAAGAAGATAGATCAAACCATGTACGTGTTACTAATGCACATTCTGGTCCGGTTTTCTTAACTATGCCTGATAATGAAGAGATCAATGCTCTTATTTCAGATGTAGTAAAGAATCAGCCTGATAACGATCTTGTTGATAATATGAATGTACGACATACTTCTTGGGTTATAAGAGATGAAAAAGTTTCTGCACGTATAGAAGAATTATTAAAAGGTACAAAAAATTTCTATATTGCAGATGGACATCATCGTTCCGCTGCAGGTGCTATTGTAGGTAGAGAACGTGAAAAAGCAAATCCAAATCATACCGGTGAAGAAGAATATAATTATTATATGGCAGTTTTATTCCCTGCAAGTCATTTACATATAATGGATTATAATAGAGTAGTTGTTGATTTGAATGGTGCGTCAGAAGAGGAATTTTTCAATAAGTTGAAAACAGTATGTTCCATAGAAAAAGTTTCTTCTCAATATAAACCAAAACAACGTGGTGAAGTTGGAATGTATATAAATAAAAATTGGTATAAATTAAACTTTAAACCGGAATTAACAAATGTATCTGATCCAGTAGAACGTTTAGATGTATCATTATTGCAAAAATATGTACTTAATCCATTTTTAGGTATCGATGATCCACGTACAAGTGAACGTATTGATTTTGTTGGTGGTATTAGAGGGCTAAATGAATTAGAAAGACGTGTTAATTCAGGTGAAATGACAGTTGCTTTTTCAATGTTCCCAACGTCAGTAAAAGATTTAATAGATATAGCAGATGCTGGTGCTATTATGCCTCCAAAATCTACTTGGTTTGAACCAAAATTAGCAGATGGTATGTTTGTTCATTTTATGGATTAAAACATATTCAATAAAAAATTCAATTAATAAAAAAGACAATATTATTCTATTATAATATTGTCTTTTTTTTATAGTTTTTATAAAATAACTTAAATTTATCTACTAGTTAAGATTTATTATTTAAAAAAGATTTTTCTATTTCTTGTAATTGCTCTCGTGTATTTATTCCTTGTATTTCTTTAAAATTGGCAGTCTTAATAGCTATAATATTTAAATTTTGTTTTATTCCTATATCAATAATGTCTGTTAAATAATATTCATTTTGATTATTTTTATTATTAACATTCTTTAAAAGATTGAAAAGTAAATTAGCTTTAACACAATATATCCCACTATTTATTTCGGTTATTAATTTTATATTTTTGTCAGCATCTTTTTCTTCTACTATAGCAATAAAATCATTGTTTTTATTACGAATTATTCTTCCATATCCACTAGGATCATCTGCGATTGCTGTTAAAACAGAAATATCTGAATTTTTAGAAATATGTGTATCTAAAAAATTATTTAAAGTTTTATGAGAAAGAAGAGGTACATCGCCCGAGAGAATTAATATGTTATGAATGTTAGGATTATTGTTAATATTACTAGCATTAAAACATATTTCTTTTTCTGCACATTGTGTTGCGTGGCCTGTTCCTAATTGTTCATATTGAATTGCAAATTTTATATTATCTTCTTTGAATTCATTATTTACATAATCTATTAATAATTCTCTATGATGTCCAACAACTAAAACAATTTTTTGTGGTTTTAATTTATTAGCAGTGTTTAATACATAATAAATAAGAGGCTTATTATTCAAACTTGTCATCACCTTAGGAATATTAGGGTTATTCATTCTTTTTCCAAGTCCGGCCGCAAGTATTATAACTGATAACATAATTCTCCTTTATTCAATGTAACTATTTGATTTAATATTATCTTCTATTGATTTAATATTATTTTTATCATCTACAATTACAATTTTTGGTTTAAAATTGTTTATTTCCTTTTCAGATAGATTACAAAAAGACATTATTATTATTTTATCACCTGTTACAACTTTACGTGCAGCAGCGCCATTTAAACATATTGTTCCACTTCCCGCGGGACCAGGAATAACATATGTTTCAAATCTTTCTCCATTGTTTATGTTAGCAATGGAAACTTTTTCTAAAGATAATATATCTGCAGCTTCCATTAAATTAAGGTCGATAGTGATACTACCTTCATAATTTAATTCTGTTTTTGTAATAACAGCTCTGTGTATTTTCGATTTTAAAAATGTTCTTTCCATTCTTAATTAAATATTGAATAAAATAAGACTACTAAAATAATAAATAATAAGTAAATAATAATGATAATATTAAAAATATTAAAAAAAAATTATATATTTGTATAAATATTTAAATAAATATTAAATAAAAAAATGAATGAACCCCTATTTAATATTATATAATCGTATAAAATTAATATTTCTTATATTCTTTTTTTCGATGTTTCCTCTCTTTGCAAGTGGTATAAATGGTATTGTTTCCGATTTTTCTTCTGGCGAACCACTTATTAGTGCAACTATATTTTTAGAAGGGACAACAATTGGAACAAAAACAAATACAAAAGGATTTTATTCATTACAAGGAATCAAAGCAGGGAAATATGTAATAAGAGTAACATATATTGGTTATGAAAAATATACAAAAGAAATTACATTACAATCAAATGAAAATTTACACTTAAATGTTAAATTAAAACAAGATGTTTTACAAATAGAAGAAATTCACGTAGAATCAGATCGTGAAGTTTTACAACGTGAAATTACTATTTCAACTACTAATATTCCGGTTGCTCAAATAAAAGATATAAAAGTCGGTGGCGAATCTGATGTTTTCAGGACATTACAATTTTTACCGGGCGTGTTAACATCATCTCAAATATCAAGTAATTTATTTGTACGTGGTGGCTCGCCGGATCAAAATTTAGTATTACTAGATGAAGCCCCAATTTATAATCCTTCTCATTTATTTGGTTTTTTTTCAACTTTTAATACAAATGCTATAAAAGATGTGAATTTATTAAAAGGTGGTTTTGAAGCTGAATATGGGAATAGATTATCTTCTGTTTTAAATTTAACTCAAAAAGATGGTAATAGAAATGAATATAAGGGGAATCTTTCGTTAGGTCTAATTTCAAGTAAAGCTGATATAGAAGGTCCGGTTGGGAATGGTGCGTTTTTTATTTCCGGTCGTAGAACATATTTAGATTTAATAACTGTTTTATTAGATTCAGATCTACCTAATTTTTATTTTTATGATGTAAATGCAAAGATTGTTCAAGATATTGGGGGAAAAGGGAAACTTTCTATTACTGGTTTTATGAGTTCTGATAAATTAAATTATGATGTTGGCAATACAATTATAGATATGAATACTGGGAATAATTTATTATCAGTTAATTGGTCTCATATATTTACTAATAATTTATTTTCTTCTTTAAATCTAAGTTATAGTAATTATGAAATAAAATTTACAGGTGGTGAAACAGGATATGATTTTATAATGGATAATTCTATAAAAGATATTACTTTAAAATGGAAATTAGATTGGTATATACAAAAAAATGCATCCGCAACAGTAGGGTTTGAAGCAATTAAATTAAATTTTAAATATCATTTAAATTTTACAGGTGATGTTGATACAACGTTAAATTTAGGCGATCTTTCTTCAACACGTTTTAGTATTCCTGATATGAATTATTCTGCATTTGCACAAACAAAATTTAATTTAACAGATGAATTTGCTTTACAATTAGGAACACGTTTTAATTATTATCAATTAAATAATTCTTTATGTTTTGAACCTAGAATAGCATTAAGATATATATTTAATGATTTTGTTTCTTTAAAACTTGCCTATGGAATATATAATCAAAATGTAAGAATAGCAACTATGCAGAACTTTAATATAATTGATACTTGGTTGCCTTCTGATACAACAGTGCCTATTTCAAAGTCAAATCATTATATTTTTAGTTTGGAAACAAAACCATTAAAAGATTCCAAATTAAATTTTGATGCTTACTATAAAACAATGACTGATATTAGTGAATTAAATATGTTTACATTAAATACATTGGTTGTATCTGATGTTGTTTTTCTTGGCGATGCCTTTACTTATGGTTTTGAAGTATTTTTCCAAAAAAATTTTGGTAGAGTAACTGGGTGGATGGGATATGGTTTTGGTATCGTTAAAGCACAATTTGATAGTATAAATAGTGGAAGATATTTTACGCCAAAATATGCACGTAAACATGATTTTAAAACAGTTATACAATATAAAATAATAGATAATTTAGAAATCGGTGGTTCTTTTATTTTACAAAGTGGACAGTACTATACCGGTGCAACATCACGTGTAAAATTATTTCCGCCAAATGATAGTTTTGGTAATAATAAGATAACAACCTCAGAACGATATGGATTGCAACTTCCCCCTTCTCATAGGTTAAATATTTATCTTGCTTATAGTTTTAAAACTTTTGGAAAAGAATCGAGATTATCTCTTGATGTTTATAATGTTTATAATCGTCGTGATATTTTGATGCGTATTTATGATGTTGCTAACGATGTTACAGTTGTAAATGATTATTTGTTGTTACCGATTATTCCGTCTATATCTTATGAGATACAAATTTAATTTATAATTTTTATTATTTATAAGTTATTTATAATTAAATATATTAACGATAACCAATAAAAAACAGTTAAAAATATAGATATATTAAAAATATGGATATACTACAAAAAGCAAAAAAAGTTTTTTATGATGAAATTAGTGCTTTAGAACACACTTCTAATTTAATAAATGAAGATTTTGAAAAAGCAGTAGATATGCTTGATAATGCAAATAAAATTATAGTTTCAGGCGTTGGTAAATCTGGCATAATAGCTCAAAAAATAGCTGCTACTTTATCAAGTATAGGAATATCAGCTGTTTTTCTTCATCCTGTTGAAGCATTACATGGTGATATAGGGATGGTACAAAAAGGTGATGTTGCTTTGTTATTATCTAAAAGTGGAAATACTGAAGAATTAATAAGAACAATCCCCTATTTAAAAATGCGCTCAGCAAATATAATTTCAATTGTAGGAAATATAAATTCTCATTTGGCAAGTAGTTCTGATATAGTATTAGATGGCTCTGTAAAAAAAGAAGCTTGTCCTTTTAATTTAGCACCTACTAGTTCTACAACTGTTGCCTTGACATTAGGTGATGCCTTGGCTGTATGTTTAATGTATAAGAAAAATGTTACATTAGAAGATTTCTCACGTTTACATCCGTTGGGACAAATAGGAAGAAGTGTGCGACTTACTGTAAAAGATGTTATGCATAAAGTACAGGATATTGCTATTGTTTCAAAAGATACTCTAGTTAAAGATATTTTAATAGAAATGACAACAAAACCTTTAGGATGTTGTTGTTGTATTGATGAAAATAAAAAATTATTGGGAATTTTAACAGATGGTGATGTAAGACGTGTTTTACAAAAATACGATGATATAAGAGTTTTAAAAATGTCTGATATTATGACTATTGAACCTATTAAAATAAAAGAAGAAGCATATCTAGTTGAAGCGATTGCACTTATGGAAAATAGGTATAAAAAACAAATAAGTGTACTCCCCGTTGTAGATAACGATAATAAATTAATTGGATTAGTACGTATACATGATATAGTAAATAACTAATTATTTTACTTTTTATAGTTAATATACAAAATTAGTTAATATGCAAAATAAATAAAAAAGGTTAGAACTTATATTTCTAACCTTTTATTTATTTTTATTAACTTATAAAAAATTATTATTAATAAGTTATTAATAACTTATTTTCCAAGTTTGTTTTAATTTTCTAATTTTTTCAAAAAATAAATCCTTTTCATCTTCATTACAATATCCAACAATTATATTATAATTACTTGCAGTTGCTGCCATAAAAACAAGAAATACTTTTTCATAATTATTTTTAAAACTTCCTTCTATTTCTATTCCTTTTTGTTGCTGTATTTCCGTTTCTAAAACTTTTGAAGCAAGTATATTGTCTTGTAAATATGGTTCAAAAAATGTATTGTTCAATAATGTTATAACATTATCTGCTAAGTTATCCGTTTGCGAAGTAGAAGGCGGAATAACAACCGAAAAGAAACACTTAGATCCTTTTGTAAGCTCTAATGGCAAACCATCTTCTGTAAATATCGATGCAAGACCTGTTCTTTGGAAAAATTTCAATCCTAATAGAGAATAATCACAGGTGAAAGGCGTATTATATTCAGGTGTAATTGCAGGATTAGGTTCAAATATTAAAGAAGTTAAAGTTTTTTTCATTAACTTACCTAATTTATTTTCTTCTCTAATAGGATATGTTACATAAATATTTAATGCAAAAATATCATCCCCACAAATCATATTCCAAGTTGACATTGTATCATTTCCCACCAACGCACCATATTGCATATATTTAAATAATATATTATCAGATTTAAAGAAATTATAGCTTCTTATAATATCTTTGTAATAATTTAATGTTTTATTAAATGTAGAATCTATATAACTAAATTTATTTACTGATTGAAATTTTAACAATATAGAAGCATTATATTTTTTAGAACTAATTCCAAAATCCCGTCCGTTATTAATTATTTTAAAAGTATTATCAGGCGGTAATATGTGAATTAAATAATTTACTGCTTGAAGTGTTATATATTTTTTAGTTTTTTTAGATTTAATATTAATAGTGTCGCTATTAATTTTTTCAAAGTCAATATTTTGTTGCGAATAAATACTGTCTATACTAGTAAAAAATATAAAAATAGCTATTGTTACTAATAAATTAATTGATATTTTTTTCATATATTCTTTTTATAAGGTGAATATAAATGACTATATTTTTGTAAGTAATTATAATTTTTAATTTATAATGTATAATAAAAATAACTATAATTTTTATTATAATCAAAAAATGAATCAAATATTAAAAGTATGTTATTGTTAATTATTTTTATAAAAAATTTAAGCAAACATATTTATTATTTTTTTTATAGAATCTGCTAATATATCAATTTCTTCTATTGTGTTATAAAAAGCAAAAGATGCTCTTGTTGTTGCTTCAATATCAAATCTATGCATAATAGGTTCAGAACAGTGCTGCCCTGTCCTAACTGCAATACCATTCAAATCTAATAAAGTTCCAATATCATGAGGATGTATATTATTAAGTGCAAATGAAATAACACTTGCTTTTTGTTTTGCAGTTCCAATAATTGTTAAGTTTTCTATTTGACTTAATTTTTTAGTTGCATAATCTAATAGATAATTTTCATATTCAATAATGTTATCTAATCCAATCTCTTTTATATATTCTATTGCTTTTCCAAATCCTATCGCACCACCTATGTTTGGTGTTCCCGCTTCAAATTTATAAGGTAATTCATTAAATATAGTTTTAGTAAAACTAACGGTTAGTATCATATCTCCACCCGTTTGATAAGGAGGCATCTTGTCAAACAGATTTTTTTTCCCATATAGAAATCCAATTCCTGTTGGTGCATAAAATTTATGTCCCGAAGCAACTAAAAAGTCACAATCTAATTTTTGTACATCAACTTTTAAATGCTGAATTGATTGTGCTGCATCTACAATAATAGGGATATTATGAGAATGAGCAATTTTTATAATTTCTTCTATTGGTGTTACTGTTCCTAATGAATTAGAAACGTGAGTAATAGACATCAATTTTGTTTTATTAGAAATTCTTTTTTTTAATTCTTCTATAATAATATCACCATTATTATCTACCGGAATAACAATTAACTTTGCATTTTTCTTATTACATAAAATTTGCCAAGGTACAATATTTGCATGATGTTCTAAATGAGAAATTATAATTTCATCATCTTCTGCTACCCTTGACATTCCAAAAGTAGCTGCAATTAAATTAATTGATTCCGTAGCTCCACGTGTAAAAATAATCTCTTCTGGATATTTCGCATTTATAAAATTTTGTATAGTTACACGTGCGTTTTCATATTCTCTAGTTGCTTTTTGACTTAGATTATGAACTCCTCTATGTATATTACTATTATAATGAGTATAAAAATTAGTTATATAATCAATAACACATCTTGGCTTTTGAGTAGTAGCAGCATTATCAAGATATATTAAATTCTTATTATTAATCTTTTCAGATAAAATAGGGAATTCTTGTCTAATTTGTTTTATTTGTTCATCAGTAAACATAGTTTTTATTTTTAATATTTATATTATAATAATTTTATAATTTTTAATTAAATATTAAATATTTTTATTTGTTCCCATATAATTAATATTATTTACGTTGATAAAATAATATTATTTTGTTAAAAATAAAAATTAAAATAACCGGTAATATTATAATTTAATTGTTAATAATATACCGGTTATTTTCATTATTTTATTTTATAAAATTACACATATTTTCTGGTTTTAGTATATTATCTAATTTTTCCTTATCTAAAATCCCTTTTTCTAAAACTAATTCATAGATTCCACGACCAGTTTCTAATGCTTCTTTTGCAATAGTAGTACTTACTTTATATCCAATGTATGGATTTAAAGCAGTAACAATTCCAATACTATTTAATACCATATTTTTACAACGTTCTACATTTACAGTAATTCCCTCTACACATAATGTTCTTAGTGTATTCATTGCTGATATTAAGTAGTTCATAGATTCTTGAATTGCTTCTACTATAACTGGTTCCATTACGTTTAATTGTAATTGTGCTGCTTCTGAAGCAAAATTAACAGTAGTATCATTTCCAAATACCTTAAAACATACTTGATTTACAACTTCTGGAATAACAGGATTTACTTTTCCCGGCATAATTGAAGAACCAGGTTGCATCTTAGGTAAATTTATTTCCGCTAATCCCGCTCTTGGTCCCGAACTTAAAAGACGTAAATCATTACATATTTTAGAAATTTTAACAGCCAATCGTTTTAGAGCAGCAGAATAAGTTACAAATGCACTTGTATCAGGAGTGGATTCAATAAAATTTTCTGTTAATTTAAGATCAAGACCAGTTATTTTTGCTAATTCATTGGTACAAATAGCAGGATATTTTATATGACAATTAATTCCAGTGCCAATAGCAGTAGCTCCCATATTTATGGATTTAAACCATGAAACAGCACAATTTAAGTTATCAATTTCAATTTCTAGTGTTTTTGCAAAAGCTTCAAATTCTTGTTCAATAGTCATTGGTACTGCATCTTGTAATTGAGTTCGCCCCATTTTGACTATATCTTTAAATTCAATTGCTTTTTTTCTAAAAGCTACAACAAGTTCTTTCAAAGATGCAATAACATCATTGTTGTAATATAACATAGCAATGTGAATTGATGTTGGATATGCATCATTTGTTGATTGTGCTAAATTTACGTGGTCATTAGGACTGCAATATTTAAATTCGCCCTTTGATCTTCCTAAATGTTCCAAAGCTCTATTTGCTATAACTTCATTTGCACACATATTGGTAGAAGTACCAGCACCGCCTTGTATTAAATCAACAAGAAAGTTTTCATGAAACTTGCCTTCTATTATTTCATCACAAGCTTTGCAAATAGCATTGCAAATATCTTCATTCATTAATCCAACCGCTTTGTTTGCAATAGCAGCAGCTTTTTTTACTTCTGCAAGACTACGTACAAAATATGGAAAATCACGAATAGTAGTTTTACTAAAATCGAAGTTTTCAATTGCACGTAATGTTTGTATGCCAAAATAAAATTCGTTAGGAATCTCTTTTTCTCCAAGTAAATCGCTTTCTATGCGTGTTTTACCACTAAGAATTATTCCTGCAAGTTTTGATAATTTTTCAATTAATCTTGTTTCCATTTTGAATGTACCTTAATTTATATGATTTTTATTTTTAAATGTAAAATTTTTAATTTTTCTTTATATTTTATTTGAAAATAAATTCAAATTGAAATTATAATTAATAGTAATTTTAGATTACAAATTTATATAAAAAACTAATAAAAACGAAATTATTTATAAATAAAGTAAATTTATATATTTATAAATTTTTTTTATTTATTAAGTTTGTTATTACGAAAAAAACTATTAATATTGTATTTTTTAAACATAAAATTATATAATTTTAAATAAATTTAAATAAATTTAAAAGTATAGAAATGATTATTATTTTATTAGGGCCTCCGGGTTCTGGCAAAGGAACACAAGCCGAAATAATATGCGAAAAATTTAACTTGCAACAAATTTCTACTGGAGATATTTTACGAAAAAAAATAAATGATAATTCTCCTATGGCAGAAGAAATTAAAAAAATAATGAAAACAGGTACATTATTTTCTGATGAATTTGTAAATGATCTTGTTGAAAAAGAACTTACAAATGTTTATAATAAAAATCCAAATCAAGGGTTGTTATTTGATGGTTATCCACGTACAATAGGACAAGCTGTTTTTTTAAATAGTTTATTTAATAAAATTAATAAAAAAATCGATTGTGTGTTAAATTTTAAAATACCTGATGAACTTATTATTGATAGAGTTTCAGCACGTCGTATAGATAGAAAAACAGGGAAGGTTTATAATTTGATATTTAATCCGCCACCTAAGGATGAGAATCTTGAATTATATCAAAGAGTAGATGATAACGTTGAAGTTATAAAAAAACGATTAAATATTTATTATCAACAAACTTCTAAATTAATAGATTTTTATAAAAATTTAAATTTAATTGAAGTTATTGATGCATCTTATGAATTAGAAATTATAAAACAAAATGTTGATAATATATTAAATAAATTTAAATAGAATTTTAAATAAATTTAAATAAAATTTTAAGTAATTAGTTTCAGTAAATATAACAAAGTCAATTAATATAATTAATTTATTATTAAAACATTATTATAGAAATAAGTTTATATGCCTTTAAATTATAATTTCATCTGTTTTTATAAGTTGTTTAACAAATTAAAAATTATATCAATACTATTGCTTTTGTTTTTTATTAATAATTATAAAGCAAAAGCAGTTGGGGTATTAGGAAACTTTTCTCTTGCTCCAACGACTATTACTGGACAGTTAACTTATATTGGCGGGACTGCTATTTCTGTTGTGTTTGATAATTGGATATTTTCTATTGGTTCCTATAACGCTATAACACGTAATATAGAAAGTGATTTTACATATACGGCTATTACTAACGAAGTGTTTAAACCTCGTTTAGTAAATAATTTTTTTGAATTTGATGTTGAAAAATTAATTCCTATAAATAAAAAAAATGTCTCGGATGAAAAATATTTAATACATAATTATGGAATTTCTTTATCAGGAATGTTTGGACTAAATCATGTAAAATATAGAATTGTTATGTCCCAAAGTGCATTGCTTTCTGAAAGCGATATTCCAAATTTTGGAGATTGTTGGTATTATTCTGCTACACCTTGTCTTGGTTTTTTTTATGATTTTGATAAGTGGATACGAATTATTGTTGACTTAGGATATCATTTTTCTTTTGATGCAAATTATGAAGTGAAAGAAGTAGAAAATGTTAGATTAAGTAATAAAGATCTAAATGGTATTATCCTTCTATTTAAACTTCAATTAGGAGATGTTCAATGAGTAGAAATAAAAAAGAAATAATTTGGAAAAATATAGGTAATTATTTTGAATTTAAAATAGAAAATGATGTTGGAATATTTATTGCCCTAGCGCCTATTACTTATACAAATAGTTCTTATTTTAATTTATTTAATCTTAGCAATATAAATCAAGAATTAAAAAAGTTTATTTTAGATGTAAGTAAGATAAAGATATTTGATACATTTGCATTCATTTTTATTAGAAATATAAAAAGATATTGTAAAAATAATAATATTGAATGTGAAGTTGTTGGCGAAACAGAAGAATTTAAGAATTTTTTGTTTTTTTTATCAACTAAGAAAGAACAAGATATAAAAAAACTACCTACAAGTTTTTTTCATGATTTTTTTATTGAAATAGGTGATAATGCTAAGAAAACATTATATGATCTTGCAAAGTTTATAGCTTTTTTTGGTGAAACATGCAAAAAATTATTTTTATTACCTTTTAATTTTAAAAAAGTACGTTGGGAAGATTTGCCTATATATCTAATGCGAGTAGGTGTTAATTCAATTACTATTTGTTTATTAATAGTTTTTCTTGTTGGAATTATTATAGGTTATGTTGGTGCTATACAATTAGCTCGTTTTGGTGTAGGTTCTTTTTTAGCGGCATTAGTTGGTATAGCAGTGACTAGAGAATTATCTCCTTTGATGGTTGGAATTATTATAGCAGGACGTACAGGGTCTTCTTTTACTGCAGAAATAGGGACTATGAAAGTATCAGAAGAAATAGATGCACTTGTTTCATTTGGTTTTGATAAACAATATTTTATTGTTATGCCTAGATTGATTGCAGTTATTATATCAATTCCTATCCTTGTAAGTATTTGTAATATTGCAGGTATTATAGGCGGATATATAGCAGGTGCTGTAGTTTTAGATTTATCATTCAGTGAATTTCAAGTTCAGTTATTAGATTCGACATTAAAATATATTGATGTGATAGGTGGTATAGCTAAATCAATAATTTTTGGATTTGTAATATCAATAGTAGGTTGTTTTAAAGGTTTTCAAGTAACTGGTGGCGCTGAAAGTGTTGGTAAATTTACAACATCAAGTGTTGTTGTTTCAATATTTTTAATAATATTTATTGATGCTATATTTGCTTTTATTATATAATTAAGGAAATTATATATAATAAAAATCTAACTATAATCTATAATAAAAACTATAATAAGAAAATAAAAAAGTTTATATATATGAAATTTATTTTGTATAAAATCTGTATTTTATATGATATAAAATAAATGTATTTTTGATTAGGTTAATATTTTATTTTTTTGTATATTGTATTTTAATCATAATTAAAAAGTTATAATAAAAAATTATAATAAAAACTAAATATTTATTCATTTTTATACAAATTTATAAAAATAAACTTAAGGAGAAAGATAATCCTATGGCAAAAGTTACAGGAACAATTGTAATAGACGCTGAGGCTTGCAAAGGTTGTGAAGTCTGCGTTGGAGCTTGTCCACTACATATTATTGAACTGGGCAAACAATTAAATAAGAAAGGATATTTATATGCTGTACAAGCAAATCCAGGATGCATTGGATGTGCAGCATGTGGTATTATTTGTCCAGAAGGTGCTATTACAGTTTATCAACAGAAACAATAAATTTTTGTAATTTAAAAAAAAGAAAAGGAGATATAATGGGCGAAATTAGATTAATGAAAGGCAACGAGGCCCTAGCAGAATCTATGATTAGATCAGGATGCGATGCTTATTTTGGTTATCCAATAACTCCACAATCCGAAGTTCTTGAATATTTATCAAATGAAAATCCTATGGAACGTACAGGTATGGTTGTATTACAAGCAGAAAGTGAAGTTGCAGCTATAAATATGGTTCATGGTGCAGGTGGTTGTGGGAAGAGAGTTATGACAACTTCTTCAAGTCCTGGTATAAGTTTAATGCAAGAAGCTATATCGTATATGGCAAGTGCTGAAATACCTTGTCTAATTGCAAATGTGGTTCGAGGTGGACCGGGTTTAGGAACAATTCAACCATCTCAGGCTGATTATTTTCAATCAGTTAAAGGTGGCGGTCACGGAGATTATCATATTATAGTACTTGCACCAGCAACTGTACAAGAGATGGTTAATCATGTAAAACAAGGCTTTGATTTGGCAGAAAAATATAGAACTCCTGTAATGATTCTTGCAGATGGTGCTATAGGTCAAATGATGGAAAAAGTAGAACTTTTTGATCAAATGCCAAGAAAAACAGATGCTGAATTACCACAAGAATGGGCTACAACTGGTCGTGGTAAACGTAAAATGCGTAATTTCATTACTTCGCTTAATATACAACCAGAAAAAATGGAAATAATAAATCAACATCTACAAGAAAAATATAGAACTATTGAAAAAAATGAAGTTCTTTTTGAAGCTGATAATATTGATGATGCTGATTATATATTTACAGGCTTTGGTTTAGGAGCTAGAATTTGTAAAAAAGCTGCCGAAATGGCAAGAGTAAAGGGGCATAAGGTAGGCATTATAAGACCAATAACTTTATATCCTTTCCCATATGATATTTATAATAAAATATCTGATAAAGTTAAAGGTATCTTTGATGTTGAAATGAATGCAGGACAAATGCTTGAAGATGTTAAATTAGCAGTTAATGGAAAAACAAGAGTGGAATTTTATGGTAGAATGGGTGGTATGATTCCTGCCCCAGATGAAATTGTTGCAAATTTTGAAAAAATATTTATTAAATAGGAGAGGAAATGAACGAACATATTATAAAAGAAGAAAATCTTGTTTATAAAAAACCTAGTACTTTACTTGATGTAAGTATGCACTACTGTCCAGGATGTGGACATGGGACAGTACATAAGACTCTTATGGAAGTAATAGAAGAATTAGGTATTGAATCTAATACTATAGGAGTAGCTCCTGTTGGATGCTCTGTATTTGCATATAATTATATGAATGTTGATATGCAACAAGCACCCCACGGAAGAGCTTGTGCACTTGCAACCGGTATTAGACGTGTTATGCCCGATAGATATGTATTTACATATCAAGGCGATGGTGATCTTGCAGCTATAGGTACAGGTGAAACTATACATGCTGCTAGCCGTGGTGAAAACTTTCTTACTATATTTATAAATAATGGTATTTATGGTATGACAAGTGGACAAATGGCACCAACTACACTTGAAGGTATGAAAACTACAACTTCACCTAGAGGTAGAGATATACAAACTATGGGATATCCTCTTTATTTAGGTCCTATACTAGCTCTATTACCGGGAGTTGCTTATGTTACTCGTCAAGCTGTAAATAATGTGAATAATGTTAAAAAATTGAAAAAAGCTATACTTAAGGCTTTTGAATATCAAAAACAAAAACTTGGGTTCTGCTTGATAGAAGTTGTTTCAAATTGTCCTTCTAATTTGAAAATGACTGCAACACAAGCAAATGAATTCGTTAAAGATACAATGATACCTAATTATCCATTAGGTGATATTAAAACTCCGGAGGACAAATAATTATGACAGAAGAAGTTATTTTCGCTGGTTTCGGCGGTCAAGGTGTTCTTTCAATGGGAAAAATACTTGCTTACGCAGGTATGATGGAAGGTAAAGAAGTTTGTTGGATGCCTTCTTATGGTCCTGAAATGAGAGGAGGGACTGCTAATTGTAATGTAATTGTTTCTGATGAACCTATTGTTTCGCCAATAATATCAACTTATGATACAGTTGTTGCATTAAATCAACCTTCACTTGAAAAATTTGAGTCTAAAGTTAAATCAGGTGGAACATTAATTTATGAAACTTCTACTGTTAGTAAACCACCAACAAGAAAAGATATTAAAGTTATTCCTATTTCTGCAAATCAAGCAGCAATAGATTTGAAAAATCAAAAAGTATTTAATATGATAGTTTTAGGTGCTTTTTTAGCGGTAAGAAAAACAATTACTGATGAAGGTGTTGAAAAAGGATTGAAGCAAGCTTTGCCAGAACGTCACCATAAGTTAATTCCACTTAATATGGAAGCGTTTAACAAAGGTAAAGAGTTCGCTAACTAACTTATTTTATAACATATTAATAAAAAAAGGTTATTGCTTATAAAGTGATAGCCTTTTATTTTAATAAAAATGCAAATAATTATAGATGAAAATGCCGGTTTTTGTTGGGGCGTTGTACAAACAATAGAAAAAGTTGAACACTTATTGAAAGAAAATCCAGATAAACAAGTTTATGTAATTGGTGAAATTATTCATAATCCTCTTGAAATTAATAGACTTGAAGATAAAAATTTAATTACAATAGAATATGAAAATATAGAAAAATTAAATTCAAAAAATACAATCGCTGTTATTAGAGCCCATGGGGAACCACCAGACACTTATAAAATATTAAATAAAAATAATATAATGTATGTTGATGCAACTTGTCCACTTGTAAAAAAATTACAAATTAGAGTAAAATATTTTTATGGCGAAAATTGGCAAATTGTTATTTATGGTAAATATGAACATGCTGAAGTTGTTGGATTGAGAGGCGTTTGTAATGACGAATGTATTGTTGCTAGAAAAATTGAAGATATTAAAAATAAAATTGATTTTTCTAAAAAAACTATGCTATGTTCTCAAACAACTATGGATATAGAGGGTCTTTTAAAAATAAAGGAATTTATAAAGTCTAATATTAAAAATTCTTTTATTTTTAAAAATACAATTTGTAATTTTGTAAGTGGGCGAGAAACTATTTTACGTAATTTTGCAAAAAAAAATGATATAATTTTATTTGTTGCAGGACGAAACTCATCTAATGGAAAAGTCTTATTTAATATTTGTAAATCAGAAAATGAAAATTCAATTTTTATAGAAAATAGTACCGAACTAGATATAAAAAAAATAGAACAATTTGATAAAGTAGGAATAACAGGAGCAACTAGTACTCCTCAATGGGTATTAGAACAAATAAAAAATGAAATAATAAACTTAAGTAGTAAAAATAAATAAAAAGATATAATTTTTATTAAAGTTAAAGTATTTTTATACAAATAATGTGAGGTTTGATATGTTAAAGATTACGTATATAGCACATTCTGCATTTTTGTTAAACGATGGTAAATACACTATTGCAATAGATCCTTTTATAACAAATAATCCAAATGCAAAAATAAATATAAATGATATTAAAGCAGATTTTATTTTTTTGACTCATGCTCATGAGGACCATTTTGGAGATATAATAGAAATTGCAAAAAATAATAAAAGTGTTGTTATAGCTATCTATGAAGTTGCTGTATTTTTAGGGAGTATGGGAATTGAAACTTATGCTATGAATATAGGCGGTGAATGTAAATTCCCGTTTGGAAAATTAAAAATGACAATAGCACATCATAGTGCAGGTTCAATGAATGGCAAATATATGGGCTCGCCAGTCGGTGCTGTTATTAAAATTGCTAATAAAACTATATATTATGCTGGTGATACAGGCTTATTTCTTGATATGAAACTTATTGGTGAATTATCTAAGCCTGATATAATGATATTACCTATTGGTGGTGTTTATACTATGGGGATAGATGATGCTGTAAAAGCTGTTGAATTTGTACAACCTAAAATAGCAATTCCAATGCATTTTAATACTTTTGATGTGATTAAAGTAGATATAAATGAATTTAAAAATAAAATTAAAAACATAGAAAAAGAACCCATAATTTTAGAGTATGGCGAAACAATAAATATTTAAATATTTATGTATATTTATAAATATTTATATTTTATTTATAATTTTTTTATAAAGTTTTGTTTTTTCAAAAAAAAATATTATTTTGTAAAGTTAATCTATACGTTTTATGTTTTAATAATTATATTATAATTAAAAGTTATAATAAAAGTAGTATTTTCTTTTAGTGTATTTATAAAAGAATATAATTTATAAAATAGTAAAAAATAGAATACTAAATACTATATTAATAATATTTTTATATTATATTTAGTTTAAGAATACAACATTATTTAATAAATATTTTATGGAGTTATTTTAAATGAAAAAATTATTATTTATTATTGCGGCTTTTGCAATAACTTTTGCTGTTTCAAATGCAGCTTTTAACCCTTTAGGAGAAATTCCTATTGAAAAAATTAAATCTACTGATATTGTTAGTGATGAAGCAACACCTATAATGAATGCAATTAAAATTGAAGGACAATTACAAGTTCAAGGTGGTGAATATAGTATTGGATTAGGAAGTGATTTTGGCGGTCAAATGTATCAAACTAATGCTATTAATCAAACTCCTATTTCTTATGAACCATATACTGGGACTTTGTTTTTGTTTTCAAATAGAAGATCTTTAGATACTATACTTCCTTCTGGCGATTTTGTTGTGAGAAAAACAGGTCCACTTTTATTTACAAACGACCTTGGACAAAGTTGGGCTCTTCGTAATTTGTATGATTATACAGAAAATGATAATTATAAAGTAGGTATTGTTACAGATAGATTTTATACTTCATTGGCAACGGTTAATCCTAAAAAATCGTCTGATTTTAATGATGTTAAAATAGCATATCGTAGCTGGGTATCACAAAATGATGTAGCTGGTAAAAAACAAGAATATAAATCAAGTATTTTTGGTTTTATTAGTGGAGAAGATTTAGTTTCAGAAAAAGTTGCTTCAGAAGCACAAATAGAAGGACCTTGGAGTGGTACTGCTCAAAATATTTTGTTACAAACATCTATAATGGCAACTAGTGCAAATGTTGGTGACCACGGTTATGTATATTTTTCAGGACGTGCTTGGGCAAAAGAAAATTCTGTTGATACAACACAGTTTGTTTTAGTTGGTGTTGATGTAACAGAATTAGGTGATGATGCAGAAGACTTACTTGTTGACAAAGGATACGGTAGGAATATAAATGAGGTTAATAAATATTTCGGTGGTTTTGAAGCTGGGAAACCATCAACTTATTTAACAACACCTATAATTGATGTTGACAATAATGGTAATATTTATATGTTAACATTAGAATTAGGTGCATATTCTTTTGCTCATGGTGAAACTAATAATGAAAAATATAACAGAATCCCAAGAATATTTAAATCAGCTCCTGATGGACAAAATTTCCAGTTAATTGATTCTATATCTGACGATGTTGTTAATGATTATCTTAATAGTATTTTTGCTGCAACAGATAAAGGATTTGGATGGTATTTAAATAGTCCTTTTGACCAAAGGGATTGCTTTGTTGCTTTAGAAGAAAACCATTATGTATTTGTTTCTGATTTATTTTATTATGTTATTGGAGAAGATGGGAATGAAAGGTATGTAAGACAACTTACTGAGTTTGAAAAGAAAAATGGTATATGGAAGGTTAGAGCTATTGATATGTTAAATACTGTTGGTTTCCTTGATAAATTATCAGAACGTTATATTACAGCACCATTTGAATTATATATTCATAACGAAAATAATCGTCTTTATGCTCAAACAAATGGTGGTAATCAACGTTCTCAATTTGAAATTCAACTTGCTAAAACTGCTGATGGTAGACATCTTGTAACGAAATATATTAATTTATTTGTAGAAGAGGGTAATCCTAATTCTCAAATTGCTACTTTAGAAGATACTATTGATTTATATTTTGTATATAGAGGTGTAAACGATAACGGCGAATCTTTCGAAGAAACAAGAGAAATTAGAACAATTGAATTCCCATATGCTCAAACTTTCTTGTCATATAGATCACTTGATTCAGACGAATGGAGCACTCCGGTAAAAGCTATAAATTCTGATACTATTAGTACTCGTTATACAATGATGCCGCATATAGTACCAAGTATTAATGAAGTTCCACTAGTATTCTGTATTACTTATAAAAGACCACAATCAACTGATCCGTTTAATGTGTTCCATTGTTCATTGCCACCTATATTGGCTAATAATATACTTAATAATTATAACTTTGGTATGTATCAATTAGCAGATGCAACAAGAAATTCTTTACCTTATAATTCAGGCAATATTAAAGAAGGTAGAGCATCTGATAAATTTGTTCTAGGTGAAGCTTATCCAAATCCAACTGATACAAAAATTAATTTTGAATTTAGTTTAGGAAATGCTGATTATACAACATTGACTATTTATAATTCATTAGGTCAAGTTGTAGGACAAGCAGTTAATGAATATTTAAATGAAAGAAATTATACTGTAAGTTTTGAGACTTCTAATTTACCTGTTGGTACATATTATTATGTATTAAAAAGTGGTAATATAGCAGAAACAAAAATATTTAATATTGTAAGATAATTTACTTTTATAAGATATCCAAATAAAAAAAGTGACTGAATATTCAGTCACTTTTTTTTATGTTTTTTTTATTACTTATCATATAATAATTATAATTAAATATCCTAATGGATATTTAATTTAGAACTAATGTTATTCGTTTAACTCTAATATTTCTAATTCTTTTTTTATTTGTATTTTGTTTTTAATTTCATATCCTTTTTGAAAAAAATTTGAAATTAGATACTCTAAATTTTTTAAATCATAACAATTAATTGAATAATTTTCTGCTTCTTCATCTGTTAAATTTTTTGGACCACATATAAATTGATTACCTTCTCTTCTTATTGTGGGATATCCTATAACTGATTCACATACACAAATATGTTCATTCATTAAAACTATATAAGTGCTATCACGTTCCTCAATAGGAATCGGAACAAAATTAAAATGTGGTTTAAAAAAAGTACAACTAATAGTAATATTTCCAACATCATCTGATAAATCAACACGATAATATAATCCTTTTTCGTTGACGTACATTGTATTTTCTACAATATTAGAAAATCTTATACGTTCTGTTCTAAAAAAACCAATAATAGAAAACAGTAAAGTATCGTTTAATTTATTATCTTTTAATTCTATTATTTTGTCTTGTATTTGATTTTTAGGAATAGATTTATATTCTTGTGAATATATATTTATACTATATGCTAGTATTATTAAACTATATATTATAATGTTAATTATATTTTTTGCTTTTAGTTTCATTATAATATTTCTTATAAAATATAAAATTAAATGTAAAAATAACAAATAAAACAAATAAAAAAAATTTTTTTATTTGTTTTATTTATAATTTTTTCATAATTTACATTATACAATTGTGTATATTTGTATTATTTTTAATATGAAAATAGTATCTATTTTATTTATAGTATTATCAATTTTTGCTATTATTAGTGCTTTAATAACAGTATTTAATAAGCATCCTATAAGATCGGCATTAGCTCTGATATTTCATTTTTTTATGCTTGCTGGTATATATTTAACACTAGCAGCACAATTTTTGGCAGTTATGCAAATAATTGTTTATGCTGGTGCAATAATGGTACTTGTTATATTTGTTATAATGTTATTAAATCAAACAGATGAAACTTATAAGAAAAAACAATGGATAAGAAATATTTTTTCAACTACTTTATCTGGAATTTTATTGTTTTTTTTAGTGTTGTTTATTATTGGTGGGGAACAGTCTAATTTAAATGTTTCGGAAATTTCAGCAAATATAGGGACTGTACAAACTGTAGCAAAAGAATTATATACTAATTTTTTAGTGCCTATTGAAATTACAGGTATTTTGCTACTTGCAACAATAATAGGTGTAGTTTTAATGGCAAAAAAACGGTTAAATTAAAAATGGATTTTATATCAACAGAATATTATCTGATATTATCGGGAATATTATTTTCAATTGGTACTATAGGAGTATTAACACGTAAAAATGCAATTATAATATTGATGTCTATAGAATTAATGTTGAATGCAGTAAATTTATCATTAATTGCTTTTGCATCTTCTATGAATGATGTTGCTGGACAAGTTCTAGTATTTTTTGTAATGGCTGTAGCCGCAGCAGAAACATCTATTGGATTAGCTATTGTAATTGCTGTATTTAGAAAAAAAGGAACAATATCAATAGAAAAAATCAATATGCTTAAAAATTGATTTTTAAGTTTTTTTATTAATTATAATTAAGAGGTTTATATGAGACTAAAATTAATTATTTTGTCATTTTTCTCACTTTTATTACTTGTTAGTTGTAATGAAACAGAAAATCAAGATGACCTTCAATTATTGACCGAAGAACAACGTAATCAAGAAAAAGAAGCTATTATAAGTGTAATTAACAATTATAATATAGCTATGAATTCGCGTGATTGGGCAGGATTGGTTCGTACATTAAATGAGGAAGTTACTTTTTTTGGTTCTGACGCTGGCGAGGTAACAAAAGATATGGCTGCTTTTAAAGAATCAATTAAAAAACAATGGGAAGATTATCCTACTTTAGAATATGGCCAAATTCAAGATATTTATATAGAACTTGATAACTATGGAACTTTTGCTAATATTATGTTTGGATTACCTTTGAAAACAATTTCAAAAAGTGGGATAAATGAGGATTTTTTTGTTATTGTACAACGTACTTTAAAGAAAAATCTTGTTGAACAGAAATGGACTATTTGTAGTGGAATTTTATCTATACCACGTATTATTAGTGAAGAAAAAACTACAATTCCTGCTAAAAAATAGTTGTTATTGTTAGTTGTTGTTTTTATACAGTTGGAGATAACATGAGATTTATAACATTATTACTTTTACTATTTGTATCTATATCTGCTTGTAATGCAGATAATAATAAAAAAAAAGGCGGAGGGAAAATGGAAAGACCACAGTATATAATTACAGTTACTCAATCAGGAAAGGAACTTGGTAAGATAGTATTGGAAACCTTCCCCGATGTGGCGCCTAAGCATTCTGCTAATTTTGATAGTTTAGTAAATAGTGGTTTTTATGATGGAACTGCTTTTCATAGAGTAAAACCTGGATTTATGATACAAGGCGGTGATCCAAATACAAAAAGTTTTCCAAATGATAGGACATCTTGGGGAATGGGAGCAAAAGGTCAAAAAACAGTACCTGCTGAATTTAGTACTTTAACTCATAAACGTGGAATTTTATCAGCTGCAAGAAAAGGTGGCGATGTAAATAGCGCTACTTCTCAGTTTTTTATTATGCATGCTGATGCACCATATCTTGACAAACAATATTCTATATATGGACAAGTACTAAATGGAATGGAGGTCGTTGATGCTATTGCTAATACACCTTGTGGTAATAGGGATGACCCAAAAGAAACTGTTACTATGAAGATAGTAAAGAAAAAATAAATGATTTATTATAAAAAGTAAAAATAGAGGTAGTTTATAGGTGTACTACCTCTTTTTTTATATAATAAATGTATTGAATTTATAATATTAACAATATTCTATTTTATATAAATATAATTAAATGTATTTATCTCCAAATTTTTCATTTATATTTTCTACAGTTTTCTTAATATCTTGAACATGATCTTTTGGACATACTAAAACTGCATCATCAGTTGCTACTATAACTAAATTATTTAAATGAATTCCTGATAATATCAATGGACGTTCTTTACAATAATTCATAATTATTGAATTGTGAGTATCTAAAATAGATACTTCGCCATTTATTATATTTCCATATTCATCTGCTTGTTTCGTACGATATAAAGAATCCCAAGATCCTATATCATCCCAATTAAAAATTGCTTTGCATACAACAACATTATTTGATTTTTCCATTAATGCATAGTCAATAGAAATACTTGGGAAATCAATAAATATATTTGTTACTTCTTGTGATAATTTATCTGTAACAATATGTGTTTTTGTTAATAGTGCTTTTTTTAATGGATATATTTTATTTCCTATTTCAGGCATATGTGTTTGTAAGTTTTTAATAAATGTATCGCAACGCCAGAAAAACATACCACTATTCCAAGTGAACCTTCCTGTTTCTATAAATTTTTCTGCCGTTTCTTTATTTGGCTTTTCTCTAAATTGTAATACATCTCTAAATTGTATAGTGCTATTATCGTCATTTATAAATTTTTCTGCCGTTTCTATATAACCATAACCTGTTTCTGCTCTAGTTGGCATTATACCTATTGTAACTAATGAGTTATTATTTTCAGCATAAGTTAAAGCAGCATCTACTGTTAAAGTAAATTTATCTAGCGGATAAATATTTTGATCAGCTGTTAAAATTACTATAGAAATATCATTTTCAGATAAATTTGGATATCTTGCTAAAATATATGCCGTTGCTAATGCTAAACATGGTGCAGTATTGCGTTTTGCCGGTTCAGGAATTATATTTTCAGGAGGCAACATTTTTAATGTATTACGTATCGGATTAACAAGTAGTTCATTTGTTATTATAAAAATATCTTCATAAGGAATTAACCCAGAAGCCCTATTTATAGAATCTTCTAACATAGAGTTATTATTTGTTCCTAATGGTAATAGTTGCTTTGGGAATTTTTTTCTACTAAAAGGCCAGAATCTTTCACCAGAACCACCTGCCATAATTATTCCTATTCTTTTCATATGCATAAAAATAATTTAAAATGAAAACAAAAAATGAGTTACAAAATACAACTAATAATTGTAGAAAAAAAATTTTTTATCTATTATTCTTTTTATACAAGTAAATAGGGGAATAGTTTTTGTTATTTTATATAAAATATTTTATTTTTGTAATCTAAAAAGTAGAATAGTTAATTAAATAAAAATATTTAAAAAAAAGTTAATAAATATTTGTTTTTTATATAAAGATTGTTTATTTTTGTAATTCTATTTTTATATACTTATTATATTGTAATAAGTATGTTGATGAAAATAGTCGATTTAACTCAATTTTTAATTAAGCTTAATATTGAAAAATAAAAACAAAAAACTTAATTAAAAATTAAAAAATTAAGATATAAAATAATTAATTAATAAAAAGATTAATAACACATAAATAAAAAACGTATAACGGAGAAGCAGAAAAGTGCCAACCATTAGTCAATTAGTTAGAAAAGGAAGAAAACGAATTACATTAAAGAGTAAATCGCCAGCGTTAGAATCATGTCCGCAAAGACGAGGTGTATGTACTCGTGTTTATACAACAACACCTAAAAAACCAAATTCAGCGTTAAGGAAAGTTGCACGTGTTCGTTTAGCAAATGGATATGAAGTAACAGCATATATTCCGGGCGAAGGTCATAATTTACAAGAACACTCACTTGTGTTTATTCGTGGTGGTCGTGTTAAAGATCTGCCAGGTGTCCGCTATCATATAATACGCGGTGTAGCTGATACACAAGGTGTTGAAAAACGTAATCAAGGTCGTAGTAAGTACGGTGCTAAGAAACCAAAAACTGCAACGAAAAAATAATTGTTTAGGAAGTAATTACTTTATAAAATAATATGAGAAAAAGACGCGCAGAAAAAAGAAGAATAATCAAAGATCCAAAATATGGTGATGTGGTTATTACAAAATTTATCAATAATTTGATGTATGATGGAAAGAAAAATACGGCTCGTAGGATTATGTATGATGCAATGAATATAATTGCTGAAAAAACAAATCAAGATCCGTTAGAAATTTTCAAACAAGCAATGACAAACGTTGCACCATTAGTCGAAGTACGCTCACGTAGAGTTGGAGGTGCGACTTATCAAATTCCTATTGATGTACGTGAAGAACGTCGACAAGCTTTAGCAATTCGTTGGTTGAAAACTTATGCAAGAGCAAGACGTGATAACACTATGTCAATGAGACTAGCTAATGAATTAATGGCTGCCTCTAAAGGTGAAGGGTCAGCTGTGAAAAGAAAGGATGAAATGCATAGAATGGCAGAAGCTAACAAAGCATTCGCGCATTTTAAATGGTAATTTATAATAAAAAGTTAATATAAAGAAGTTCTTTGTCAATTTAATTACCTGATATGAATTAAATATGTCAGAAATAGGAAAAAAATCCCAAATAAGAAACATCGGAATAATGGCTCATATTGATGCCGGTAAAACAACAACAACAGAACGTTTTTTGTTTTATTCAGGTTATCTTCATAAGATTGGACAAGTAGATGATGGTACAGCGTTTATGGATTTTATGGCACAAGAAAAAGAACGAGGGATAACGATAATGTCTGCAGTGACGCCTGTTGTTTGGAATAATAATATAATTAATATTATTGATACACCAGGACATGTCGATTTTACTGCCGAAGTTCAACGTTCATTACGAGTCTTAGATGGAGCGATTGCAGTGTTTTGTGCTGTGGGAGGAGTACAACCACAAACAGAAACAGTTTGGAATCAAGCTGATAGTTATCGTATACCACGTATAGCATATATAAATAAAATGGATAGAATTGGTGCTGATTTTTATAAGGTTGTTAATGATATTAGTGAAAAATTTATAGTTAAACCTTTAATTATAGAAATTCCAATAGGTAAAGAAGATGAATTTGTAGGTGTAATTGATTTAATAGAAATGAAATCTTTAATGTTTGATGTAGAAAGTTATGGTGCTGAAATAATAAAAACTGATATTCCTGAAAAATATACGGAATTAGCTAATAAATATAGAGAAATAATGTTGGAAACGTTATGTGATATAAATGATGAACTTCTTGAAAAATATTTAGGTGGTATTAATATAACAGAAAGTGAAATAAAAAAAACTTTGAGAATAGGTACTCTAAAAAGAAATTTCGTTCCGATTTTATGTGGTTCGTCTTTGAAGAATATGGGAATTCAACCTCTAATAGAAGCAGTTATTGATTATTTGCCTTCACCAATAGATTTAAAGGTTGTTGAAGGTTATAATGTAAAAAACGAAAATGAAAAAATTATTCGTGATTTGAGTGATACAGAAGCTTTTTCATCGTTAGTGTTTAAAATAGTGACTGATCCTTATGTTGGAAAATTAACTTATGTAAGATTATATTCAGGTGTGTTAAAAGTAGGTGATACAGTTTTGAATCCTCGCACAGGTAAAAAAGAAAAAATATTAAAGATTTTGAAAATGCATGCAAATAAACGAGAAGAAGTTCAAACTGCTAGTTCAGGAGAAATAATTGCTATACCTGGATTGAAATTTGCAACAACTGGAGACACACTGTGTGATGTTACAAAACCTATTCTTTATGAAAAGATAAATTTTGCAGAACCTGTTATAAATCAAGCGGTAGAAGCTAAGAATTTAGTTGAACAAGAAAAATTATTAGAAGCTTTACAAAGATTGTCAGACGAAGACCCTACTTTTATATATAAAATTGATAATGAAAATGGACAATTGATAATTAGTGGAGTAGGTGAATTACATTTAGAAATAATAATTGATAGATTGTTAAGAGAATTTGGAATTGCTGCAAAGGTAGGTAAACCTCAAGTTGCTTATAAAGAAACAATAGATGCTGAAATAGAACAAGAAGGTACTTTTGATAGAAGTAGCGGTAAAAATATGTTTGGATGGGTAAAAATATCGATGAAACCAGCTCCTAATAAAGGAGTTATAATAATAAATGATTTCAATGATAATAAAAAAGTACCAAAAGAATTTATAATTGCTGCAATGGAAGGTATAAAAGAAGCGATAAAAATTGGTCCAAATGGATATCCTATAACTGATATTGAAGTCAGGTTAATTGATTCTAAATACGAAGAAGAATCTACTGATATTGCCTATAAGATAGCTGCATCAGTAGCTGTTAAAGACGCAATGAGAAAGACTCCTTCGATATTACTTGAACCAGTATTTAACGTTGATGTTATTTCACCTGATGAATATACCGGTGAAATAATAGCAGATATTAATACAAGGCGAGGGAGAATTGATGGAATAGAGCGCATTGGAGCGATGCAGCTCATTAAAGGAAAAGCTCCACTGTCGGAAATGTTTGGGTATGTTACAAAACTACGTTCTATAAGTCAGGGACGTGCATCTTATTCGATGGTTTTTTCGCATTATGAAAGCCGTCACAATTAAAAAAAATATAAAAGCTTAAAATATAAAAATAAAAAATTTGTAAAAAATAAAAAATAAATAATAAATATTAATAATCATAAATTAGGAAAAGATCAAAATGGCAAAAGAAAAATATGATCGTTCGAAGCCCCACGTTAATATTGGAACAATAGGACACGTGGATCATGGCAAAACTACTTTAACGGCAGCTATTTCCGGTACTTTACATAATAAAAACGGTTTTGGGACTGCACGTTCTTTCGATTCTATTGACAACGCACCAGAAGAAAAAGCACGCGGGATCACGATTGCTACTTCTCATGTCGAATATGAAACAGATAAAAGACACTATGCACATGTAGATTGTCCAGGTCACGCTGATTATATTAAAAATATGATTACTGGTGCTGCGCAAATGGATGGTGCTATTTTAGTATGTGCTGCAACTGATGGCCCTATGCCTCAAACACGTGAACATATTTTATTAGCACGTCAAGTAGGTGTGCCAAAAATTGTTGTATTTTTAAATAAAGTTGATATTGCTGATCCTGAATTATTAGAATTAGTTGAAATGGAACTTAGAGAACTTCTCTCAAGTTATGAATTCCCTGGAGATGATATTCCTATTATTCCTGGTTCTGCATTAAAAGCTTTAGAAGCTGCAAGTAATGGAAAAGCTGATGATCCAGCACAAGATTGTATTAATAAGTTAATGGATGCTGTTGATACATATATTCCAACTCCTCAAAGAGAGATTGATAAACCATTCTTGATGCCTGTAGAAGATATATTTTCTATCACTGGACGTGGTACAGTAGCTACAGGTAGAATAGAACGTGGTATGGTTAAAGTTAATGAGGAAGTTGAAATCGTTGGATTTGGATTACACAAAAAAACAACTTGTACCGGCGTTGAAATGTTCCGTAAGTTATTAGACGAAGGAAGAGCAGGAGATAATGTTGGATTACTTTTACGTGGTATCGACAAAAAAGAAATAGAACGTGGTATGGTTATAGCAAAACCAGGCTCTATACATCCTCATTCAAAATTTGATGCTCAAGTACTTGTTTTGACAAAAGAAGAAGGTGGACGTCATACTCCATTCTTTAATAATTATAGACCACAATTCTATTTTAGAACAACAGATGTTACTGGTTCTATGGTTTTACCAGAGGGTGTTGAAATGGTTATGCCGGGTGATAACCTAGATAAGATATCTATACAACTTATAACACCTGTTGCAATGGAAGAAGGTTTACGTTTTGCTATTCGTGAAGGTGGTAGAACAGTTGGTGCAGGTGTTGTTGTTTCTATTATTGAATAATAATGTCTGAATTTATTTTATTTATTATAGATTTTCATAATTATGAAAATCTATAATAAATTTATAATAATAAAAAATATAATTTATAATTAAAATTGATTTTTGATAACCCCTTATCTCTCGGGAAAAAGAGAGAATTTATTGTTAACTAAGGGAAAGTATCGTGGCAACACAAAAAATAAGAATAAAACTAAAATCTTACGACCATATATTAATAGATAAATCTT
Source organism: uncultured Hyphomicrobiales bacterium (assembly GCA_964472015.1). Classification (GTDB taxonomy): domain Bacteria; phylum Bacteroidota; class Ignavibacteria; order Kapaibacteriales; family UBA2268; genus JAAYTD01. Next base: position 56,850 of record CAYYIP010000009.1, on the reverse strand, counting down.
CAGAACGAATTGTTACAACTGTAAAAGGTACAGGTGCGGTTATAGCAGGTCCTGTTCCTTTGCCAACAAAACGTAGTATATATACTGTAAATCGTTCGCCTCACGTAGATAAAAAATCACGTGAACAGTTTGAAACTAGGATACACAAAAGATTAATAGATATATTTAGTACAACTCAAAAAACTGTAGATGCACTTACTAATTTGGATTTACCAGCAGGTGTTGATGTTGAAGTTAAAGTTTATTAATGAGAGGGTATGAAATGAAGAAGATTATAAAGAAAGCAATATTAGGGAAAAAAATAGGCATGACAAGCGTTTTTCGTGCTGATGGTGGATCTATTCCAGTTACAGTGGTTGAATGCGGCCCTTGTTCAGTTATATCTTTACGAACAAATGAGAAAGATGGTTATAATGCTGTTTTATTAGGGTTTCAAGACATAGAAGAACGCAAATTAAATAAGCCTTTAAAAGGTTTATTTTTAAAGAATAATATTCCTTTTAAAAAATATTTGAAAGAATTTAGAGATATAGAAAAAGAATATAAAGTTGGTGATGTTATAACTGTTGCTGATTTTGAAGAAAAAGATAAAGTAAATATTTCTGGTATTAGTAAAGGAAAAGGTTTTCAAGGTGTTGTTCGTAGACATCATTTTTCAGGTGTTGGTATGCAAACACACGGGCAACATGATAGAGAAAGACATCCTGGTTCTGTAGGTGGTTCTTCAAGTCCATCTAAGCTTTTTAAAGGTTTACGTATGGCAGGACAAATGGGAAATAAAAGAGTTACTATAAAAAATATAGAAGTTGTTGAAGTGTTAGCCGATAAGAATTTAATTTTGTTCAAAGGAAGTTTACCTGGCGCACCTAATTCATTATTAGAAATTATAAAGGTATAGGAATAAAATGTTAGTAGATGTTTATAATAAAGCCGGAGAGGCAACAGGACAAATTGAATTGGCGGATAGCGTTTTTTGTATTGTTCCAAATGAACATGCAATGCATCAAGCCGTAGTTGCTTATCTTGCTAATCAAAGACAAGGAACTAAAAAAACAAAAAATAGATGTGAAGTTTCAGGAGGTGGCAAAAAACCTTGGAAACAAAAAGGACGTGGTGGATCACGAGCAGGTTCTTCTAGATCACCTTTATGGGTAGGTGGCGGAACAATTCATGGTCCAAAGCCAATTGATTATTCTATAAAATTGCCTGTTAAAATAAAAAGATTAGCAAAAAAATCTGCACTTAGTGCAAGAGCTTCTGAAAAAAATATATTAGTTGTTGAAGATTTTGTTTTATCAGAAATCAAAACAAAGAATTTTGTTGAAGTACTTGATGCATTAAAAATATCAAATGAAACTACTCTTATGTTATTACCTGATACAAATTATGACTTGTATTTAGCATCACGCAATCTAAAAAATGTAAGAGTTAATGGATATGATAAAGTTTCAGTTTATGATATATTAAAACATAAAAAAATAGTGCTATTTAAGAGTGCTGTAGATTCGATGGTAAATTCTTTAATTTAGTTAATGTTTTGGAGAGAAAAATGATTCATATAATACAAAAGCCTTTACTTACAGAAAAGGCTATGAAAAGAACAACAGAAGGACAATATGTTTTTCAAGTCAATCCTATTGCTAATAAAATTGAGATAAAAAGAGCTATCGAAGAAATGTTTGAAGTTAAAGTTAAAAGTGTTAGAACAATGAGGGTGAAACCAAAATATTCAACACGATATACTAAAAAAGGTATTGTTAATAGTAAAACAAATTTAGTAAAAAAAGCTTACGTTACTTTACAGCCAAATTTCTCTATTGATTTAATAGGTGGTGCTAATGAATAATATAATATAGTTTTATATTATTCTTAATAAAAAAATATAAATAAAAAATATAAATAAAAAGTAAATTGTTTAATTATTGCCTTTTAGGGGCAGATAAAAACCTAAGATAAAAAAATGGCATTAAAAGTTTTTAAACCTATAACTCCAGGTACAAGGTTTTATTCTGTTAGTTCTTTTGATGATATTACAACGGATAAGCCTTATAAGCCGTTAGTTGTTCCTTTGAAAAAAACAGGCGGTAGAAATAATACGGGACGTATTACTTCTAGACATCGCGGTGGAGGACATAAAAGAAATTATAGAATAATAGATTTTAAACGTAATAAGATAGATATTCCGGCTACAATACAAACAATAGAATATGATCCAAATCGTAGCGCTAGGATAGCATTAGTAAAGTATGATGATGGAGAAATTCGTTATATACTCGCTCCAGATAAAATTAAAGTTGGAGATGTTATCATTGCAAGTCCAAACGCAGAATTTAAAGATGGGAATGCTTTACCATTATCTAAAATCCCTGTTGGTTTATTTATTCATAATATTGAAATGAAACCAGGTAAAGGAGGACAAATTGCTAGATCAGCAGGTAACGCAGCACAATTAGTTTCTAATGACGGTAAAATGACTCAAGTTAAAATGCCGTCTGGTGAAATAAGGTTATTACCGAGTAATTGTTATGCAACATTAGGTGTTGTAAGTAATATAGAACATGAAAATATTTCCTATGGAAAAGCTGGTAGAACTCGTTGGTTCGGAGTTAGACCACAAACAAGAGGCATGGCGATGAATCCGGTTGACCATCCAATGGGAGGTGGTGAAGGTACATCAAAATCAGGTGGTGGTAGACAACATCCAAGAACACCGTGGGGTAAATATACAAAAGGGTTGAAAACACGTAACAGAAAGAAACATTCAAATAAATATATAGTTCGTTCAAGAAAATCGAAATAAAATAAGGGAGATTAAATGGCCCGTTCGTTAAAGAAAGGAATTTTTGTTAGTGTAAAATTAGAAAAGAAAATAAATACACTAAATGATACAAAAAAGAAACAAGTAATTAAAACTTGGTCGCGTGCGTCGACAATAACGCCCGATTTTGTTGGGCATACTATAGCTGTTCATAATGGTAAAAACTTTGTGCCTGTTTTTGTTACAGAAAATATGGTTGGACATAAGTTAGGTGAATTTTCTCCAACGCGAGTTTATAGAGGACACGCGGGACATAGAAAAGAAGATAAAGTTAAGAAATAGGGGTGTATATGGAAGCAAGAGCATTAAAAAAACATATAAGAATGTCGCCTAGAAAAATGCGATTAGTTATAGATTTAATACGTGGAAAAAAAGCATCAGAAGCATTAAACATTTTGCGTTTTCACCCAAAACATGCTGCAAAAGAAGCAGAAATGGTTCTTCGTTCAGCAATTGCAAACTTAAATAATAAAGCTCAAGAAGAAGGTGTACGCGTAAACGATAATGATGTTTATGTAAAAATGGTACAAGTAAATTGCGGTCCATTCTTTAAAAGAATATTACCTGCACCACAAGGTAGAGCGTTTAGAATAAGGAAAAGAAGTAATCATTTAACTATCATTGTAGGTACAGATAAATAAGGAGAATTTGTGGGACAAAAGACTAATCCAATAGGTTTCAGACTAGGCGTTATTAAAACTTGGGACGCTAATTGGTTTGATAGTGACAATAAAAATATCGCAGCTAAATTATCTGAAGATATTAAAGTCCGAAATTATATTAAGGCACGTAAAAGCAAAGCCGGTATTTCTAGAATCCTTGTTGAAAGAACTCAAGAAATGATGCGTATTCATATTAGTTCTGCAAAACCAGGACTTATTATTGGCAGAAGTGGGGCAGATATTGCTTCACTCGAAAAGGAATTACATCGTCTTACAAAACAGGAAGTTAAAATTTATATAGATGAAATTAAACATCCTGAACTAGATGCTAAATTAGTTGCAGACAATATTAGTTCTCAATTAGAAGGTCGTGCTAGTTTTAGACGTGTTATGAAAAGAGCTATTAGTGATACTATGCGAGGTGGAGCACAAGGTATAAAGATTATGTGTTCCGGGCGCCTAGGAGGTGCTGAAATGGCTCGAACAGAAATTTATAAGGAAGGTAGAACTCCTTTACATACTTTGAGAGCAGATATAGATTATGCTACTTCAGAGGCTTTAACTATATACGGTATAATAGGAGTTAAAGTATGGATATGTAAAGGTGAAATTATCGGTAAACGTAATAGTGAAAATAGAAATAGTAAATAATAATTTTTTAGAATTAGAAAATTTTTGAAATTAGAAAATAAAATTAGGTACGGCGAAATAAAATGTTAGCACCAAAAAGAATAAAACATCGTAAGACAATGCGAGGCAGAATGACAGGTAAAGCCGAACGTGGCTCGCTGGTTTCTTTTGGCTCTTATGGATTAAAAGCATTAGAGCCATATTGGATAACAAACAGGCAAATAGAAGCTGCTCGTATTGCAATAAATAGATATCTAAAAAGAGATGGTAGAGTTTGGATACGTATATTTCCAGATAAACCATATACAAAAAAACCTGCAGAAACTCGTATGGGGTCCGGTAAAGGTAATCCAGAAGGATGGGTTGCAGTTGTTAGACCGGGACGTATAATGTTCGAAATTGATGGAGTTTCAAAAAAGGATGCACAAGAAGCTATGCGTTTAGCTAGTCATAAACTTCCTATTAAAACTAAGTTTGTTTCACGTATTGATTTGGTGGCAGAATAATGAAAGCAAGAAAAGCAAAAGATTTACGAGAACTTTCAACAGATGAATTGTTAAAAATAAAAAAAGATGCAGAAGATACTTTGCAAAAGCAAATTATTCAGCACTCTCTTAAACAGTTAAAAGATCCTGCATATTTAAAAATTATAAGAAAAGATATTGCAAGAATAAATACAATTATTCATGAACGTCAAATTAATGGATAGTAAAATGGAAGAGAATAAAGAAATAAAAGTTTCAAGAAAAAGAATATTACAAGGTAAAGTTACTTCTGATAAAACAGATAAAACAATAGTTGTTGCTGTAGAAAGATATGTAATGCATCCTATTTATAAGAAATTCTTTAAAAGAACAAAGAAATTTATGGCTCACGATGCAGAAAATCAATGTCATATTGGTGACGTTGTAAGAATAAAAGAGTCAAGACCTCTAAGTGCTCGTAAACGTTGGGTACTTGAATCTATAGTTTCAAGAGCTAAATAATTTATAATCCAGGAGTTTTAATAATGATAAGAGAAGAATCTAATTTAATGGTTGCCGATAATTCAGGTGCTAAACGTGTACGTTGTATTAGAGTACTCGGCGGTCATGGAAAAGAATATGCTAGTGTTGGTGATATTATTGTTGTAGCTGTAAAATCAGCTATACCTAATACGCCGGTGAAAAAAGGAACAGTGCAAAGGGCAGTTATCGTTCGTACTAAAAAAGAAATAGGACGAAAAGATGGTTCTTATATAAGATTTGATGAAAATGCAGTAGTTATTTTGAATGAAAAAGGAGAGCCGAAAGGTACACGTATCTTTGGACCAGTTGCTAGAGAATTACGTGAAAAAAATTATATGAAAATTGTATCCTTAGCTCCAGAAGTTTTATAATAGAATTAATAAACTGGTAAATATAAACAATGAAATTAAAAATAAAAAAAGGTGATACAGTAAAAGTTATTGCAGGTAACTATAAAGGACAAGTTGGTAGAGTTCTTGATGTTGATAGCAAAAAAATGCGAATCCTTGTTGAACAAGTTAACATAAGAGCTAAACATACAAAACCAAGCCAACAAAATCAAAAAGGTGGCATTATTCATAAAGAAATGCCTATTCATTACTCCAACGTTATGATGCTTGATTCTGATAAAGAAGCAACTCGTATTGGAATTAGAGAAAAAGAGAGCAATGGAAGTATAGAAAAAGTACGTTTTGCTCGCACAAATAAAAAAGATTTATAATAGAAGATTTATAATATTTAAAATATAGATAAAAGCAAAATGGCAAAACCACAAACTAATAATAAATCTCAAGGTGGGAAGGCTCCAATATTAAAACGAGGCGACTTTCCAATAGAAGGAAAACGTTTAGAAGAAGTTAAAACGCCACCGCCACCATCGAGATTAAAAGAATTTTATGAAAAAGAGGTTATTCCAGCATTGCAGAAAAAATTTGAGTTTAAATCTGTTATGCAAATACCTAAATTAGAAAAAATAACTCTAAATATGGGTATTGGTGATGCAACACAAGATATTAAGTTGTTGCAAAGTGCTGTGAATGAGCTTGAATTAATTTCAGGACAAAGACCTGTTGTAACTAGAGCAAAAAAAGCTATTTCTAATTTTAAATTGCGACAAGGAATGCCTATTGGTTGCAAAGTTACTTTAAGAAAAGCTCGTATGTATGAATTTCTTGATAGATTTGTAAATATAGCTGCTCCACGTATTAGAGATTTTAGAGGTTTTTCTGATAAAAGTTTTGATGGTCGTGGTAATTATACAATAGGTGTAAAAGAACAAATTATATTCCCTGAAATAGATGTTGATAAAGTAAACAAAATTTCAGGATTAGATATTACATTCGTGATTAAAGCAAGAAATGATGATGAAGCAAGAGCTTTATTAACAGAATTTGGTTTTCCATTTTCAAAGAGAGTTTAGATAATGTCAAAAATAAGTGTAATCGCTCGTAATGAGAAAAGAAAACGTTTGGTGGAAAAATATGCTCAAAAACGCCGCGAATTAAAAGAAGCTGGCGATAGAGAAGCATTACAACTATTACCTCGTAATAGTGCACCTACAAGACTTCGTAATCGTTGTTCAATAACAGGTAAAGGCAAAGGAGTATACCGTAGATTTGGTATTTGCCGTAATCAATTTCGTCAATTGTCTTTGGAAGGTAAAATTCCAGGTATTCGTAAGGCAAGTTGGTAATATAATTTAGGATAAAAGATGCCAGTAACAGATCAAATAGCAGATTATTTAACAAGAATTAGAAACGCAGGGACTGCAAAACACAAAACTGTGTTAATTCCTAGCTCGAAACTAAAGGTCGCAATTACAGAAATATTGAAAGACCAAGGATATATTACTGATTTTGAAATTATCAAAAATGATGTTCAAAATCAAATTAAAGTTTATTTACGTTATTTTGGTGGTGCTTCTGCGATTAAAGAAATTAAACGTATTAGCAAGCCAGGAAGACGGGTATATGTATCAGCAGATAAACTTCCAAAAATTAAGAACGGACTTGGAACAGCTATTATTTCTACTTCGCAAGGAGTTATGAATGAAAAACAAGCTAAGAAGTTCAATATTGGTGGTGAATTTATTTGTTCGCTTTGGTAAAATATTTGTAAGGAGATTAGAAAAGTGTCAAACATAGAAAATAATAGACAACAGGAAAATAAAAAAGTTTCAAGAGTAGGGAAAATGCCGGTTGTTATTCCGGAAAAAGTACAAATAAAAATTGAAAACTATATACTTAATGCAAAAGGACCATTAGGTGAATTAAATGTTCATCTTCCTTCTGAAATAAATTGTTCCATTAAAGATAATGCTATCAATTTTGATATTGATAATTATGGTAAAAAAGATCGTTCTTTACAGGGACTTACTCGTATGTTATGTTTTAATGCAGTAACAGGAGTACATTCTGGTTTTTCACGTACTCTTCATATAGAAGGAGTTGGTTTTAAAGCAGAAATGAAAGGAACTAAGTTATTATTAAGTGTAGGTTTTTCTCATCTAATTTTGTTTATTCCCCCACAAGGAATTTCTTTTGAAACTCCTAACCAAAATACTGTTAAAGTAAAAGGGATTGATAAGCAAATCGTTGGATTAGTAGCAGCTAAAATAAGATCTATCAGACCACCAGAACCTTATAAAGGGAAAGGTATTAGATATGAAGGAGAATATGTAAGACGTAAAGCAGGTAAAACAGCTGCTAAATAAACATAACAATTAGTTTTTATAATAATTTTATGTTTTAATTAAAATTTTTAATATTAGAATTTAATATTTTATACCAAACAAAAAAATGACAATTCAAGCATTAAAACAAAAACGTAAACTTCGTAGAAAGTTGAGCATTAGAAGTAAAGTATTTGGTACGCGTGATAGACTACGTTTAACAGTTTTTAAGAGTATAGATAACATATATGTACAACTTATAAACGATGAAGAAGGTAATACAGTTTTATCTGCTTCTTCTATAGATAAAGAAATTCGTGGTCTAATTACTTCTGATATGAACAAAACTCAAATCAGTAAAGTAGTAGGGAAAACTATAGCTGAAAGAGCTAAAAAAGAAAACATAACAAAAGTTGTTTTTGATAGAAATGGTAACGTATATCGTGGTCGCATAAAAGCTCTAGCTGAAGCAGCACGAGAAGCGGGATTAGATTTTTAAATTTATTTAAGAAAACGGAGATATTGTGTCTAAAATAAAGGCATCAGATTTAGAATTACAAGATAAACTCGTTCATGTTGGAAGAACAGCCAAGGTAGTAAAAGGTGGACGACGTTTTAATTTTTCTGCTATTGTTGTTGTTGGAGATGGTAATGGACATGTTGGTTACGGCCTAGGAAAAGCAGGCGAAGTAGTTGATGCTGTCTCTAAAGCAACAGAAGCTGCTAAGAAAAATATTATAAAAGTTACAATACAAAATGGTACCTTACCTCATGAAGTTATTGGAAAATTTGGTGCTGCAAAAGTACTTTTCCGACCGGCTTCAGCAGGTACTGGTGTTATTGCTGCAGGTGGCGTTCGTGCCGTTCTTGAACTTTGTGGAGTAAAAGATGTTCTTACTAAGAGTCTTGGATCTGCAAATCCGCATAACTCAATAAAAGCCGCTATTACAGGGCTTGCTAGTATTGAAAATGCAGAATCAGTAGCTGCACGCCGTGGAATTTCAATAGAAAAAGTTATTCGCGGTTAATTAAAAGGAGATTATAGGTTATGAACAAATTAAAAATTACACAAACTAGAAGTGTAATAAAACGAAAAGAAAATCAGAAAAGAACAATTGAAGCTTTAGGACTTGGTAAACCTAACTATTTTAATATAGTGCCTGATAATCCAGAGATTAGAGGTATGATAAATGTTGTTAAACATCTTGTAAAAGTTGAAACTTTATAAGATGAATATTAAGATTGCTATTTTATAGTATTCTTATATTTATAAGAGTTATTAATAAAATAAAATTAATTAAGATAAAAAATGAAACATATAGGAAATTTAAAAAAAGCTTTTGGCTCTACTCATGCTAAAAAAAGAGTAGGCAGAGGTGAAGGCTCTGGCCATGGAGGAACTGCTACTCGTGGTTGTAATGGGCAAAAATCAAGGGCTGGCTCTACTATTAGACCGGGGTTTGAAGGTGGACAAATGCCTATAAATAGAAGAGTACCTAAATTCGGGTTTAAAAATCGTTTTAGAATAACATTCCAAGAATTAAATATAGGTAAAATTCAGGACCTTATTGATAAAAAAGTAATAGATGATACTACTCTTGATAGAGAAGTATTATATAATCTTGGTATTTTGAGAAAAAAAGATATTCCTCTAAAAGTGCTTGGTAATGGAGAATTAACATCTTCTATAAATATTACTGCCGATAAATTTACAGCTTCAGCAAAAGAGAAGATAGAAAAGGCAGGAGGTACGGTTAATATTAATGGCTAGTTTTACTCAAACTTTTAAAAATATCTTCAAAATTGAAGAGTTAAGACAGCGTATCCTTTTTACTATTGGTATACTTATTGTTGTTAGAATAGGAGCTCATATTACTTTACCGGGTATCAATTATACTGCACTGGAGTTATCTAATGCAAGTGACTCTAATACGTTGTTTGGTATGTTTGATATGTTTGTTGGTGGTGCTTTTTCTAATGCAGCTATTTTTGCATTAGGTATTATGCCTTACATTACTTCTTCTATTGTTTTCCAGTTAGCAGGAATTGTTATTCCATCTATTCAAAAGATGCAAAAAGAAGGCGAAGAAGGACGACGTAAAATAAATCAATGGACTAGAATGTTTACCGTTGTTATATGTATATTTAATGCATGGGGGCTTTCTATTAAGTTAATGTCGCAACAAGCCGGTGGAATGGCAGTTGTTGCGCATCCAGGAGTACTATTTGTATTAAGTACTGTTATTATTTTGACCGCAGGAGTTATTTTTATGATGTGGTTAGGAGAACAAATAACAGAACGTGGACTAGGAAATGGTATTTCACTTATAATTATGATAGGTATTATTGCTAGATTTCCTGCTGCTTTATGGCAAGAATGGTTATTAATTTCTACAGGCGCTAGACATTGGATTATTGAATTATTTGCTATATGTTTATTAGTTGGTATTATTGCGGTTGTAATTCTTATTTCGCAAGGTGCAAGACGTATACCTGTACAGTATGCTAAGCGACAAGTAGGACGTAGAACAGTTGGAGGTGTAACTCAGTATCTTCCATTGAAGATAAATGCTGCAGGTGTGATGCCTATTATTTTTGCTCAAACATTGATGTTTATTCCTAATACTATTTTATATTTTTTCCCAGAGAGTGAGATATTAGTAAGTATATCGAAATTATTTCAGTATGATTCTTGGTTTTATGCTATTTGTTATTTCTTAATGATAGTTATTTTTACTTATTTTTATACTGCTATTATTTTTAATCCAAGAGATATGGCTGAAAATATGAAAAAACAAAGTGGTTTTATTCCCGGAATAAGACCAGGACAAGCAACTAGTGATTATATTGATTATACATTAACTCGTATTACTTTACCTGGAGCTATATTCCTTGGTATTATTGCAATTCTTCCTACTTTTGTTACTAATATATTTAATGTTAATATGAGTTTTGCACAATTTTTTGGTGGTACAAGTTTATTGATTATGGTTGGTGTTGCTCTTGATACTTTACAACAAGTTGAATCTCATTTATTAATGAGACATTATGATGGATTTATGAAAAGTGGAAGAATTAGAGGTCGAGCTAATTAAGCGAGAGTATAATTTGTGTTTGTGCGATCATTAAAACTTGATGAAATTAAAAAGATGGAAATAGCCGGACGCATAGTTGCCGATACACTAACTTTAGTGGGGAAATCTATTCGCCCAGGGATTGAAACAATTGAAATAGATAAAATAGCAGAGGATTATATACGTTCAAAAAATGCATACCCTGCATTTAAAAATTATAATGGTTTTCCTAATACACTTTGTATTTCTATTGACGAAGAGGTTGTTCATGGAATTCCAAGCAACAGGAAATTAGAAGTTGGGCAAATTGTTTCAATTGATTGTGGAGCTGTTTTTGAAGGTTACTATAGTGATAGTGCAGTTACTTTTCCAGTTGTAGATGTTAGCGAGGAGAAAAAACTCTTGTTAAAAGTTACTGAAGAAGCTCTTTTTGAGGGAATTGCAAAAGCTGTAAATAAAGGAAAGTTATATGATATATCTAGGGCTATTCAAACTTATTGTGAAAAATTTGGTTATTCTTTAACACGTGAATTAACAGGACATGGAATTGGTAAAAAATTACATCAAAATCCATCAATTCCTAATTTTGTACCACCTCTTATAGCACGTCGAGATCTACCTAATATAAAATTAGAAAATGGTTATGGTCTTGCTATTGAGCCTATGGTACATATGGGTGCAAAAGAATGTTATACTGATAGTAGAAACGGATGGACAGTTATTACTAAAGATGGTAAACCAGCCGCTCATTTTGAACATACTGTTATTATAAATGATAATTTTCCACTCATTCTTACTTTAAGAAATTAATTTTATTTGTAATATTCATATATTTTTAGTATATTTGTAGTCAAAAAAAATATTTTTACTAATATATTTTTTAATATATTATTTGATATATTAAATTTTTTTATAACAAAAACAAAGAATTTTATTTATTATTTATAAGATAAGTTTAACTTTTTATGGCAAAAAACGATGTTATTAAAATTGATGGTATAGTTGAAGAAGCACTTCCTAATACTCAATTTATTGTTAGATTTGAAAATGGACATAAAATACATGCTCATATTTCAGGTAAAATGAGAATGAATTTTATAAAGATTTTACAAGGCGATAAAGTGTCAGTTGAAATGTCTCCATACGATCTTACAAAAGGACGTATTACATATAGATTTAAATAAGTTATTTTATAATATTATATTATATTCATAATTTATCTTATATATATCTTATATAATAATATATTGTTTTTCTTTGTAAATTATTATTATTTTGAAAATTATTTTAATTAGTTTATTTATAAAAAATGAAAGTACAAGCATCAGTAAAGAAAAGAGACCCTAATGATAAAATTGTAAAACGTAAGGGTCGTATTTATATAATTAATAAAAAAAATCCACGATTTAAACAAAGACAAGGATAGGAGTATTTAGAATTGGCACGTATAGCAGGAATTGACTTACCTAAAAATAAACGTGGTGAAATAGGTCTTACTTATATTTATGGTATTGGACTCACTACAGCAAGAAAAGTTCTAGATGCAGCCGGAATAGAGTACGGGAAACGCGTTAGTGCTTGGACAGATGATGAAATCGCTCGTCTACGACAAGAACTTGAAAATTATAGAATTGAAGGTACCTTACGTTCAGAGATTCAAATGAATATAAAACGACTTATGGATATAGGTTGTTATAGAGGTATTAGACATAGACGTGGTTTACCTTGCCATGGTCAGCGTACACGTACTAATGCAAGAACACGTAAAGGTAGAAAGAAGACAGTTGCAGGTAAAAAGAAAGCAGTTAAATAATTAGAAATTAATATAGGATTATAATTGTGGCTAAGAAAAAAGTAAAGAAAAAAAGTGTTTCCGATGTTCATGGGAAAGCTTTTATTAAAGCATCTTTTAATAATGTGTTAGTTACTATTTCAGACACTTATGGAAATGCTTTGTGTTGGTCTTCAGCAGGAAAAAATGGTTTTAGAGGCTCAAAGAAAAACACTCCTTATGCTTCACAAGTTTCTGCTGAAAAAGCAGCTAAGGAAGCTTATGAAATGGGATTACGTAAAGTTGATGTCTTTGTTAAAGGACCAGGCTCTGGTCGTGAAGCGGCTATAAGAGCTTTATTTCAAGCAGGTTTAGAAGTGCATTCTATTACAGATAAAACTCCTATTCCTCACAATGGGTGTAGACCACCTAAAAGGCGAAGAGTATAATTTTAATAATTACTAAAAGGATGTGTAAACAGCTATGATAACACAACAAATGCAAATGCCAGATAAAATTCAAATTGAAGAGACTATTTCTAATTCTCATTGTAGATTTGTAATGCAACCACTTGAACATGGATATGCTAATACTGTTGGCAATGCAATGCGTAGAGTTCTACTCTCGTCTATTCCAGGTGCCGCTATTGTTGGTGTGAAAATATCAAATGTTCTGCATGAATTTCAAAGTATTCCTCATGTAGTTGAAGATGTTTCTGAAATTATTCTTAATTTGAAAGAAGTTAAAATAAAATGTAATGATAAAAAAAGTCAGCGAGTTCTTTTTCATGTAAAAGGTCCGGGTAATTTAACAGCTAAACATATTCAAGAGGCTGCTCCTAATCTCGAAATTATGGATGTTAATCAACATATTGCTGAATTATCTAAAGATGCTGATTTTGATGTAGAACTTAAAATCGGTAGAGGTAAAGGATTTGTTCCTGCTGAAGAACAAATTATCGTAGATTACCCAGTGGGAATGTTACCGATAGATTCAGTTTATACACCAGTATTACTTGTTAATATATCAATAGAACCTTTTAGGGTTGGACAACGAACTGATTATGAACGTTTAATTCTTGATGTTAAAACTGATGGTACTATTACTGCACAAGAAGCTGTGCATTATGCTGCCAAAATACTTATAGAACATTTTAAACTGTTTACAGGGTTTAATGTTGCTATAGATGATGAAATTATACCGGAGGCAGTTCCACAAGAAGATGAAATAAAAATTGCTGAAAAGAATAGAATCAGAGCTATTCTTTTAACACCGGTTGATGATCTTGAATTATCTGTTAGAGCACATAATTGTCTTAAAATTGCTAATATAAAAAATATTGCTGAACTTGTACAATTACAAGAAAGTGAACTTTTAAAATTTAGAAATTTTGGAAAAAAATCTCTTACTGAATTAGGCGAACTTATTCATATGCATGGATTACACTTTGGTATGAATACAGATCAATATCTTAAGGAAGATATAAAACCACCTATTATTAATTTTTAAAATATAATGAGTTTATAAATGAGACACTTAGTTAGAGGCCGAAAACTTAATAGAACAAAAAGCCATAGAGAAGCAATGTTTAAAAATATGGCAACTTCTCTTTTTGAACATAAAAAAATATATACTACAGAAGCAAAAGCAAAAGAAATTCGAATTGTTTGTGAAAAATTAATTACGAAAGCTAAAAAAGCGCTTGCTAATGAAAAGCAGAATTTGCTTCCTAGTGGTCAAACAATTGATATACATAATAGAAGACTTGTTGCTAAATATATTCGTAGCAAAGCTGTTCTTCAAGAACTTTTTGATTCAATAGCACCAGTAGTAGAAAGTAGAAATGGTGGTTATACAAGAATTATTAAAACTGGTGTTAGAAGAGGAGATGCTAGTAGAACTGCTATTATTGAATTAGTAGATTGGTCTGCTCCTCAAGATGGTTCTATTTCAAATAAACCAGTTAAAAAGAAAAATGTTCAAAAGAAAAAAACTGAAAAGAAAAAAGCTAAATTAAATGAAAAAAATGAAAATGCTATAACAGTTGAGGCAGAAGAAAAAACAAATTCCGTAATTGAAACTGAGACAGTAACTGAAAAACAAACTGAAAATTTAGATGCTGAAACTAAAGAGTAATTACGGCGGTACATAAAATTTTAGATGTTAATTTATAAAAAACGATCTTAATGGTCGTTTTTTTATTTTTAAATAATTTATCAATATATTTTATATAATTGACAAATATAATATATATAGATATATTATATAATTTGATATTTATTATTTTATTTTTTTTTGTATCTTTGTACTTTATAATAATTTATTTTTTTGATAAAAAATGTTGAAAGAAAAATTTATAATATTTTTTATATTGTTTGTATTAATTAAGTGTTCAGTTTATGCTGGTAATTTTGTAATTATAAAAGCTAAGAAAGGTGATTCTATTTATGGATTATTAAATAAATATAAATTAAATACTTTTGAGCAAGCACTAAATGATATTAAAATTGTAAATGCAAAAAATTTAACAAAGGATAATGGATTATTTATAGATGAATATTATATATTACCAATTCAAATTGTAAAATTTGATGGAAAAACTATTCGTTCATCTACTAAAATAAAAGATTTTGGATTAGCAAAAAAAATTGAAGAATATAATATTGATATTCAAAATTCAGGTCTTAAAGATAATTATAAAAAAACAATGGAATTATGGATACCTATATATTTATATAAGATTTATGATTATGATACTAGTATCCAAAAACAAGAAATTATTAAAAATCAAAATGTAGATTTTAAAGATAAAAATAATTATGAGTTTTTTAAAGAAAAAGTTAATGTTAAGAATCATAAATTAAAAGGTTATATATTTTATCTTATTTCTGGGCATGGTGGTCCTGATCCTGGTGCTATAGGATATCGCGATAGTGTAGAATTAAATGAAGATGAGTATGCATATGATATTACTATTCGTCTTGCAAAAAAATTAGTAGAAAGTAACGCAAAGGTATATATGATAGTTCAAGATACATTGGATGGAATAAGAAATGATAAGTTTTTGAAAGATACTAATAGTGAATTATTGATTAATGGTGACTCTATATCTTCTATACAACTAACAAGATTAAAGCAACGTACAGATTTAGTAAATAAATATGTAATAGAAAATAATGAAAAAAAAGTTAAAAAACAATTTTTATTAGAATTACATGTTGATTCACGAGTAGAAGATCAAAGAATAGATATATTTTTTTATCATAGATCAAATTGTCAACAAAGTAAAAATTTATGTAATTCTCTATATAATACAATAAATAGAAAGTATAAAAAAACACAACCTGGAAGAGATTATTTTGGTACTATTTCTACAAGAGATTTATATACATTGAGAAACACTAATATTACTGCAGCTTATATTGAATTAGGAAATATTCAAAATCCAAAAGATCAATTGAGATTTATTCGTGCTGATAATAGACAAGCTATTGCTAATTGGTTATATGAAGGAATAATAAATAATATTTATATTAAATAATTTTATATAATTTATATAAAACTTATAATAAAATAATAAAAAATTAAATAATTTTATATATTTACAATAAAATATTTTTTTTTAAAAATAAAAAGTATTATATTTGTAATTCTTATATATAAAAAGTAAGAATTGAAAGTATATTTAATTATAAAATAAAGCGAAATGGCAAAACAGCAAACATTTTCGGATAAAACGAAAAAAAGTAAAGTAGTAGAAAAAGTATCTGTAAAAGTAATTAAAGGATATGTTAGCGAAATAGATTCTGTTAGATTTCTAGAACAAATAGTAAAAATTGATGATATTTCGCAAATAGATAAAGTTGATATAAATTAATTGGATAAATGTAAAATGAAAAAAGGTATTCATCCTTATTATCATAACTTAGAAGTTGTTATGACTGATGGCACGGTATATTATACACGTTCATGTTATAAAGCAGATAAAATAATTCTTGATATTGATTCAAAATCACATCCTTTTTATACAGGGAAACAAACCTTAGTTGATACTGCTGGACGTGTTGATAGATTTAAAAAACGTGCAGAAAAAACTCAAAATATTATTGAGAGGAGGAAGAAATAATGTATATGAATCAACGTAATGGAAAAAATAGCTATAATCAAAATAATAATATTGGTAATAGTTCTCTTTATCCTATGCAAATGGGTATAAATACTCCGGGTAATAGAAATAGCAAACAACGTCGTATTGAAAAACGAAAAGTAAATCCTATGGGTAACCGTAGAGTTGTTGATTATTTAGATGGGAAAGCTCTTACTCGTTATACTAATGATTTAGGAAAAATTCTACCAAAAAGAATTACGGGTGTTAATGCTTTACAACAAAGAGAAATTGCAAAAGCTATTAAATATGCAAGACATCTTGCTTTGATACCTTTTGTTGCTCAAGATTTAGCATAATATTTCTTAGTATTAATATTTTAGTTTTTTATAAAAATATACTCTATTAATTATAATTAATAGAGTATATTTTTTTATTGGTTAAATAATTTATTATTTAATAATAAACTATTAACTAATCAAATTTTATAGCTTTTAAAGGAGTTATTTTAGTTGCTATTGCCGCTGGGATGAAAGAAGCTATAATTGAAATTAAGGATGTGATGCCTATAACTAGTATAAAATATGATATATCTAAATTTATAGGTAATGTATCTAAAAAATAAATACTACTATTTAGTTTTATTATACCAAAATTTATTTGTAATATACAAAATATAAACGCTAGTAAACAACCTGATACTGAACCTAAAATAGTAGTTCTTATTCCTTGAAATAAAAATATTTTTATTAAATTTTTTCTACTTAATCCAAGAGTTTGTAATATTCCTATCGAATTTGTTTTTTCTACAACGGCTATAATTAATGTTGTTACTATATTTAATATAGCAACGATGCTAATTATTGCTAAAACAATAGGAATAGGTTCTTTTTGTAATTCTATCCAAGCAAAAATAGATTTGTTTATGTCATAATATGTAACTGGGAAAAAAGGATAACCCAAATTATCTTCTAATTTAATAGCTATTTTATCTACATTTTTAATATTGTTTATATATACTTCTAAATAATTAGCTGTTTTTAGAGGCATTTCCAGTATGTTTGCTAATGTTTGTATAGGACAAAAGATTACTGTTTCATCGTATTTTAGCATACCTGTATTATATATCGCCTTTACTGTAAATTGTGCATAAGTTATAGAAGAAAAATTTATTGTTTCTGTATTTTTTAAAGCATATAAAAGTATTTTATCTCCAATTTTAACACCAAGCTTACGGGCTAATGTTTTTCCTATTATTATTTCTTTGGCTGTACTATTAGAAAATTTAAATATACCTTCTATAATATTATTGTGAAAATTATTTAATGAATTATTAATATCTATTGATTGTATATTTATTCCACAAGTATAATTTTTAGTAGATATTAAACCTTCTGAATATATTACAGGTGTTACATATTTAATTTCTTCATTTTTTAATATATAGTTTTTAATACTATCAATATTGTTAATATAAGTATTGTTTATTGTATATATTGATATATCAGAAGTAAATTTTTTAGCCGTTTCTCTTAATTTATAGTCAAATCCATTTAAAATAGATAGGGATAAAATTAGAGCTAAAGTTCCTAACAATACACTACAAAATGATATTATTTGTGAAAAATTTAAAAATTTACTAATATTTGAATGTATTAATGCGTTTGATATTTTTTTTATTAAATTAATATCCATTATAATAAATATCTATTTTATTAATATTTCTCCAGTCATTTCTTTAGGAATAGGAATATCCATTAATTTTAATATAGTAGGAGCTATATCACATAGTTTCCCATTTTTTATACTATTATATTTATTTTGTGAGTTTTTGTTATTTATTAATATACACGGTACTGGATTTAATGAATGTGCAGTATCAGGTTTTCCATCTTCATATACATAATGGTCTGCATTTCCATGATCTGCTATTAATAAGCAATCGTATCCATTTTCAGTAGCAGTTTCTATTATTTCTTTAATACATATATCAACTGTTTTAACTGCTTTTAAAATTGCTTCTTTTATTGCAGTGTGTCCTACCATATCTCCATTAGCAATATTTAAACAAATAAAATTAAATTTTTGTTTTTTTAATTCTTTAACTAATGCGTCTTTTACCAAAAAAGCACTCATTTCTGGTTGTAGATCATAAGTTGATACTTTTGGTGAATCTATTAGAATACGTTCTTCTTTATCAAATTTTTTTTCACGTCCACCAGAAAAAAAGAAAGTAACATGAGCATATTTTTCGGTTTCTGCTATTCTTAGTTGAGTTAATCCAGAATTTGAAATTACTTCACCAAGTGTATTTTTTATAAATTCTTTTTTATATATAACACTTATATTTTTAAATGTATTATCGTATTCAGTCATAGTATAATAATTCAGGTTTAGTTTTTTCATTCCAAATTCTGGTAAATCTTGTTGAGTTAAAGCTGTTGTTATTTGACGTAATCTATCAGTACGGAAATTAAAACATAAAACTGTATCTCCGTCTTGTATTGTAGTAATTGGTTCGTTTTTTTCATCAATTATTACAATTGGTTTTATAAATTCATCAGTTATATTATTATTATAGCTATTTTCCATTGCTTTTATAGGATCTATTTCTTTATTTCCTATTCCATATACTAATAAATCATATCCTTCTTTTATACGTGTCCAACGTTTATCTCTATCCATAGTATAATAACGTCCACAAATAGAAGCAATTTTTCCACTTGATGTTTTTAGATGTGTTTGTAAATCTTGTATATATTTTATTCCATTTTTTGGTGAAGTATCTCGACCATCCATCAAGCAATGAATAAATACTTTATTTAATCCATTTTCTTTTGCTATATCACATAATTTGTAAAGATGAGATATATGAGAATGTACACCACCATCTGAAACTAATCCTAATAAATGTAAAGATTTGTTATTTTCTTTTGTTTTATTTATTGCTTCAATAATAATGGGATTTTTCAATATTGTATTGTTTCTGATATCAATATTAATTCTAAGTAAATCTTGATAAACAATTCTTCCGGCACCTATATTCAAGTGTCCCACCTCTGAATTGCCCATTTGTCCATCAGGTAAGCCTACACTTTCACCACTAGCAATTAATTGAGAATTTATATAATTTTTTAATAAACTTTTAAAATATGGTGTATCGCCATTATGTATTAGATCTGATTGTGACTTATCACCTATGCCCCAACCATCAAGTATTATAAGTAAGAATTTTTTATCTGTATTTTTCATATTATTTGTATTTAGTATATTAAAATTTAAGTTAATTTGTTTAATAATATTATTGTTATATTATTAACATTTTATTATTTAATATACGTAATTCTTTATATTAAAATTGTATTATTTTATAAAATTTATTTTATATATTTTTATTATGTTTAAAATAATATTAAGGTTTACATTTTATTAAATATAATCTATCACGTATATTACCTAATGTTTGATATTC
The DNA here is from genome assembly GCA_964472015.1 of uncultured Hyphomicrobiales bacterium. GTDB lineage: Bacteria > Bacteroidota > Ignavibacteria > Kapaibacteriales > UBA2268 > JAAYTD01. Next base: position 36,640 of record CAYYIP010000009.1, on the reverse strand, counting down.
TTCTGTACGCCAATTCCAAATAGTTTCACTTGTATTATCAGTCATAAAACCAGTATAATATTTATTTTGTTCATAATATTGCACAAGTAGTGTAGTAGCTGTGGAATACGCAAAAGTTGAACTTTTTGGTTTTTTTGCTATTGGAGTTTCTGTTGATATTTCTAAATAAACAGGATGCCTACGTCCATTTATATTTAAATAGGGATTAAAATTTCCTTCATCAATAAAAATTAATTCTTCGCCATCATAAGAATAAAAAGGAATACTAATATCACCTTCAGTATAATATTCGGTATGATTTTGTACTACATATGTTCTTGCAGAAGCATCTGTTGCAATAAATCCTATAAGTGGATATATAGGATGTAATGATAATCCCCATGTATAGTTGTAATTTTTTCCATAAATAGGATCTGTGTATTCTTCAGAAAACATAATTGACATACATTTACCCGTATTTAATTGTACAAGAACAGCCATAACTGTTCCGGTATTATTTATTTTAGCATCTATTATTTTAGCAAAAGAATCTCCTAATTTTTTTTTACCTTGCATGATATCCCAAATATTTCCATTTCTTATAGCATAAATGAATTCACCTGTGTGCCAAAATCCTATAGGTTTTATTTCATTATAACCAGAAGTTTCAATTCCATTAATATTTATTACTTGCATATTTAATCTATTTGCAATAAATGCAAATGATAATCCTGTATTATCAATAAATAATTTACTGGTTCTGTTTTGTACTTCTATTGTTTTAAAAGGTAATTGTATTATTTCCATATTTACTTTAAAATAAGAATATGCACATTGTGTGCCATCTGGCGAAAATGTTATTTCACCAAAATCAGTAGCTCCTTCTAATAGAGTTTCTTTTTGCTCATCTACTATATATATATTGCCACTTATACTTCCAAAGTACCCCCAACTTTTACCTCCCGGAGCAAAAATAATTTTACTAATATCATCAAAAACCATACTTTCTTTTTTATCAATAATAGCTCTGTATCTATTAGAAAAAGGCTCAGTAATAGCCCACCAATGTCCTGTTGTATCTATTCCATATGAATATAAAGGCACAATTCCATCAAACAATTCAATTTCATCAAAAGTTTGTGTTTTTAATATGTTTGTTATAAAAACAAATATTATAGATATAGTAAAAAGAAAGTTTAATTTTTTTATTTTTTTTATATTTGAAAATATTAAAATAGGATTAAAAATATTTAATATAAATTTTTTCATATCATAAAAAAATAGTATTTTAAAAATTAAAATATTTTTAAAATACAAAAAAAAATGTAATTATAATAATTTAAATTATATATTTATAAAATATAAATTTATAAAAAATGAAAGCTACGTTACCATTATTTTTATCTTTAACTCGAGATGTACAGCGTTCTATTATAGAAGCGCTTATTTTTGCTGCTAATCCAGATGAATTACTTACAGAAAAAAATATATTTTCAATTGTACTTTCTGATACAGAATTACCGATAATTAAGCAGAATAAAAATAAGGATAATGTATATTATAATAATCTTGAAGAAATAGGAAATATTACAGATGATATATATTCTAATAAATTATTAACAACAAATCCAAACAAGGAAATAATTGCTGCTTTAGAGACAATTGCTGCAGAAGCAAATTTTTATATATCAGATATTAGGGAAATGATTGATGAAATAAATAATGAATTATTTTCTTCTAATAGACCTTATAAAATTATTAATTATGCTGGTGGTTATCAATTTGTTACGTTACCTCAATACGGCGAATTAGTACATAAGATGTTAAAATTAAAATCTGCAAAAAAATTTTCTAATGTACAGTTAGAAACTTTAGCAATAATAGCATATAAGCAACCAGTAACAAGACAAGAAATTGATAAAATACGGGGCGTAATGAGTTCAGTAGAAGTAATAAATAATTTAATGGAAAAACAGCTTGTTATTACTGCTGGACATAAAGATGTTATTGGAAAACCCTTATTATATGTTACAACAGATAATTTTTTAAAAACTTTTGGATTAAGTTCATTAATTGAACTTCCAAAATTACGTGATTTAGAGGAAATAATTGAGCAAAAATTACAAACAGAACCTAATGTAAATTCAATAACTTTAAATGTAACTCAAGAAGATGTAAATAAACTTAAAGAAATTTCTAATATAAATATAACAGATATTGAAAATGTAGATATAGAAAAAGAAATTTCAAAACAAGATGTAAAATAAATATAAATAAGTAATAAAATAAAATGTTAAATATAACAATAAAAGAAGCAGAAGAAAAAATATTAAATAATATTCTAATAACTGAAGAAGAAGTATTACAACTTCTTGCTGATAATGAACAAGAAAAACTATATAGTTTTGCGTCTAGAATAACAAATAAAAAAAAGACAAAAGTTTTTGATATGTGTTCTATTATTAATGCGAAAAGTGGGAAATGTACTGAAAATTGTAAATGGTGTTCACAGTCAATATACAGTAATTCTGTAGTAAAAGTATATGATATATTATCAAAAGAAGAGTGTTATAAATTAGCATTACATAACCAAGAACAGGGTGTAAATCGTTTTTCATTGGTTACATCTGGGCGCAGATTAACAAAACAAGAGTTAGAGCAAATTTGTGAAATAGTTTTTTATATAAAAGAAAGGACAAATATAAATATATGTGCTTCATTAGGGTTGTTATCGGAAAATGATTTAAAAGAGTTAAAAGCAGCAGGGATTATACGTTATCATTGTAACTTAGAAACAGCTCCATCTTTTTTCCCTTATTTATGTACAACACATACAGTTGAACAGAAAGTTAATACATTGAAATTTGCTTTAAATGTTGGTATGGAGATTTGTTCTGGTGGGATTATTGGAATGGGTGAAAGTATGAAACAACGTGTAGAATTTGCGACCGCTTTGAGAGAACTAAATGTTAATAGTATACCTATTAATATATTAATTCCTATAAAAGGAACATCTCTTGAAAATCAAAAACCTTTATCTGTAGATGAGTTTCTTTTAACAGTTGCTATTTTCCGTATAATACTTCCTATGGCAGATTTACGTTTTGCAGGAGGTCGTATATCTTTATCAAGGGATACAATGGAACGAGCGATGAAAATAGGAATTAATTCTGCTATAGTTGGTGATATGTTAACAACAACGGGATGTGATATAAGTGAGGATAAAAAACTAATCAAAAAAACTGGTTATTTATTATAATATATTATAAATTACAATAATAAAAATAAGATGATAGATATATTTGATAAAGAACATTTATGGCATCCTTATACATCAACAACTAATCCTTTGCCTACATATTTAGTTAAAAGTGCAAAAGGAGTTGAACTAGAATTATATAATGGAAAACATTTAATTGACGGAATGTCATCTTGGTGGGCAGCAGTACATGGATATAATAACGATTATATAAATAAAGCTGCAAAAAAACAGTTAGATTTAATGTCGCATATTATGTTTGGCGGGATTACTCATTTGCCTGCTATTGAATTAGGAAAATTATTATTAAGTATAGTATCTTCTAAATTTCAAAAAATATTTTATGCTGATACTGGTTCGGTTGCTGTTGAAATAGCTATGAAAATGGCTATTCAATATTGGTATGCAAAAAAACGTCCTAATAAAACAAATTTTATAACCCTTCGTTCAGGATATCATGGTGATACCTGGAATGCTATGAGTGTTTGTGATCCAGTAACCGGAATGCATAATATATTTGGAGCAGACTTATCAAAAAGATATTTTATTAATCATCCGATTTCAAAATTTAATGATAAATTTAATTTAAATGATATAAATGAAGTAAAGCATATTATAGATATACATAAAAATGATATTGCAGCATTGATATTAGAACCTATTGTACAAGGTGCAGGTGGAATGTATTTTTACAGCCCTGAATTTTTAAATCAAACTTATAAATTATGTAAGGATAATGATATATTAGTAATATTTGATGAAATTGCAACTGGCTTTGGAAGAACAGGAAAATTATTTGCTTATGAATATACTAAAGTAATTCCTGATATTATGTGTATTGGAAAAGCGTTAACGGGCGGATATATGACAATGTCTGCAGTTTTAACTTCAAATGATATTGCTGATACAATTTCTAATAATGAACCATATGCCTTTATGCATGGTCCTACTTTTATGGCTAATCCATTAGCTTGTGCAATAGCGAAAGCATCTATTGAATTATTAATTAAAAATAATTGGAAAATACAAGTTAAAAATATAGAATCTCAGTTAAAAAATGAATTAAAACCAGCTGAAAATTTAGATATTGTTAAAGAAGTACGAGTTCTCGGTGCAATTGGTGTTATAGAGACAAAGCAAATAATAGATTTAGCTAAAATACAACGTAGATTTGTAGAAGAAGGAATTTGGGTTAGACCTTTTGGAAAATTAATATATATAATGCCACCTTTTATAATTTCAAATTCACAATTGAATTTTTTAACTTCTAAATTAATAAAAATTGTTTCTGAATTTAATTAGATATATTTATATGAGTTTATGTAATTTTCAAAGGACTATTAATGAACTTGCTATTAATTCTAATTTACGTTTTTTACCTATTGCTGAAAATAGAGGTAAATATGTAGATATTGGAGGTCAATTATTATTGAATTTTACCTCTAATGATTATCTTGGATTAGGGATTGATGTTTCTTTACGAGATAAATTCTATAAAAATATAGATATAGATAAATATTCATTTACTTCTTCTTCTTCAAGGTTATTAGGTGGAAAAATTAAAATATATGAAGAGTTGGAAAATTTATTGTGTTCTTTATATTGTTCTGAAGCTGCATTAATATTTAATAGTGGGTATCATATGAATGTTGGTATTATTCCTGCTATTTCTAATAATAAAACATTAATTGTAGCAGATAAATTTGTTCATGCTAGTATTATAGATGGAATTATTTTAAGTAGATGTAATTTTTTTAGATATAGACATAATGACTATGAACATTTAGAAGATATAATAAAAAATAATTATAATTTATATGAGCAAATTATTATTGTTACAGAGAGTATTTTTAGCATGGATGGAGACAAATCGGATATATTAAAATTAATTGAAATAAAAAATAGGTATTCTAATATTTTATTATATGTTGATGAGGCACATGCAGTAGGTGTTGTTGGGAAAAAAGGATTAGGAGTTGCAGAAGAGTGTGAATGTATTTCAGAAATAGATTTTTTAGTTGGAACTTTTGGAAAAGCAATAGCATCTGTTGGTGCTTTTGTTGTATGTAAAGAGGTAGTACGTAATTTTTTAATAAATAAAATGCGATCTTTTATTTTTTCTACTGCTTTACCGCCAATAAATATATTATGGACTTTTTTTATTATGAATAATCTAATTAATTATAATGATAAACGTATATTATTAAATAAATTATCTGAATATTTTAATTCTGAAATAAAAAATAAAGGATATGTTAATAATTCTAAGTCTCAAATAATTCCAGTTATAGTAAAAGAAAATAAAATAGCAATAGAAAAGTCAAATGATTTATTAAAACATAATATATATGTATTAGCAGTTAGACCGCCGACTGTTCCGGAAGGTACTGCTAGATTACGTTTTTCATTAAATGCAAGTATGAATTTTGAAGAAATAAAATCTATTATTAAATATATATAATATTAAAAAATATTTATTATTAAGTTTTAGATAGTTTAAATGAAATCTAGTTTTATTGTAAATAAGTACTTAGAAGAGCTTATAATTATTTTTACAGGGTGGTCTACAACACCAAAATTATATAAAGAGTTTAAAACAAATCTATGTGATTTGTTGATTGTCTATGATTATAGTAACTTAGAATTATTTACAGATATAATTTTAAAATATAAAACTATTAATATTATAGGATGGTCGTTAGGAGTTTGGGCAGCTTCTTATTATTTTAGTAATAATAAAACTGAAAAAATAAATAAGACAGTAGCTATAAATGGTACTCCATATCCTATAGATAATGAATATGGAATTAATAAACAATTATTTATAAATACAGCGAAAAATTTGAATGAACAAAATTTAAAAAAATTTCAATTCCGTATGTGCAATACAAAAACGGCTTTTGAGGATTTTAACATAAAAAATGAGAAAGTAGATATAGAGCATTTAAGAAAAGAATTATTTTTTATTAATGAAAATATTGATAAAAATGTTGATAGTTTTTTTTGGCAGAAAGCTTATATAGGTATTAATGATAGGATTTTTTTACCTAAAAATCAGCAAAATGCTTGGAATGAAAGTACTTATAAGATTATAGTTGATGTAGCACATTACGATTTAGAGTTATTACAGAAAATAGTTTTAGATATTGCTTAGAATTTGATTTTTTAGAAAAATATGATTGATAAACAATTGATAATACAACGTTTTACGAAATCTTTAAAAACTTATAATAAAGAGGCAGTAATTCAAAAAAATATAATAAATAGGCTTGTTCGTGATATAAAAGACCTTAATTTAGATAATAAAGTAAGTAAAGTTTTAGAAATTGGTTGTGGAACTGGCTTATTAACAAATAATTTAATAGAGTTATTTAATCCGAATTATTTATTATTAAATGATATTTGTGAAGGAGTTAAGAATTATTATAATAAAATATTATTTGAAAAATTTAATATTAATGTTGATTTTATAATTGGTGATGCAGAAAAATTAAATTTTGGGAATTATATAGATGTAATTATTTCTACTTCTACTATACAATGGTTTGAAAATTTACCAAATTTTTTCCAAAAATGTTATAATGCATTGAGTGAAAATGGTTTATTAATTTTAACTACGTTTGGAAAGACTCATTTTAAGGAATTTAGACATTTAATAGAGACTGATACATTAGTTTATCGTAATATTAATGAATTAAAAGATATGTTAGATAAAAAATTTCATATAAGTTTAATAAAAGAAGATATTTATACTTTATATTTTGATATGCCATTGGATGTATTATTGCATTGTAAAAAAACGGGTGTTAACGCTTATAATAATAAGATGTGGTTAAAAAGTGATATTTTTAATTTTTTTAAATTATATGATTATAAGTTTAATGATAAAGTATTATTAACATATCATCCAATTTTTATTATTGCAAAGAAGAAGAGATAATTATGGAGAATAAAGTTTATTTTGTAACTGGAATTGATACAAATATAGGGAAGAGTTATGCTACTGGTTATCTTGCAAGTTTATGGATGTCCGAAGGATATAAAACAATTACTCAAAAATTTATACAAACAGGGAATATTGGATACTCAGAAGATATTGATATTCATAGGAAAATTATGGGGATTGGATATACAATAGAAGATAAAGAACGCATTACTATGCCTATAATACTTTCATATCCTTGTTCACCGCATCTTGCTGCTAAAATAGATAACTATAATATAGATTTAAAACAAATAAGTGATGCTACTAATATTCTTATAAACAGATATGAACGTGTTTTAATTGAAGGGGCTGGTGGATTAATGGTTCCTATTTTTGAAAATTATTATATATTAGATTATATTGTAGAAAAGAAATATCCTTTAATACTTGTTACTTCTGGAAAATTAGGTGCATTAAGTCAAACACTTTTAAATTTTGAAGTTATAAAGAAATATAATATAAAATTAGAAATGGTTATTTTTAATGATTATAATGAAAATAAAAATGATGAATTTATAAAGGAAGATAATTTTAATTTTATAAAAAAATACATAGAACGAGATTTTTTTATAACAAAATTACTCAGATTACCTATTTTATAGTTTATGACAAATAATAAAGATTTAACAAGTTTTGAAGAAAAAGTAAATGATATATATGCAAATATTTATAGTATAAAAGTTAGTAGTGAATCTATAAGAAGTAAATTTTGTAAATTGTGGGAGCAACAGAACATTTTTTTTGATATATTATTAGAAAGCAATAGTACTTTTTTTACTGATTATGCTAAACTTCTTACTGTGATTAGTAAGTATAATATATCTAAAGATATAAAATCTAAATTTATAAAATTTAAAACTATTCGTAAATATATATTAAAAAACAATACTTTTAGTCCTACCGAATTACAAGTTAACTTTTATAAAGATAACTTGTGTTATTTAATAAATTACATAACTAATTTTGAAATTCCAATAGAATTATTAGAAGAAGAAAGTATTTATCAAGAAGTTAAAACTGATTTTTTATTAGAAGAAGATAATAATTTAGAAAATGGGTTAATAGATTTTTTTAAAGTTTTATTTATAAAAAGAACTGAATATGAAGATTTTAGTATATTGACTTGTATAGATGAAGAAGCTAATAAGGTTAATATTATATTATCTAAATCGGTAAATAATATGTTAATAATGGCGTGGAAATATTCTAATATATTATTTTTTAATTTAAAAAAAATAGAATTAGATATTTTATTAAGAAAATCACATATAATATATGAATCTTTATATAAAGAAATAGAGCAATCTGAAGATAAACTTTCTTACTGTTATTTAGTAACTTCAAAGACTATAGCTGTGCTTGAACCTGATTTTCTTATAGATGTTACAGAAATTTGTTTATGTTTTAATAAAGGTATTGAGAGCCCAATTATTCCTATTATAAAAAAATTTATTAGTTTATCAACGAATGATTTATTTTTAAAAGGTAATATTGTAAATGAATTGTTTGATATATTACTTGAAAATAAAGACTGTGATTTTAATCATGCTTTATCTATTAGTATTAATAAACATTCTCTTTCTTTTCTTGTTGTACAAAATGCATTTATTAGTAATTCTATTATAAAAGAAGAAAATAGTATTGTTAAATTTATAAGATCATGGCGTTCATATTTTTTTTCAATTTTTAAAATGCTTTATGATATAATAATTAAAAATTATTCTTCTACTGAAAATTATATAGAGCCAACTTTTATGTCTTATAAATATGGATTGCAGGGCCGTCTTGATTTAATGACTATAGATAAAGAAAAAAATATTAATGTTGTTGAATTAAAATCTGGTAAACCGCCTACTTCAACTATACAGGTTAATGTAGGTTTAAATGAATTAGAAAATCAGACTTTATTTTTACCACTTTGGATTAATCATTATATACAAATTGTATGTTATAATATTTTATTAAGAGCTACATATAAAAATAGGAAAGGTAATTCTTCTATTTTGTATGCTAATACTGCTATAGATAATAAACTTCGTTGTATTATTGATGATAATGAATTTGTACATAGGGATATTATTAATAATAGAAATTGGATAGTTGCATATTATCGTGAATTATCTTTAAAAAATACTTCTATATTTAATGAATGTTTCAATGCAGAACAGATGAATTCTATGTCTAAATTTTTAAAAAATGATATTGAAAGTTTTTATATAAAATTGAATAGATTATCAGACATAGAAAAAAGATATTTTACTGAACAAGTAGCTTTTATTACAAAGGAAATATTTTCTAATAAGGTTGGATATTATTCTGATAGACAAAATAGAACGGATTCAATTTCATCTTTTTGGTTGACTGCATTTGAAGAAAAACAACAAAATCTTTCTATTATATCTGATTTAACATTTTCACCAGAGGAAAGTGATTTCGAACAATTGCATCTTAAATTTAAAAAAAGTTCTAATGATAAATTTTCTATATTTAGGGTTGGGGATATTTGTAGAATATATCCTCAAAAAATTTTTATTAATGAAACGGATGATATAAATTTAGTTAGTGAAAAGCAACTTTTAAGAGGTGTTATTGTAGCAATAACAGAGACAACAATAGAAGTTAGTTTGCGTAATAAATTTATTCAAAAAGCTTCTTTATCTAAAAATCTTTGGTGTATTGAAAAAGATTATATGGAATCGGCTAATTCTGCTTTATATAATTCTTTAAATAATTTTATATTTAATATTTTTGATAATAAAGATTATATTTTAGGATTGAAAGAAGCAAATATTTGTTATAATGATGAAATTAATGATTATATAAATAATATACAAGATTTGGATGAAGAGAAAAAGATTATTATAAAAAAGGCTATAGGTTCAAAAAATTATTTTCTTATTCAAGGACCACCGGGGACAGGGAAAACTTCTTTTATATTAAGGTATCTAGTAAAAGTATTAATAGAAAAAACAGATGAAAATATTTTATTACTAGCAAATACTAATAGGGCGGTGGATGAAATTTGTTCTGCATTATTGAAAATTAGTAATGATTTTCCTTTTATTAAATTAGGGCATGATAGAGTAAGTAACTATAAGGAAAATTTGATATGTTTTATTCCTTATGATCAATTGGATGATAAAATAAGAAATACAAGAGTTTTTGTTTCTACTGTTGCTACTGCAAACAAGACTGATGAAATATTTGAATTAAAAAAATTTGATACAATTATTATTGATGAAGCAACACAAATATTAGAAGTTCAAATTGTTGGGTTATTGTCTAAGGTAAATCGTTTTATTATGATAGGTGATGAAAAACAGTTACCGCCTATTTCTACTGTATCAGATAAAGAACTTATGATAGAAGATGCAACTTTGAATTCTATAGAGTTTAATAATTTAAAAGATTCTTTATTTGAAAGATTGCTTAGATTATCTAAAAAGAATAGTTGGAATGTATATGGTTTATTAACTGAGCAAAGTCGTATGTCTATGAATGTAATGAAATTATGTAATACATTATTTTATAAAAATAGATTAAAAAAACGAACTGATGTAGTAAAGAATAATTTAAAAAATGTATTTATTAATACAGAAATTGAAAAATATGTATCTAAAGTAAATATGCAAGAAGTAGATATTGTTATTAATTTGATAAATAGTATAGAATTTAATGAATTATTAGAAAAGAAAACCATTGGTGTTATTTCACCTTGGCGTTTACAATGTAATGAAATATATAAGCGCTTAACAGCAGAGCAAAAGAATAAAATAACTGTTGATACTGTTGAACGATTTCAAGGTTCAGAAAGAGATATAATTATATATTCAACAGCAACAAATAATAGTTTTTTATTAGACTTACTATCTGTTACTAAAATTATTGATGGAATAGAAGTTGATAGAAAACTTAATGTTGTTATTTCTAGGGCAAGAGAACAATTTATATTATTAGGAAATAGAGAATTACTTAGTAAAAAACAAGTTTATAGAAAATTAATAGAGTTAATAGAAACTAAATAAAATAATAAAAAGAGCTGAATTCAGCTCTTTTTTCCTTATTACTTTTTATAAATAATCTTAATAAATTCTATTTTATTTCGCATCTTTTAAAAATATAGTCTACATTTTTGAATATTTCTTCAAAAGAAAATAGCGTTTCTATTTCTTTTTTTGTTAGGTGTTGCATAATACTTGGATTTTCTAATAGAGATTGTAAAAAAGGTATTTGTTCATTCCAAGTACGCATTGCAGATTTTTGAACATTTTCATATGCTTCTTGTCGTTTTAATCCTTTATTTATAAGTTTTAATAAAACTTTTTGTGATGCGTATAATCCTTTTGTAATATCCATATTTTGTTTCATACGTTCAGGATAAATAATTAGATTATCTACTATATTTATGGTTCTATTTAATATATAATCAAAAGTAACAGTAGCATCCGGCAAAATAATTCTTTCGACACTTGAATGAGATATATCTCTTTCATGCCATAATATATTATTTTCTAAAGCAGCAATAGAATAAGAACGTAATAAACGTGATTGCCCACAAATATTTTCAGAGCCTATAGGATTACGTTTATGTGGCATAGCACTACTACCTTTTTGACCGGGTGAAAAATATTCTTCTGCTTCAAGAACTTCTGTTCTTTGTAGATGTCTAATTTCAGTAGTAATTTTTTCTAATAAAGTTGATGCAATTGCAAGAGCAGATATAAATGTTGCATGAGCATCTCGTTGTACGACTTGTGTGGATATAGTAGCTGGTTCTAATTCTAAATTTTTACATACATATTTTTCTACTTCTGGTGATAAATGTTCATAAGTTCCAACAGCTCCACTTATCATTCCTACACTTGTGTCTTTTAAAGCATTTTCTATACGTTTTATATTTCGTTTACATTCTTCATACCATAGGGCAAATTTCAGTCCAAATGTAATTGGTTCTGCATGTATACCATGACTACGTCCTATACAAATTGTTTGTTTATGTTCAATAGCACGTCTTTTTAGCACTTCTGATAATTTATTCATTCCTTCAAGAATTATTTCCCCTGATTGTTTAATTTGTACTGCTAACGCTGTATCTAATACATCACTTGAAGTCATTCCTAAATGGATAAAACGTGATGCTTCGCCTACATATTCTTCAATACTAGTTATAAATGCTATTACATCATGTTTTGTTTTTTGTTCAATTTCTTCGATTCTTGCAACATCTACTTTAGCTTTCTTTTTTATAATTTCAAGAGCATCATGAGGTACTAAGCCAAGATTAGCTTGTGCTTCACAGGCTAGTATTTCTACTTGTAACCATAATTTATATTTATTTTTATCTGACCATATATTAACCATTGCAGGACGTGAATATCTTTTTATCATAATTTTTTGCCTTTATATTTAATTTTTAATTTTTAAAAACAACAAAAGGCAGCTAAAAAGTCTGCCTTTTATTTAATATATTATATATATTTTATTTACTTTATTAAAATTCTTTTTGGGAATTAGTTGTTATTTTATCAGACGAGGCTATTTTATAATTATCTATATCTACTGTACTTAATCTTCGACCACAAATGAATCTATTATTGTAAAACGTTGATTCTAAAGATGAAACTGTAACTCCTTTATGTGAACTTGCATGAGCAAATAAATTATCGCCGAGATAAATTCCTACGTGGGATGCAAATCGTCTTGAATAAGTATGGAAAAAAACTAGGTCACCTAATTCTAATTTTTCGCGTTTTACTTTTCGTCCAATTAGTACTTGTTCTCTTGCAGTACGTGGTAATAGTGCATTACATGATTCGTAAAATATTTCTTGTACCCAAGCAGAACAATCAATCCCCGATGATGTACGACCACCAAATTTATAAGGAATACCAAACCAATTCATTATTAAGGACATAAGTTGTGATTTACTTTGGCCAAAAGACGTTTTTTCATTTTCATTATCATTGCACCCCATTGACAATAACCATATTGAACGGAAATCATCTATATTTATTTCAACATCATCTTCCGCTTCTAATTCTTCTATATTTTCGCCTTCTTCGCCTTCTTCATTTTCTGTATTTATATAATGTTTTAATAATTCAATGTCTGAATGTGTTTTTATAGATGTCGTATTTAAGTTAGATGTTTTGTTACTATTACTATTATTATTTATAATAACAGAATCAATAGGTCGGTGTGATATTGTATCTAAATTAACATCTATATATGCAGTTGAATTTCTTGCTTTTGTTGCTTCTAAACCTGCTAATTCAGAAACTTCTTCTGAACTTTTTAATATTTCTATTGCTTCTGCTTTAGTTTTCTTTTTATTGTATAATCTTGTTACTTTACGTTTACTTCTTTTTTTTCTTTTTGCAGCAAATATTTCTGTACTACTTGAAACAAAAATAAAAGTTAATAGTATTATTGTAAAGATGGTTATTAGTCTTGTTTTATATATTTTTTTATTTGGTTGTGTTTTCATAAATAATTAAAAAATCTTATGTAATTCTAAGAACAAAAGTCAAAAAAAATCATTTTCAATAAGTTTTGTGTAAAATTTTACACATATCACAATTGCAAAATAATAATTTTTTGAATAAAAACAAATTTTTATTTTAAAAATTATTATTTTTTTATTTGATTTTATAATTTTTTCTAATAAAATTAGCTTTATATTTTACTTATTTTTTGAAAGAAATTAAAAATTGAATATATTATAAAAAAAATGAAATCTTTTTTATAATATATATATATAATAAAAAAATTAACAAGGTTGATATTAATAAATTAAAGGTATTTATAATGAAGGTTTTTTTCTTGATATTATTTGTATTTTCTTTTATATATAATTTATATGCAAAAAATTTTAAAAATATTGAAGAGAAACTTAATTTTTATAAAGAACGTTATGAAGTAAATTGTTTAAACGAAAAAATAACAGATAATTTCGGAAATGGTTTTGATGCGTTGTATGGAACACGTAATATGAAGCCTATTTTGCATGGGATTGCTTATCGTGGGGGTGCAAATAATTATTATCATAAAACAAATAAACGGCATAATCATAATCCGTTACCACCTGATGGATTAGAAAATTTATTTAATGAGGGTTTTTCAGTTGCTATTTATTTATATGGTACGAATTTTTCTACTGCAAAAAAAATGATAGCTTCTGATACAGATACTTTGAAATATATTCAAAATTCTGGAATGAATATAAAAACTCAAAGAGAAATATTATCAATGGTATATGATAGAATAAATGATGCTGAACTTGGACCTATATATTTACATTGTTGGAATGGATGGCATCAATCAGGTTATGTTGCATCAATGATTTTAATGCAATTTTGTAATTATTCAAACCAACAAGCAAGGATATATTGGGAGAAAAATACTGATGGGGCATATAAAAAATTTTATAATGTAAAAAATATGATAGCAAATTTTAAACCTTTTAAAGAATTTCAAATTTCGGAAGAAATTAGACAAAAAATATGTCCATGTGAGGGAGAATAAGTATATATTTTATAATTATTTTTCTATTAAATTTATATTATTTATTATGATTTATTATGGTAGTAATTTTATCTGTAGAATATGATGGAACTAATTATTCAGGATGGCAAAAGCAAATAAATGCTGAGACGATACAACAGCAAATAGAAAACGCAATATCTTGTATTTACGGTGAAGAAATTAATACTGTTGGTGCAGGACGAACAGATGCGGGGGTACATGCGGCTGCCCAAATTGTGAATTTTAATATAGATAAGTTGATTATTAATAACACTGATAAAATGGCGATTGCATTAAATTCGCTTTTACCAAATGATATTTTTGTTAATAATGTATGGTTTACGAACTTAAATTTTAATGCAAGACGCGATGCTATTGCGAGAGAATATATATATAAATTTTGTACAAAGCAGACAGTATTCAATAGATATTATTCAGCATATTATCCTTATAAATTTGATAAAAATTTATTATTTGATGTTGCAAATATATTTGAAGGGAAGAATGACTTTACAACTTTTTCAAAACAAAATACTGCAATAAAAAATTATGTTTGTGATGTTAATCTATGTAAATGGCGACAGACTGATGAATATAATTTTGAATTAATAATTAAGTCGAATAGATTTGTTTATGGGATGGTACGTTCTATTATAGGGGCAATGTTTGATGTTATTCGAGGGAAACGTTCTATAAAAGATGTAGAAAATTCTTTAAAACAGAAAGACAGGAGTTTCAATTCTACTCTTGCACCTGCATGTGGATTGATACTAAACCGAATATATTATCCTATTATAACATATCCTTTTTTTATTAATTAGATATTTTATTAATGCTTACAAATTAAATTCAATTAATATTTTATTTATGTTATCTTTATTATAAATATTAGCTATTTTCTTTTCTTTATTTACATATAGAATATAATTTCCGCACTTACTAGTATATTTATACTTTTTTTCTGTTGAATGTTTTATATTTGAATTTAATGTTGTGTTATTTGATAAGTTATTATTATAAAAATCTATATTATTATTTTGTGAATTAATAGTATTTATGTATACTGTATCTTCTAAAGTTGCTTGTTCAGCTGCTTTTTTACATAACATATCGCATCGTTCATTTCCTTCTATACCGTTATGTCCTGCTATCCATATAAAAGATACATTTAATCCTACAAGCAGACTATTTAAGGTATCCCAAAGATCTATATTAAGTACTTTTGTACCGTTACTTTTTCGCCAATTATTTTTAGTCCATTTATAAAGCCATCCTTTATTTATGCTGTTACATATAAGTTGTGAATCAGTAAAAATAGAAATTGTTGTTTCTTTATTTTTATGTGCAAATTTTAAACTTTCAATAACACTATATAATTCCATTCTATTATTTGTTGTATGTTTAAACCCGCCGCTTAATTCTATAATATTATTTTTATCATCTTTTATTATTGCGGCCCATCCGCCGTTACCTGGATTACCAAGACTACTTCCATCTGTATATATTGTTAGCATATTATGATATTTATTAATTATATTTATAAATTAAATAAAAAATTAAATTACAATTTAAGTGTAAAATTACAAAAAAAAATATAATAATACTAATTATTTATTATAAAATTATAAAAAATTAAATGTGTTTTTTTTATAATAATTTATTAACTTAGTTTTAATGTATGATAATTCAAATATATTTTGCATTAAATTAAATAATTATAATAAGAATTACAAAAAAAATTTATAAATTGCAATAATAGCAATAATTGAAATAATTAAATAATATGACGACTGATACTAAAATCATAGCAATAGAGACAAGTGGAAGCAATTGTAGTGTATCTTTGTTAAGTGAAACAACAGTTTTATGTGAGTATACTATTTTTAAAGGGAATAAACACGATAAATTGTGTGCTGAATTTATTAGGAGATGTTTAGTTGACAATGAATTAGACTTAAAAAATATAAATGCTATTGCTATTTCAAACGGGCCGGGTTCTTTTACGGGTTTAAGAATAGGAGCGGCTATAGCAAAAGGATTAACGATTGACAATTTTCCAAAATTGATAGCAGTTCCTACTTTAAGTGCAATGGTTTATAATATCATAACTATTGATAAAATAAAAGAATCTAATATAAAAAATATATTAGCAATTATTCCTTCTCATTCGAATTTATTTTATTGTCAAAAATTTGATAAAGAAATGAAAGTAATTGAAGATATATCTATAATTAATTTTGATGTGTTAAAAGACAAATTAAAAGAGGATACATTTGTTGTATCAAATGAACCTATTTTTGAAAATTTATTATATTTTAGTTGTGAAACATTAACGGCTTCTATAATAGGTCGTTATGCTTTTAACTTATATAAAAAATCAATATTTACTGATTCTGCTAAATTAGTTCCTATATATATTCAAGAATTTATTCCAAAAATGAAAATATAACTATGAAATTATTTATGACTATAAGATCATTATTAAAAAATGTATGTTTTTTTATTTTATTTTTATTTCTATTTATGGAAAATTCTTTTTCGCAAGAAGTTTCAGAATTTAATATAAAATCGCAAGAAATAAAATTACTTTTATCAAAAAGCAATTATAAAGAAGCTATTGTAATTGCTAATGAATTATATAAAAAATATCCCGATTCTTTATCTGTATTGATTGATATAGGTATATGTAATTTATATTTAGGACGTTCAGATATTACTAAACTTATGGCCAATAAATATATTGAAAAATCTAATAAAAATTATGATGTTCATAATTTGAAAGGTGCGGCGTGTGAAAATTTAGGTGAGCTTGATAGTGCTTTTATAAGTTATTCTACTGCAATAGAATTAAATGATAAACGGGCAGATGCTTTTTTTAATAGGGGAAGACTTCTTTTTAATCAAGCTAAATATTCAGAAGCTTTAAAAGATCTTATTATTGCTAAAAAAGTTTGTCCAAGCGATGTAGAAAATTTTAATATAGTTATGATGTTAGGACAAACTTATGCTGCATTAAAACAATATGATAAAGCTTTAATAGAATATAAATTAATAGAAAAAAATAATAATCAAAATTTGTTTTTAATGCAAAATATGGCAAATTCGTATTTTTTTAAGAAAGATTATGAAAAGGCGTCTGAATACTTTACAAAAATTTTAGAGATAGATTCAAACAATGTTGATATATTAAATAATAGAGCTTTATGTTATAATGAATTACAAGAAAGTGAAAAAGCAGAATTAGATTATATAAAAATTGAAAAAATACAAAAAGAAAAAGGGGTTCAAATTAATTTATTAAAATATAAAGAAGTAGTTCCTGCTGATAAATCATTTAAATTTAAAATACCTGAGAATTGGCGTGCTTTTTCTTATGATAAAAAAGATACAGTACAAGATACTGTTATTATTAAATTTTTTAATAAAGATTTTTACAATGTAGTAAATGCAGATACTATTGCTTATAATTTTGGGGGAGAATTAAAAATCATAAAAAATAATATAAAAGATACAACAACAAATGAAACTAATGATATTTTAGCTAAAATGGCATTAATTGCTGATAAATATATTTTAGAACGTGAAATGGAAAGGTCAAAATATAATTATTATAGAATTACTTTTAGGAAGTTATTTAATTCTAATCCACTTTTAATACAGGGTCTTGTAAAAGCTGAATATGACGATAATGGGATGGAAAAAAGATATATAATAGAATACTATGCTGTAAATAATAAAGGAGATTTAGCTAAATTATATTTATGGGTTCCTTTAGAAGATGCGTTCTTTTATGAAAAGTTATTAGAGTATATAATAGAAACATTTAATATGAATTAGAAATGCTTATTTTATTACAATAATTAATGTTAAATTTAAATAAATTTATTATCTTTGTATTTTTATTTAATTTAGGTTATATATAAGAAATGAGAAAATTATTTTATATATTATTTTTATTTTGTTTTAGTTATCTTACACTTGCGTCTGATATATGGGGGCCTAAAATAAAACTTAAAACTGTAAATGATATAGGACAATCCTGTATATGTTACATAGGTGTTGATGCAAAAGCTACAGACGGTTGGGATAAAGATATTATATTTTATTTTGATAATAAAGAACTTAAAGAATATGAATTTTTACCTCCGCCTCCACCAAATAGTATTTATTGTGTAATAGTAAAAGATTCTTTATTGCCTTATGATTCTGATAGTTATGTAGATTTTAAGCATATTCCAGAATTTGAAGACAAATTTAAACATAAATATAGAATGAATGTAGTATGGGGCAAGTATAGTCAAAATATTACTATAAAATGGGGGAAATTACCAGTTGGGATAGATTCCGCTCATTTTTCTTGTTACGAATGGATGGATGGAACAGAACCTATTAATATGAAAGAAGTAGAGGAAATTTTGATTGATAATGAGGCACATAGACGTTTTGATTTTACTATCTGGTATAATAAAAAGCATACAAGTATTAATTCGAAAGAGCATAACTTTGTTAATAATATTAATAATAATTCAAAAATTGTAAATAGTATATTTCCGATAGAAGCCGGTAAATATGTTAATTGTATGATTATGAATATATGTGGAGGAATAGTTTTTAATACTGATTTGGATTTAAAAGATAAAGAATTAAATATTGGGCATTTAATGAAAGGTATATATTTTATGCAATTAATAGACTTTTATGGTAATATAGAGTTTTTTAAAATTATAAAATTATAATTAAGTTATAAGTTTTATTATTTTATAACTATTTATAATTATACATTATTATAATATTTTAATTATTTTGGTTGAAAATAATATATTAACTATAAACTATTTTTTGAAATTTTTAATTATATAATGAAATTAATTTATGTTGATGAATAATTCTCAAAATGTAGAAGAGAAAAAGGATAGATACTTTAATAAATTTAGATATGGTTGTTTAATATCTATTGTTGTACCATTATATAACGAAGGTGAATCTTTAGAACCTTTAGCTGAGATAACAGAACAGGCTTTATCTGAAATAGCAGGAAATTCTTGGGAAGTTATTTTTGTGGATGATGGGTCGACAGATTCGTCTTTTGATATATTATGTAGATTACATGAAAGGAATCCTAAATTTAAGTGTATAAAATTCAGGAGAAATTATGGGAAATCTGCAGCTTTAGCGGCAGGTTTTGCAGAAGTGCGTGGTAGATATGTTGGTACAATGGATGCTGATTTACAAGATGATCCATTTGAGTTTAAAAATATGTTAGAAAAGTTAAAGAGTGGATATGATTTAGTTTCGGGATGGAAGAAAGTTAGATATGATCCTATAAGTAAAACTTTACCGTCTAAATTTTTTAATTTTGTTACTTCTATTACAAGTGGTATTAAACTTCATGATTTTAATTGTGGGATAAAATTATATAAAAGAGAGGTTATTGATAATTTACAAGTTTATGGTGAAATGCATCGCTATTTACCAGCTTTAGCATCATGGCAAGGTTTTAAAGTTACAGAAATTCCTGTTGCTCATCATAAACGTAAATTTGGAAAAACTAAATTTGGATTTTCTCGTTTTATTCGTGGGTTTTTAGATTTGTTAACGGTTGTTTTTACAACGAAATATTTAAAACGTCCTATGCATTTTTTTGGATTATATGGAACTTTAAGTATATTAATTGGTACTTGTATTTTTACTGTACTTAGTATAAAGTGGTTAGCAGGTGTTACTTATCTTTCTGATAGACCGCTTGCATGGTTTTCTGTTTCGCTTATTATTATAGGTGTTCAATTATTTTCGCTAGGATTAATAGGCGAACTTCTTGTTAAGCAATCATTTGAGAAAAATAAAGAATATAATATAGAAAAGAAAATATTTTTACCTAAAAATAAAAATAAAGAGGACATAAAATAAGAAAAAACAAATTTTAGTTAATTTCGTAATCTTATTATGTTATTATAATTTTTTATATTTATTATAGGATAATCAGAGGGTGTTCTATGAAAAAAATAGGCTTTTTATTTGGGGATGAGGTATCATTTTCTAATGATATTATAGAATTTATTAATTTAAAAAATAATCTTGATATTATTGCGGAAGAAATAAAAATAGGTATTTTTAATTTTGAAAATAGTTCAGATTATGTTGTTATTTTTGATAGATTTTCTAATAAAGTACCTTTTTATAAAACTGTTTTAAAATTTCTTAATAATAAAGGGATTAAAATTATTAATTATTCTGATGTTCCTTTTTTTGCTGATAAATTTGTATTTTTATCAGAATTAAAAAAATTAAAAATTAACATTCCTAAAACTGCTATTATTCCAAACAAATCATTGCCTGTTGGTATAGATGATACTATGCTAAGGAATTTAATATATCCTTTAGATTGGGAAGAGACGTTTAAATATATTGGTTTTCCGGCTTATATTTTACCAAATAAATTATATGATAACTTTTATAATTATGTGAAGGTTTATAATTCGCAAGAATTTTATTCTGTTTATGATAATTCGGATGACAATGTATTGCTTTTACAACAAACTTTTGAATATGATAAACATTTTAGAGTATTAGTTGTTGGTGATGAAAAATTTATTATTGGTTATAATTTTTTTAAACCTGTAAAAGATAGATATTATTTAATAGATGAAGTTATTGAACAATCTTTACAAAAACAAATAAATTCCAATATTAAATTAATCAAGAAACATTATAATATAGATATGTTTTTTGTTGATTTTGGAATTAAAGATAAACTATATATGCTTAATAGCAATATAATTCAAAATGTTGATTATTCCTATTTTCCTGATGAATGTTATAAATGGTTAGTTAAAACTACTGCTAATTTTTTGATAAAATGTGTTGAAACGCCGGTTGTAAAAAAAATAGTAAATAAAAACACTAAAAAAATTAATATATAAATTAACTTATATAATTTACATTATAAAAAGTGTTTTAGTATGACAAGACGTGATTTTTTTTATAGCTTAGTTGGGATAACAGCAGTTTTATTTGTAAGAACAGATAAATTATTATCTCAAGAAGAAACTTTGTCATCTACGGGGAAAATATTCAGTGAAATTATAACTCATGCTTGTAGACAAAAGTGGTACAGTATGGATATAAGTGATTTAATATCTAGAATAGCAGTAAGTTTTGTAGATACACCTTATGTTGCAGGTACACTTGATAGAAATGAAGTAGAAGAGGCGGTTGTTAATCTTGAAGAATTAGATTGTGTGACTTTTGTTGAAAATTCACTTTGTATTGCACGTTGTATAAAGAAACAACATTTTAGGTTTAGTGATCTTGTTGATGAAGTTATATACACAAGATATCGTGATGGGAAGCTAGGGGATTATACTACAAGGTTACATTATACAAGTGAATGGATAATAAATAATATAAAGAAGGGAGTTGTTGAAGATATAACGGAATCATTAGGCGGGACAAAGCATAAATTTAATATTAATTTTATGTCTAATAATATTGAATTTTATCCTGCGCTTCAAAATAATAAACAATATATTCAAAAAATAAAAAATATAGAAGAATTTTTAAGTGAGCAAACATTTTTTGTTATTTATAAAAGAAATATAAAATCAGTAATAAAAAAACTTAGAGATGGAGATATAATACTTATTGCAACTTCTGCAAAAGGGCTTGATTATTCGCATGTAGGTTTACTTTTTAATAGAAAAATGCTTCATGCTTCATCTAAGCATAAAAAAGTTTTAATTGATAAATCACTTGATGTTTATATTAGGGGTAACAAAAAAGCTATTGGTATTACTGTTTTGAGACCAATAGCATTATAAATAATACATTAATTATGAAAAATATGGTTTTAGAGAAACAAAATATCTCAGAGAATTATTTAACACCTCATCAAATTGTTGAAGAATTAAATAAATATGTTATTGGACAAGATGAGGCAAAAAAATCAGTAGCAATTGCTTTAAGAAATCGTTGGAGACGTCAGCATGTTAAAGAGGATATTAGAGATGAAATAATGCCTAATAATATTATATTGATAGGGCCAACAGGAGTTGGAAAGACTGAAATTGCAAGGCGTTTAGCTAGATTAGCGGGTGCTCCATTTATAAAAGTTGAAGCAACTAAATATACTGAAGTAGGGTATGTTGGACGTGATGTTGAATCAATGGTAAGAGATTTAACAGATAAAGCTGTTTCGGTGGTACGTGAAGAACATACTATATTAAAACAAGAAGAAGCTAAAATTGCAGCAGAGAATAGAATATTAGATATATTAATTCCGGTTAATAAAAATAGTAGTTCTGCAGAAGAGGTTATAGATAATAATGACACTCGTGAAAAATTTTTAAAAATGTTACGTAAAGGGCTGCTTGATGATAGATTAATTGAACTTGAAGTAAAAGTTGATGGTATTCCGGCAGTGAACATATTGGGACCTGTTGGGCTTGATGATTTAGGTATGAATATACAGGAAATGTTTAGTGGGATGATGCCTAAAAAACAGAAAAAAAAGAAATACAAGGTTTCAGAAGCTATGATTATTTTACAAAAAGAAGAGATAGAAAAATTAATTGATATGGACAGTGTTGTTAAAGAAGCTTTAAAAAGAGTTGAGAATACGGGGATAGTTTTTATAGATGAAATAGATAAAGTGGCTTCACGAAGTAATAGTGGAGGTGGACCAGAAGTGAGTCGAGAAGGAGTACAAAGAGATTTACTTCCTATTGTTGAAGGATGTACTGTAAATACTAAATATGGTAGTGTTAGGAGCGATCATATTTTATTTATAGCTTCGGGTGCTTTTCACGTTTCTAAACCGTCTGATTTAATTCCTGAATTACAAGGACGTTTTCCTATTAGAGTAGAATTAAAAAGTTTAACTGAGGAAGATTTTGTGAAAATTCTTACTCTTCCTGAGAACGCTTTAATAAAGCAGTATCAAGCTTTATTATATTCTGAGGGAATAGAATTAGAATTTGAAGAGGAGGCAATTCATGAAATAGCTGCTATTGCTGCAAAAGTAAATGATGAAGTAACTAATATTGGTGCAAGACGATTACATACAATACTAACTACTTTGCTTGAAGATATATTATTTGATGTGCCGGATGTAATTATAGAAAAGAAAATTATAATTACATCAGAAAAAGTAAAAAAATCATTGAGTGATATTTCTGATAATACAGATTTAAGCAGATTTATTTTATAAATTAGATTAAGATATAAATTATAATATAATTTAACTTTAATTATAAAAGTTATATAGAAAAATTAAATAATAGATTATAATTCAAATAAGAGTGGCTTTATATTATATAAAGTTGCTCTTTTTTTATTTTTTTTTAAAATATATGTAACTTTATTTTATACTTTGATATTTTTTTTTATATTTGTATATTTGTACGTTTATATAAATAGTTCTTTTTATTTAATTATAAATGTTTGCTAATTAAATAAAAAGAAATTATTTTTAAAACACTAAAAAATAAGAAAATGATTATTTAACAATACAAATATTGGAGTATTAATGTTCTCTTTTTTAGGATTAGGTCCATTGTCACTAATAACATTTTTACCGCTTATTGGTATGATTATAGTATTATTAGTTCCGGGGGGTAAAGATGAAGTATCTAAACAGAAATCAATAAATCTATATAGATGGATAACTGTTGGTTTTACGTTTATGCAATTATTAATTGCTATTGGAATTTATGTAAATTTCGATTGGACTATGCCGGGTGTTACTGATGCATCAACAATGCAATTTGTAGAGAAGGTGCGTTGGATAGATATGAAGGCATTACCAATTATAGGTGATTTAAGAATAGACTATTATATGGGAATTGATGGTATTTCTGCACCTATGGTATTGCTTACTGCATTAGTATGTTTTGTTGCTACTTTTGCTTCATGGAGTATTGAAAAATTGCAAAAAGGTTATTTTGCAATGTATCTTTTACTTGATTTAGGTATGATGGGACTTTTCTGTGCACTTGATTTCTTCTTATTCTTTATATTCTGGGAAATTATGCTTTTACCTATGTATTTCTTGATAGGTATTTGGGGAGGTCCGCGTCGAGAGTATGCAGCTATTAAATTCTTTATTTATACATTCTTTGGTTCTGTATTTATTCTTTTAGTAATGATAGGACTTTATATTAGCACAGGGACATTTAATTTAATTGAACTTACTAATCCTGCTATGTTTAAGCCCGGATCTATTTTTGCAGGTCTTAATACGAGCTGGCGATATTTAGCTTTTGCGGGTTTATTTGTTGGTTTTGCTATTAAAGTACCTACTTTTCCTTTTCATACTTGGTTACCAGATGCACATGTTGAAGCACCAACTCCAATATCGGTTATTCTTGCGGGAGTTTTATTGAAAATGGGTGTTTATGGGATGTTAAGAATATGTTGGCCTATTTTCCCTGATGCATTTGCTTATTTTCAATATGCTATTGCTGTTATTGGTGTTATTGGTATTATTTATGGTGCGTTTTGTGCATTGGGACAACATAAAATTGGTGGTCGTGATTTGAAAAAAATGATTGCTTATTCATCTATTTCTCATATGGGATATGTTGTTTTAGGGGTTGCAGCGCTTAACTCACAAGGTGTTAGTGGCGCTATTTTTCAAATGTTTAATCATGGAACTATTACTTCTATGTTATTCCTTATTGTTGGTGTTATTTATGATAGGGCGCATACACGTAGTTTAGATGATTTTGGTGGACTAGCTAGTAAGATGCCTATTTATACAGGTATTATGACAATTGCATTTTTTGCTGCAATAGGATTGCCAGGGCTTAGTGGTTTTGTTAGTGAAGTACTTGTATTTATTGGCGGTTTTAAAACGTTCCCTGTATTAACTATTTTTGGTGCAGGATTTGGGATCGTTATTGGTGCAACTTATATGTTATGGGCTCTTCAAAAAGTATTCTTTGGAAAGTTAAATCCTAAATGGGAAGGCCCTTGGGATCCAACTCGTAAAAAATATAAAAATGATGATCTTACTGTTATTGAATTAGCTGCCTTTATTCCGTTAGCTGTTATTATAATTTTCTTAGGTGTACAACCAAGTTATATTATAGGTATGATGACTTCTTCTGTAAATGAGCTAATTAATACGGTTTCACCTTATATTGGTTTATTAAAGTAAATTTTATTTATATAAATTGATATTGGTAAATATATTAAAAATATTATAATTTTTAAAAAATCTAAAAACAGTTAGTTTTATTTAAGCTAACTGTTTTTTAAGTTTAATATTTTATTATATTTTTATATAATAGTTTATAATTTTAATTTTAATACTAAAATATAGAATAATATTGTTCGTTTATTAGATATATATAATTAAGATAAATATTTTTATTTACATTAAATTAATTTTTTGAAAAATTATGGTTAAATTAAGTGAAAAAATAAATTATGTTGGCAAAATTGATTGGCAATTAAGAAAGTTCCACGGTGAGCAATTGTCAACTAATAGAGGTAGTTCTTATAATGCTTTTTTAATTAAATCTGAGAAAAATGTTCTCATTGATACGGTTTGGACGCCTTTTGTTGCTGAATTTATAGATAAGTTAGAACAAAATATAGAATTAAATAAAATTGACTATATTATTGCTTTACATGCAGAGCCTGACCATAGTGCTGCTTTACCTGATTTATTGGAATTAATTCCAGACACGCCAGTTTATTGTACTGCAAATGCTATAAAGTCTTTAAAAGGGTATTATCATAAGGATTGGAATTTTGTTCCTGTTAAAACGGGTGATGTATTAAGTATAGGGGAAAATGATAATTTAACTTTTATAGAAGTTCCTATGCTCCATTGGCCTGACCAATTGATGGCATATTTTGCATCTGAGAAGACACTTTTTTCAAGTGATATTTTTGGACAACATTTTTCGTCAGAACTTTTATTTGATGAGAATGTTGATATGGATGAGCTATTAAAGGAAGCATTAAAATATTATGCAAATATAGTTGTACCTTATTCTAAAAAAGCAGTTTCAAAGTTAAAAGAACTTAAAGAATTAAATATTCCTATTGAAATTATTGCACCTGCACATGGTATTGTTTGGAAAAATAATCCTAATTTAATATTGGAAAAATATGAAAAGTGGGCTAATAATTATCAAGAAAATCAAATAACTATTATTTATGATACTATGTATGGTAGTACAAGAAAGATGGCTGAAGCTATAACTGAAGGTATTAGAAATATAGATAATACATCTACTATAAAACTATTTAATACTGCAAATACTGATTCAAGTGATATTATTATGGAAATATTTCGGTCTAAGGCATTACTTGTGGGGTCACCTACATATAATTCTGGGATACTTAATTCTGTTGCAGCTATTATGGAAGAGTTAAAAGGAATAAAATTACAAAATAAGAAAGCTGCAACTTTTTCATCTTTTGGATGGGCACCTGCTGCAACAAAAGTATTATCAAAATTATTAGAAGAAGCTAATTTTTCTTTAATGGAACCAAGTGCTACTATAAATGTAAATTGGAATCCAACGAAAGAAGATGTAAAAAAATGTATAGAATTCGGTGAACAGTTTGCTGATTTTATTAAATAAATTATATTTTTGTAATTATATAAAAGTATATAAAAGGAAAAAAATAAAAAATTAATAATTTTTTTCTTATATTTTTATAATATTTTTTAATAATTTAATATATATTTATATTTCTTTTACTTTTTATGTTGAAATTAAGAATTACAGGGATTAAAGATAATACATATGACATAGAATTAGATGCGCCATCAGATAATTTATCTAAAAATTTCAAAGAATTTTTTGGTCAGATATATCTAAAAGGTAAATTAACAAAACTGGGGAAAAGATTTACTTTTAAAGGTAATGCAAAATGTAAGGCAAAGCTAATTTGTGATATATCGGCTGAGGAATATATTGAAGAAATTTCTGCTGAAATAAATTTATTTCTTATTATAAATACTGAACTATATTTTTTACAAAACCAATCTAATCAGTCTCTTGATATGGATATGGAAATTGCTCTGCACGAAGCAGATGATTTTTTTGATATGACTAAAATTGTTTATGATGAACTAGCATTATCTTTACCGATAAAATGTATTTCACCAAAATATAAAGGAAAAAATTTTGAAGAATGTTTTCCACAATATTCAAGTAAGAACATAAGAATTAAAGGGGGTCAAGATAGATGGAATGTATTGAAAGATTTACACGTAAGTTAATAAATAAGTATTAAGTTTATGTTTAACAATTATTTTCACACAATTTATAGATTTATTTATGCGAAATTTTAATGTATATATTGTTATTTTATTTTTGATATTTAGCAGTAATTTATATAGTTATAATTCTGTTTCTATTTTAGATGATGTTTTATATGTTGGAAATAAAAACAATCAAGAAAAATTTACTACTTATAATAATTATATTTATAATAATTTAGATAATGAGTTTAATTCTATAGTTACTGCAACAGATACATTTACTATTTTGTCTGATTTTTATGGCGGTGGGAAAATTATTCCTGCTGGAATTGTAAAGGTTGGTGCTCATAATTCGGTATCTTATGAAATAATACCGGATATAGGATATAAAATAAATTCAGTTTTTATTGATGGGGAATCAAAAGGTATTATTAATTATTATATTTTTGAAGATGTAGTAAGTGATCATACTATTAAAGCTATCTTTGAATTAGATACTTTTATGATAGAACCTATTCAATCTGAAGGTGGAATCATTTCTCCTGATACTATTTCAATAATAACTTATGAAGACATAATAACTTATTCTATAATTCCCGATCCTGGATATAAAATAAATTCAGTTTTTATTGATAGTATAAATGTTGGCAAGCTTAACACATATACATTTAAAAAAATTACTAGTAACAAAAAAATTAGTGCTTTATTTGAATTAGATGTTTTTTTATTAGAAGCTATATATAATGAAGATGGAGGAACTGTTACTCCACCTGGTATACAAACTATAACTTATAAAGATACTGTTTCTTATAAATTAATTCCTAACAAAGGATATAAAATTAAAAATGTTTTTATAAATGATTCAGCGGTTAGTGTTTCTGATTTTTATACATTTTATAATATAACTGAAAATATTGTATTACAAGTAATTTTTGCACTAGATACTTTTGAGATTGAAGCAATTAAAAACAATAATGGTACAATTTATCCTGATAATAAATTAAAAGTAACTTATAAAGATACTGTTGTGTATAAAATGTTTCCTAATGTAGGATATAAAGTAGATAGAATTCTTGTTGATAATCGTAAAGTGAGCACAAATACTGATAAGTATACTTTTACTAAGGTATTAAATAATCATACTATACAACCGGTATTTGTTTTAGATACATTTGAGATTTTTGTGTCTAATAACGGAGGGGGGATAGTTTTTTCTAGTAGTGGTAAAAATATTATGACTTATAATGATGTTGTAACCTATGAAATAATTCCAAATTTAGGATTTAAAATTAAAGATGTTTTAATTGACAATGTAAGTATGGGTGCTATTAATAGTTATACATTTAAGAAAGTATTAAAAAACTATACTTTTAGAGTACTTTTTGAGGTATCTAAGTTTGAAATTACGTCTTTAATAAGCAAAGGTGGGAAAATTATTCCAACTAATAAACAGAAAATAACATATAAAGATTCAATAACATATACTATAATACCAGATATTGGGTATAGTATTTATGATGTATTAATAAATGATGAAAGTATTGGAGTTGTTAATAGTTATACATTTAGAAATGTTTTAGCTGATCAAACTATTGGAGCGGTATTTAATTTAGATACTTTTGTTATAACGACGGTATTTGGGCACGGTGGAAAAATTTATCCTTTAGAACAATATAGAAAAGTAACTTATAATGATGTTGTGACTTATAACATAGTTCCTGATAATGGATATATTATTTCTGATGTTTTAATTGATGGAATAAGTATTGGAAGTGAGGATTTATATACTTTTAGTAACGTAACAGAAAACCATTTACTTGAAGCTTTTTTTATACAAGATACTAGTAGCGTGATACAAAATAATAAATTAATTAATTATTTTTATTGTTATCCAAATCCTACTTCTTTTAATTTTAATATATCGGGAGTATTAAACAAACCTATTTTATATTTTAAAATTGAAATTTATGATATGTTGGGGAATATTGTTTATGAAATTTGTAATTTGAAAAATATGGTGAATAATTTTAATTACAATGTTAATGTAAGTAACTTAAATACAGGGATATATAATTTAGTAATATATGCAGATAATGAAATTCAAAATGAAAAGATTGTAATAAAAAAATAATTTTTAAAGATTTTTTAATTGTAATAACAATAAATATTAAAAATTATTTTAAAAATATTTAAAAGTATTTAAGTAGGATTATAATCATTAGTATGTAAATAATAAAAAAGAGTTGATTACAAATTATTTTTTTGTTTTCAACTCTTTTTTATATTTATTATTTAAAAGTATTTAAATTTTCTATATCAGAAAAATGTATTTTTTCTGTACCTATTATTTGATAATTTTCATGTCCTTTCCCAGCTATAAGAATAATATCATTTTCTTTTGATATTTTGACAGCTTTTTTAATAGCTTCTGCACGGTTGGGGATAATAAATATATTTTTTGAATTATTATAATTATCGATACCTTTTATTATATCGTTTATTATATCTAAATTATTTTCTGTACGTGGGTTATCATCGGTAATAATTATAATATCTGCGTTGCTTGCTGCAATTTTTCCCATAATTGGTCTTTTTGTTTTATCTCGTGCACCGCCGCATCCGAATATACAAATCAATTTATTATTATTATTTAATATATTTCTACAAGTTTTTAATGCTTTCTCTAGTGCATCAGGTGTATGAGAATAATCAACATATGCAGTAGCTTTATTATTTAAATATACTGCTTCTAATCTACCTGGAGCACCGGTAGAATTTTCTAATCCTTTTTTTATAGTTTCTATATTAATATTTAATTTATAAGCTATTAAAATTGCTATTGTAGCATTTTCTATATTAAAACTCGCAGGCAAATTTATTTTAAAATTTACATTATGATTTTCAATATTTAAAGTAAAAGTACTATATTTTTTTTCTAATATTTTATTAGTTATATGGACAATAGGAATATTATTAGTAGAGTTATCTATAGAGTTATTAGGTTGAGTTATATTATGTGTAAATAATATTTTTTCTGCTTTACAATTATTAGTTATTATATTTGAATAATTATCATCAAAATTAATAACTGCTATTGATTTATTATTTAAGTTATCGAATAATATTTTTTTAGCATTAGCATAATTTTCCATTGTTTTATGGAAATCTAAATGTTCTGATGTTAAATTTGTGAAGGCGGCAGCTATAAAATTTATTTTAGCAACACGATTTAATATCAATGAATGTGAAGATACTTCCATAATTACATATTCTATATTATTTTCAATCATTTGATTAAATATTTGCATTAATTCTAAAGATTCTGGAGTAGTATGCGTGGTTTCTATTTTATTTTGTCCTATAAAAATTCCAGTCGTACCTATCATTCCAACTTTTTTATTTGCAGTTTCTAGAATTGATTTTAATAAAAATGTTGTTGTTGTTTTGCCATTAGTACCTGTTATACCAATAATTTTTAATTTATTACTTGGAAAGTTATAAAATGCATCTGATATTTCAGCTAATGCTAAACGTGAATTTTGAACGTTGATAAAAGATATGTTATTAAATACTTCATTTTGTATATCCGGTAAATTTTCACAAATAATAACTATTGCACCTTGCAAAATTGCATCTTTTATGAAAATATGTCCATCTAATTTTTCGCCTTTAATTGCAACAAAAACGTTATTTTTTTTGCATAATTTAGAATTATAGTTTATGCCACTAATATGTATATTTTCACTTCTTAAGTGTAATGCTTCATATGTAATATGATCTAAAATATCTGTTATTTTCATAATATTTTATTATAAAACTAATAAATTATTTATATTTTAAATAAATACATTTTTTGTATACAAAGATAAGTAATTTTATATGAAAATTCGATAAGATTATTAAATTAAAAATATAACTATAAGTATAAATATTATGTTTAGAGAAAATATAAAATTCATATTATGATATAAAAAAGGAATTACACAAGTAATTCCTTTTTTATATATTTAAGTAGTTATTTATTTTTATTATATCTCTTATCTATTTTCAAACATTGATTGTATAGTTTCAAAATCAACCTGCATTCTTTGATCTGTATCTAGATAATTTTGTATGGAGGTACAAGAATGTAATACTGTTGAATGGTCTCTATTTCCAAATTCTTTACCTATTTCTTTTAGAGAAAGGTTAGTATATTTACGAGCTATAAAAATTGCCATTTGTCTAGCAAGTGCAATTTCATGTTTTCTAGATTTAGAAATCATATTTTCTATTTTTACATTATAATGAATAGATATTTTTTCCTTAATTTCTTGTATTGAAATTGGTTTTGGTTCAGATGATAATTCAGTAATAACTTCATAAACTAGTGTTGGAGTGATTATTTGGTTATCAAAAGTTTTCATAACAACAAGCTTTATCAATATTCCTTCTATTTCTCTTATATTTTTTGTTACATTTTTTGCTATAATATCTATTACTTCTTCCGATAATTCTATAGAATCATCTTTTGCTTTGTGTTTTATTATATCTGATCTTAATTTATAGTCAGGTGATTTTATTTCTATTGCTAAACTTGATAAAAATCTAGACACTAGACGTTCATGTATATCTTTTATATCGCGAGGTGCTTTATCCGACGTTAAAATAATTTTTTTACCAGCTTGTTGTAAAGTATTATAAATATGAAAAAATTTATCTTGTGTTGCTTCTTTGTTTGCTAAAAATTGTATATCATCAATAATTAGAACATCTAAATTTTTATAATTATTGGTAAAATCATCATTTTTTTTATGAATAGAAGAAATAAAATCAAAAGTAAATTGTTCACTTGTAGTATATAATACGCGTTTATTTGGAAAATTTTGTAATATATAATTTCCGATTGCTTGTGCTAAATGAGTTTTCCCTACTCCTGAAATACCATAAATAAATAAAGGGGAGAAACGGCTGCCCTCAGGCGCTAGACTAACTGTTTTAGCGGTTGATAATGCTAAGTTATTACTTTCACCTACAACAAATGATTCAAAAGCGTAACGAGGATTTAAATTTGAATTCAATTTTGAAAATTGCTTTTGTTGTAAAGAATTTGTATTTATTGCTGATGGCGGATATTTTAATGCAGCAGATTGTACTTTTACGGGCTCGATTAAAGGTAACTCATTAGTGACAGTTGTTTCATAAACTAAAGTAGCACCCTCACCGATAATATATTCTATTGTTTTTTTGACAATATCATAAAAGTTTTCTTCTATCCATTCTTGATAGAATTGACTTGGTGTTTGAATAGTCAAACTTTTTTCTTCTGCATTCCATGATTTAGCTTTTATAGGTGCAAACCATGTTTTAAATTGCGAAACTTCTATATTACTTTTTATTAGTTCTAAACAACTATTCCAAAAATCTATTGCAGGATTATTAGCACTAACTGTTTTTGGAGTTTTTATTTTTTTTAATTCTGTTGAGTTATTAAAAATATTCATATCCATACCAAAATATCAAATTAAACTTAAATTATTATATATCTATTTCCCCCTATATCCCCTATTATATATATAATTAATTTTTTAATTTTTTCATTAATAAACAGTATAATAAGTATATAATAAATATATAATAAATTTTTATTATATATTTATTTATATAGCATTATATTATTAAAGATTAAAAATTAAGATTTAGTAAAAAAACTTATAATTAAATTTTATAGTTATAATATAATTATTTATATAATACAATTGCTGCTTTTGTATTACATTTTATTGTAGAATTCATAAAAAATAGATTATATAAATTAAAAATTTATGAAAACAAAACGTGTTATTTTACTATTTCAAAATTGCAAAAATTTTTAACATAAACAAAATAAAAAATAAAATAGGACAAATGGTTTTTTGTTGATAAAAAAATAACAACTTGTTTTTATTAATAATTACTAAATAAAAATATTTTTTAAAATAATAAAACATTTAATATTTTAATGAAAAAAAGTTTTTAACATTCTGTTTTTTACTTTTTTATTTGATTTATATTGTATCTTTTAATGCAATAAGCTTGTTATGTAAATATTTTATTTTTGTAGTAGTTCTTTAAGAATTAATTTTTATTACTTGTGGCATCTAATTTGTATAAAATAAACATACTTATCAATATTTTTTATAAATGTTTATGTTAATAAAAAAACAAAAAAAATATAATGAAAGAAGCATTTTAAAAAATTATTAAAAAATAATTTTTTAATAATTTTAATAATTAAATATATGTTTATTTATTTTTTATTAATTTGTCTACTAAGATATTAAAGATATTACAATACTTGACATACACTTAATATAAAATATAATATAATATAATATAATATAATATACAAATATACAATATATAAACTTAATTTAAAAGTATATTAATGATAGTTATAAAATACTTTATATAAAAATTATTAAATTGTAAATTGTTTATAATTTAGTTATTTTTGTTTTTATAATTTCTATCTAAAAATAATTAATTTATATATGTTATCTTTAAATTGTATTGTATTATTTATTTTAAGTATAAATATATTTTTGATATTTTATCCCTTTTTATTTTATCCAATACTTCTTTTTTTTATTTCTAAAATAAAAAGGCAGAAATATATTTTACAAAAACCTAAGAATTCTAATATCAGTAATGTTGATATTGATAACAATAACAATTCTATAGATAATATAAATAAAATTGAGCAAATACCGGATTTAACAGTTGTTATTGCTGCCTATAATGAAGAGAAAAATATTGCAGATGCCATTATATCTTTATATGAAGATGGATATGATCATAATAGATTAAATGTAATTGTTGGAATAGATGGATATAGTGATAATACTGATATTGAAATTCAAAAATTACAAAAAATATATCCTAATCTTAAATATTATATATTAGAACATAATGGTAAAAATGCGGTATTAAACAATATTATTGCAAAAGTTAATACTGATTATTATTTAACAATGGATGCTGATATGCGTGTAAGGCCCAATACATTAAAGAAAATGGTGATGCCTCTTGTACTTAATGATAATATTGGTGCAGTATTAGCTAATATGGAAAAAATTAATATAGATAAACAAGATAATGCAGGAAGTACAGGTGAAAAGTTATATCAAAAATTTGAGACTTATTTAAGAAAAAAAGAATCTGATATAAAAACGACGGTTAATGCATTTGGGTTTATGGCGATGCGCACTAATGAATTTAAGAAAATTCCATCAGATTTAATGTGTGATGATTTTTTTGCTATTCTAAAAACTAATAGTTTAGGTAAGAATGTACTTTTTTTAGATGAATTATATGTAAAAGAAATCAGTAGACAATCATTAACGGGTGAAGTACAAAGACGAATAAGGATGGTTGCGGGTTCGCTAGCAACTATTAAGTATTTTAAACACTTATTATTACCTAATTTTGGATTCACTGCTTTTGCTATTTGGTCTCATAAGTGTTTAAGATATTTGTTACCTATTTATTTAATAATAGTGCTTCTTGCTACTATTTGTATGCCAAAATCTGGGCTTAAATATTTTTTAGTTTATTTTCAATTATTTTTTTATGCATTATCTATTATTGGAATATATTTAGAGAAAAAAGGTATAAGAATTTTTATATTTAAATTATTATCTTTTTTCTTAATGATGAATTATGGATTTATTCGTGGTATTTTAAGATTTTGTTTTGGATTTCAAAATTCAAGTTGGCAAAGAAGATAGATAATATAATAATTTTAATTTATTATAGAAAAGTATGATAGATAAAAAAGATATAAATAAAATGAAAGAGGAAGAAAATAAAAAAAATAGTATACAAGAAATTGATGGGAAAGAAGGTGATGATAAAAATATGAATTTTTTAGATCATTTAGAAGAATTAAGAAAACGTATTATTTATGTTATTATTTTCCTTGTTATAGCTTGTATTATTGTTGCGAATTTTATTTCATCATTGATGCAGAAAGTTTTTCTAGCACCTGCTAATAATGTTAATCTTACATTACAAAATTTACAACCTTTTGGACAACCTTTTTTATATTTTAAGATTATTTTTATTACTGCTACTATTGTTACTATACCTTTTTTGTTGTTGCAGTTTTGGAACTTCTTATCGCCCGCTTTATATAAAAAAGAGAAAAAATGGGTGGGTGCTATTACAATTATTACTTCTTTTTGTTTTTTATCTGGTGTTGTTTTTTCATATTTTGTGCTTATTCCATCAATGTTATTATTCGCTGCTAATTTTGGAACAGAACTAATTGTAAATAATATAGATGTTAATGAATATTTTAGTTTTATTTCTATGATATTATTAGTTTCGGGAATAATATTTGAATTACCTATAATATCTTTTATTCTATCTAAGTTTAATATTATTACACCTAATTTAATAAGTAAATATAGAAAACATTCTATTGTTGTTATTCTTATATTAGCAGCAGTATTAACGCCGACACCAGATCCAATAAGTCAACTTATGTTTGCAGCTCCCATAGTTATTCTGTATGAAATTAGTATATTAGTATCACGTATTGTTTATAAAAAAAATAATTTAGATAATTAAATATAATAATAAATTATTAATTATAACTATTAATATGATAATATCAATACTAAAATAATATATTTTTAATTAAAATTTA
>CAYYIP010000008.1:0-100955 GCA_964472015.1 uncultured Hyphomicrobiales bacterium | reverse complement strand
TAGATGAAGTTGTGCCGCCACTAATAAAAACAAAATGGGGACAAGACTCACCTTACAATGATTTATGTCCTTATGATGAAGAAACGAAAAAGCGAACAGTTACAGGTTGCGTAGCAACAACAATGGCACAAATAATGAAGTATTGGAATTTTCCTAAAAACGGAAAAGGGGAAAAAACTTATACTCATCCTAAATATGGCGAACTACATGCTGATTTTGAAAACACAACTTATGATTGGGATAATATGCCAAATGAATACAAACCAAATTCAACAGATGAACTAAGAAAAGCAGTCGCTACTCTTATGTATCATTGTGGAGTTGCTTCATCAATGGAATATGGAATAGAAGCTAGTGGTACTAATGAATTTTACATAGTAAGTTCTTTGAAAACTTATTTTATGTATGATCCCGCTATTAGAAGAATGCAACGTTCTAATTACAACGACAATACTTGGACAGATATGTTAAAGAAAAACTTAGATAATGATCAACCTATGGCATATTCAGGAATTTCAGAAAGCGCTGGCGGTCATTCTTTTATTTGTGATGGTTATGATACTGATGGCAGATTTCATTTCAATTTAGGCTGGAATGGCTATTCTGATGGATATTATTATATAGATAGTATCACCATATCAAAATTTAATTTTAATTTATTACAATATGCTATTATCAACATAAAACCTAATAAAGAATTTACCTCACGAATATCTTTGCTCAAACCATTAGAACTCAAACAAGAAGTTGTTTATCAAAACAGTAGTGTAAAAATAAATGCAAATATAGTAAACAATAAATCAGAAAGTTTTTCAGGCAGCATATCATTACGTTTATTTGATGCAGAAGATAATTTTATAATGACTATTGCCGAGCAAGAAATAGATAATTTAGAGGTTAATAAACCAACAGAAATAACATTTGAAACTAATCCTTTATTTAATACATCTGTCGGTAAGCACTATATTAAATTATATTATAAGCGTAATAAATTAAATCAATGGTTAATTGCTTCGGGTGATAACAAATTAGAGATTGACGTTCAAAAAGCTTTAAGTTCAGAAAGTAAACTTGCTTTATATTCATCACCTATTCTTTCATCATATAAAATTGATAAAGAAAAAGAAAGTAATCTTAAAGCTACTGCAAGTTTTATAAACACGAGTGAAGAAGATTTTAAAGGTATTATTTCAGCCTCAATTTATGACGAAAAAGGAACTATAATTAAAGAACTAGCTAGTTATAATGTAACGGAAGCTATCACTCCCAATGATCATATTAAAGATATAGAGTTTTCCAATTCTATTTTAGATTTAGACTATGGAGTTTATTTTATTGGATTTAGGAGTAAAGACGAGGAAGGAGAATTTGCTCTTGTTAATACAAACAATTTTATTTCATTTATTAAATTTGAAATAGTTCCACCTGAATTAATAACAGATCCACAATTAAAAAAATGGATAAAGTCTAATAAAAACAAATTATCTGGAGTTGTTGTAAATGAAGATGGTGGAATATATGGTACTACAACAAACTTAGAAGCACTATCAAAAATAGAAGAACTAGGATGCTCTTCTTACGAACTTATTAGCATAGATGAATTAATTAGATATATGCCAAATTTGAAGAGGTTAATATGTTATAATAATTCTTTAATTGAATTGGATTTAAGTAAAAATATAGAAATAACGTACTTAGATTGTTCTGAGAATCATTTAACTAATTTAGATATTAGTAATAATATAAAATTAGCTGAATTATATTGTTCCAAAAATCAAATCAAAAATTTAGATTTAAGTAAAAATATAGAAATAACATACTTAAATTGTTCTGAGAATCATTTAACTAATTTAGATATTAGCAAGAATATAAAATTAGCTGAATTATATTGTTCCAAAAATCAAATAGAAAATTTAGATTTAAGTAAAAATATAGAAATAACGTACTTAGATTGTTCTGAGAATCATTTAACTAATTTAGATATTAGTAATAATATAAAATTAGCTGAATTATATTGTTCCAAAAATCAAATCAAAAATTTAGATTTAAGTAAAAATATAGAAATAACGTACTTAGATTGTTCTGAGAATCATTTAACTAATTTAGATATTAGCAAAAATATACAACTAATGTATTTAAGATGTTCGCAAAACCAATTAAACAACTTAGATGTAAGCAAAAATATAAAACTAGCCCAGTTATCTTGTTTCAAAAATCAAATCAAAAATTTAGATGTAAGTAAAAATAGAAAACTAATGCGGGCATTAAATTGTTCGCAAAACCAATTAAACAACCTAGATATAAGCAAAAACACAAACCTAACACTGTTAGATTGTTCGCAAAATCAAATAAATAACTTAGACATAAGCAAAAATATAAAACTAACGTATTTAAGATGTTCGCAAAACCAAATAAATAACTTAGACATAAGCAAAAACACAAACCTAAGACTGTTAGATTGTTCGCAAAATCAAATAAATAACTTAGATGTAAGTAAAAATACAGAATTAATTACTCTATATTGTAACGATAACATTCTTGATAATTTAGATATTAGACCGTTACCACATTTATGGGAACTAAGATGTTGTAATCAAGCCGAAGGTTTTATCCTGTACTTAACTAAAGAACAAAAATACATATTTACTGATGCAGACTATTGCGATGCTATACTAAAAGAAAGAGATGGGAGTATTTGTGAAATAGAATGGTTAGATATTTATCCTAATCCTACCGCAGGTAGATTTTTTATCGAAACTAAATTCTTGTCTGATGAAATAAAAATATTAAATTTAGCAGGTGAAGTTTTATATAGTAAAATACTTAATACTGAGAAAACAGAAATTGACATTTCAAATCTGCCGGCGGGAGTATACCTAGTAATAACAAAAGAAAAGATAGGAAAAGTTATTAAAAATTAATAAATATAATTTTACTTAATTTTCACTTTATATAAACTGCTTATTGATTTCTTCAGTAAGCAGTTTTTTAAATTTATTTCATTGACAAAAAAATTAAATATATTTTAATTTTTTTTTGTTATTTTATATGATTTTTGTATTTTTAATACAATTAATAATTTTACACCACAAATAATGGAGTAATATTATGTTAAAAAATTTAACAAATCTTTTATTAATATCTTTAGCATTATTTATTTTCGTTTCTCATTCTGCATTTTCTGATGAATTAATAACAGATTCAAAATTAAAAGAATGGATAAAATCTAATACAGATAAACTGCCCGAAGTTGTTATAAATGCTGATGGTGGAATAGATAATACTACAACAAATTTAGAAGCATTAGCAAAAATAGAGAATTTAGATTGCACTAGTTTTGAACTTGTTACCATAGATGAGTTAATTAGACATATGTCAAATTTGAAGAAGTTAGAATGTAGTAATAATTCTTTGGTTGAATTAAATCTAAGCAATAATATAAAATTACAAGAATTACATTGTTATAAAAATCAATTAAGCTACTTAGATTTAACTAAAAATATAATTTTAGAAGAATTAGATTGTTCTAACAATAATTTAAGCAACTTAAATGTAAGTAAAAGTATAAAATTAATAGTAGTAAATTGTTCTTATAATTATTACCTAAGTAACTTAGATGTAAGTAATAATATAGAACTAACGTGTTTAAAGTGTGCTTACAATGATTTGAGTGTTTTAGATATAAGTAATAACATAAAATTACAAGAATTAGATTATTATAGGAATAAATTAAACAACTTAGATTTAAGTAACAATATAGAACTAACATACTTAAAGTGTGCTTATAATGATTTGAGTGTTTTAGATATAAGCAATAACATAAAATTACAAGAATTATATTGTTATAACAATAACCTAAGCAACTTAGATATAAGTAATAATATAAACTTAATTACACTAAGTTGTTCTTATAATCAACTAACTAACTTAGATGTAAGTAATAATATAATTTTAGAAAAATTGGATTGTTATAACAATAACCTAAGCAACTTAGATGTAAGTGAAAATATAAAATTAAATTCATTAGCGTGTTATAGCAATCAACTAACTAACTTAGATGTAAGTAATAATATAATTTTAGAAAAATTGGATTGTTATAACAATAACCTAAGCAACTTAGATGTAAGTGAAAATATAAAATTAAATTCATTAGCATGTTATAGCAATCAACTAACTAACTTAGATGTAAGTAATAATATAGAATTAGAAAGTTTATATTGTTCTTATAATCAACTAACTAACTTAGATGTAAGTAAAAATATAAAATTACAATTTCTACAATGTAACAATAACATTCTTGATATTTTAGATATTAGACCGATATTAAATTTAAAGCAACTATACTGTTGTAATCAAGCGGAAGATTTTATTCTCTTCTTAACTAATAAACAAAAAAACAAATTTAGTAAAACAGATTATTGCGATGCTATACTAATTACTGCACCTTCTGATGAATTAATAAAAGATCTACAATTAAAAGAATGGATAAAACATAATGCATATAAATTACCTGAAGTAATTATAAATGCAGATGGGGGAATAACTGGCACTATAATAAACTTAGAGGCATTAGCAAAAATAAAGAGTTTGGAATGTACTGGATCTAACAATCTTACCACCATAGATGAATTAATTAGATATATGCCAAATTTGGAGATTTTAGACTGTTACAAAAATTCTTTGATTGAATTAGATGTAAGTAATAATATAAAATTAGAGATATTGAATTGTTATGAAAATCAATTAAACAACTTAGACGTAAGAAATAATATAAAATTAAATTCATTAGCGTGTTATAGCAATCAACTAACTAACTTAAATGTAAGCAAAAACATAGAATTAACACTTCTATATTGCAACGATAACATTCTTGATAGCTTAAATATTAGCCTGCTAATAAATTTAGCAGTACTAGATTGTTGTAATCAAATGGAAGGTTTTATTCTCTTCTTAACTAATGAACAAAAAAATATATTTACTGAAAAAAATTATTGCGATGCTATACTAACTTTACCTTATATTGAATTAATAAAAGATATACTATTAAGAGATTGGATAAAATATAATAAAGATCAATTAATAGGAGTTGTTGTAAATGAAGATGGAGGAATAACTGCCACTCCAACAAACTTAGAAGCATTAGCAAAAATAGATAGTTTAAAATTCAATGGTCCTACCGTTAACAGCATAGACGAATTAATTAGACATATGTTAAGTTTAGAGACGTTAGACTGTAACAATAATATGTTGACTGAAATAGATTTAAGTAAAAATATAAATTTGACAATACTAGATTGTTCTGAAAACCAATTAAGCAAGTTAGACTTAAGTAAAAATATAAACTTAGAAAAATTATATTCTTGTAGTAATAAATTCAATAACTTAGATTTAAGTAAAAACGTCGAACTAAAAGAATTATATTGTTTTGAAAATCAACTAACTAACTTAGATTTAAGTAATAACATAAAATTAATAGAATTGAATTGTTATACAAATCAATTAACTAATTTAGATATAAGTAATAATATAAAATTAATAGTAGTAATTTGTTCCGACAACCAATTAAATCATTTAGATTTAAGTAAAAACGTCGAACTAAAAGAATTATATTGTTCTGTAAATCAATTAACTAACTTAGATTTAAGTAATAATATAAAATTAGAAAAATTGTATTGTTCCGACAACCAATTAAATCATTTAGATCTAAGTAAAAACGTTGAACTAAAAATTTTGAGGTGTTGGGAAAATCAACTAATTAACTTAGATTTAAATAAAAACACAGAACTGACGTCTTTAAATTGTATTTTTAATCAACTAACTAACTTAGACATAAGCAATAACATAAAATTACTAGAATTTAATTGTTCACGCAATCAATTAAGCAACTTAGATGTAAATAAAAATATAAACTTAATACAACTACTTTGTTCTGATAATTACCTAAAAAAATTAGATTTAACTAAAAGCATAGAACTAAAAGAATTGGATTGTTCCAATAATCAACTAATTAACTTAGATTTAAATAAAAATACAGAATTAATGTACTTAAATTGTTCTTCTAATGATTTGAATGATCTAGACATAAGCAATAACATAAAATTACTAGAATTTAATTGTTCACGCAATCAATTAAGCAACTTAGATGTAAGTGAAAATATAAAATTAGAGATATTGAATTGTTATAAGAATAACCTAAGCAACTTAGATGTAAGTAATAATATAAAATTACAATATCTATATTGTTACAATAACATTCTTGATAGCTTAGATATTAGCCCGCTAGGTTTATTGGGACACAACTGTTGTAATCAAGCAGAAGGTTTTATTCTGTATTTAACGGAACAACAAAAAAGAAAATTTAAAAAATTAAATTATTGCGATGCTATACTAAAAGAAAGAG
Source organism: uncultured Hyphomicrobiales bacterium (assembly GCA_964472015.1). Classification (GTDB taxonomy): domain Bacteria; phylum Bacteroidota; class Ignavibacteria; order Kapaibacteriales; family UBA2268; genus JAAYTD01. The sequence continues at coordinate 94,555 of CAYYIP010000008.1, read as the reverse complement.
ATGGGAGTATTTGTGAAATAGAATGGTTAGATATTTATCCTAATCCTACCGCAGGTAGATTTTTTATCGAAACTAAATTCTTGTCTGATGAAATAAAAATATTAAATTTAGCAGGTGAAGTTTTATATAGTAAAATACTTAATACTGAGAAAACAGAAATTGACATTTCAAATCTGCCGGCGGGAGTGTACCTAGTAATAACAAAAGGGAAGATAGGAAAAGTCATTAAAAATTAATAAATATAATTTTACTTAATTTTTAAACTGCTTATTGATTTTTTTTTCAGTAAGCAGTTTTTTTAAACTTATGTTATAAAACATAATACTTAGCGTTATAAAAAAATAGGGACATAATAAAAAAATGTCCCTACTACTTAAATTTTCTATTTATATCATAGATAAAATTTTATCATCAACTATATTAGGCAGTGTAACTTTCAAATTAGGATTTGCTTGCATTGCCCGTTTAATAGCAAAGATAGAACCTTCATTTCTTGCCCAGCTTCTGCGACTTATGCCGTTATTCACATCCCAGCTTAGCATACTTTCTAAACGACGTTGTGCATCATCTGTTCCATCTAACACCATTCCAAATCCACCATTAATCACTTCACCCCAGCCAACACCGCCCCCATTATGTATGGAAACCCAAGTAGCTCCTCTAAAAGAATCACCAATCACATTTTGTATAGCCATATCAGCAGTAAATTGTGAGCCGTCATATATATTTGATGTTTCGCGATAAGGTGAATCGGTACCTGATACATCGTGATGATCGCGTCCAAGTACAACAGGAGCAGTAAGTTCACCTTTTTTGATAGCCTCATTAAAAGCAGTTGCAATTTTTGTACGTCCTTCGCAGTCCGCATATAAAATTCGTGCTTGTGAACCAACAACTAATTTATTTTTACTAGCTTCTTTTATCCAGTGAATATTGTCTGCCATTTGTTGCTGTATTTCTTTAGGTGCAGTTTTTCTTATTTCCTCTAACACCTCACAAGCAATTTTATCTGTCTTTGCTAAATCTACCGGATCATTCGAAGTGCATACCCAACGGAAAGGACCAAAACCATAATCAAAACACATAGGTCCCATAATATCTTGAACATAGGAAGGATATTTGAATGTACCATCAGGCTTGAAAATATCAGCACCAGCACGACCTGATTCCAATAAAAATGCGTTTCCATAATCAAAAAAGTAAGTTCCAAACTTCGAAACACATTGATTTATAGCAGCTACATGACGTTTTAAGCTATCTTGTACTTTTTGTTTAAATAGTTCTGGTCGTTTTGCCATCATTTCATTAGCTTCTTCAAAACTTATTCCTACAGGATAATATCCGCCTGACCATGGATTATGTAATGAAGTTTGATCTGAACCTAATTCAACTTTTATATCTTCTTTAGCAAAGCGTTCCCAAACATCAACAATATTGCCTTTATATGCTATCGATAAAACTTCTTTATTCTCTTTTGCTTTTTTAGTTCTATCTACTAATTCATCTAAGTTATCTATGAGTATATCTACCCAGCCTTGATTTAATCTTTTTTGTGCTGCTTTTGGATTAATTTCAGCAGTAATTGATACTACATCAGCAATATTTGCAGCTTTAGGTTGTGCACCTGACATTCCACCTAAACCAGCAGTAATAAATAACTTACCTCTTAAATTTTCATTTTTAGAACTGATTTTACGTCCAGCATTCATAATAGTTATAGTTGTTCCATGCACAATTCCTTGAGGACCGATATACATATAAGAACCGGCTGTCATTTGACCGTATTGCGTAACGCCTAATGCATTGAATTTCTCCCAGTCATCAGGTTTGCTATAATTAGGAATCATCATCCCATTTGTAACAACAACACGTGGCGCATCTTTATGGGAAGGATAAAGCCCCATAGGATGCCCCGAGTACATTACTAAAGTTTGCTCGTCAGTCATTTCTGCTAAATACTTCATAGTTATACGGTATTGTGCCCAATTTTGAAATACTGCACCATTTCCACCATAAGTAATTAACTCGTGAGGATGTTGAGCTACAGCATAATCTAAGTTGTTTTGTATCATTAACATAATAGCTGCTGCTTGACGAGATTTATATGGATATTCATCTAAATGACGCGCTTTCATTTCATAATCAGGACGAAAACGATACATATAAATTCTACCATAATCTTCTAATTCTTTAGCAAATTCAGGTAATAACTCAGCATGATGTTTAGGTGAAAAATAACGTAGTGCATTTTTTAATGCTAATTTCTTTTCATCGTTAGTTAAAATATCTTTGCGACGCGGAGCATGATTAATATTAGGATCATACGGTTTTAAAGGAGGTAATACTTCTGGTATGCCTTCTAAAATAGCCTTTTTAAATTCTGTATTATTCATTGTGTATAAATATAGTTATCAATAATTTTATAATAAAGTACAAATTTAAGAATTAATATAAATAAAAACAAAAAAAAAGCACCATATTGTCATATAGTGCTCTTAATACTAACTTTTAATTGTTGTAGAATAAGTTATTCTATTGTTTCTAAAAACTTGTTCCATATAACAAGCTGTTCATCAGTGAGAATAGAAGCAATCTTATCTATAAATACATCATGGCAATTTTTCACCGCTTCTAATGCCGCTTGCACTTCAGGTGAATTTTTCATATCTTGACGAACTTGCTCAGCTAATTTTAGAAGTAATTCTCTTGCTTCTGTAGCTGTTATAACTCCATTCTTCATATCATCAATAATCTTTTTACGTTCTAAGTTAGCATTTTGCAAAATAGCTCGTTGTGCTTCTCTTAAAACATCAATAGCTTCTCTTCGACAGCTCTTATGGTCTTTAGCAAATGAAGAAATAGTTTTTGCTTGTTCATCAGTTAAGTTTAATTCCTTGAAAATTGCACAAAAACCCGGTCTATAATTCTTGTAATTTTTGTAATAACCATTTCCTTTACCGTTATTCTTATTATATTTCTTACGTAAAGAATCGCATTGGCAAGTATCAGATTTATTTACATTCTTGCCCTTGTTGTTTTTTATCTTGCCATAATTCAACTTGCCATCTTTTCCAAATTTGCAAGAAGAATCGCACTGACATGTATCATTCAAAAAATATAATGAAGAAGAAAACTCGTTTTCGATATCACCTTCTAAATATAAATTATCTAGATTTATTATTAGATTATATGACTCATCTAATTCAGTAGCTAGATCGTTTAATACATAGTCAGTTGAATTTAGTGGAAACTCTGCATAATTGTTTTCGGTAATGTTTTCACCGCAAGCTACAAATATAAATAATGCGATGATGGTTGAAAATATAAATATTTTCCTGTTAGAAAAAAAATTATTTTTCATTGATAATATTCCTATTTTAGGTTGTTAAAAATTAAATTAATAGTAATTTTAATTATTTCTAAAATGCTTTGAGCATCTTATATTATTTTTTCGTTCTTTTTGATAATTTTATATATTTTTGTTTGTTAGTATTTATTTTTGTTCATCAGTCAATATTTTTTCAATATTTGCTTGATGTTTATCTCTCAAAGCATTTCTTTGAGCTCTTAAACTGTTACTTTATAGTTTTAGAGCATGAAAAAACAAAAAGGTTTAATGCAATTTAATATTTTTTTTGTAAATTTTTATAATTTTTTTATTAAATACAAAAGTTAAAGTTATAAATTTTGTTTTTATATCATTTTTCGTAATTTTAAACCTTAATAATTTATTGTTTTACAATATATTTATGGAAATATAGTTTACATGAAAAAAGCTCGACTAAATTCAAGAAGTTCAAAAAATATCCTAAAAAAAGAATATGCGATAATGCCTATTTTATAGATTGCTCAAAAAAATAATGTATGTGAGCTTGTGGCGACACACTTGTGATAGCTATTAATGAAGTTTGTAACCAAATTGCTATGCTATACTTAGAAAAACGGTAGTACTTGCGAAATAGAATCCAAAATAATAAAACTATAAATTATGTAAAATCAAGTAAATCAGATCAATCTTAAAAAGAAAGGTTAAGACAATTTGAAAATATTCTAATTACTTGATTTATTTCATATATTTTTGTATATTGTAATTAATTTATTTTTGTATAATTTATTTAGACCTAAGCAATAACATAAAACTAGAAACATTGTATTGTTATCAAAATCAATTAACTAAATTAGATGTAAGTAAAAATATAAAATTAATACTAGTAAATTGTTCTGATAATTATCTAAGCAACTTAAATGTAAGTAAAAACGTTGAACTAAAAGAATTATATTGTTCTAACAACCAATTAAACAACTTAAATCTAAATACATCTATAAATCTGTTAGATTGTTCTAGAAATCTACTCAACAACTTAGATGTAAGTAAAAATATAGAACTAACATACTTAAAGTGTTCTATTAATCCACTAAATAAGTTAGATATAAGCAATAATATAAAATTAGAAACATTACATTCTTGGAGTAATCAACTCAATAACTTAGATGTAACTAAAAATATAGAATTAAGATCGTTAATTTGCACTTATAATCAATTAACTAATTTAGACCTAAGCAATAATATAAAATTAGAAGAGTTATATTGTTATCAAAATCAATTAACTAACTTAGATCTAAGTAAAAATATAGGATTAATACTAGTAAATTGTTCTGATAATTATCTAAGCAACTTAGATGTAAATAAAAATGTTGAACTAAAAGAATTATATTGTTCTAACAACCTATTAAACAACTTAAATATAAATACATCTATAAGTCTGTTAGATTGTTCTATAAATCAATTAACTAACTTAGACGTAAGTAAAAATACAGAATTAATTACTCTATATTGTAACGATAACATTCTTGATAATTTAGATATTAGACCGTTACCACATTTATGGGAACTAAGATGTTGTAATCAAGCGGAAGGTTTTATTCTGTATTTAACGAAAGAACAAAAAGACATATTTAATGAATATAATTATTGCAATGCTATACTTAAAGAATACAGTAGTATTTCTGAAATAGAATGGTTAGATATTTATCCTAATCCCACTGCAGGCAAATTTTTTATCGAAACTAAATTCTTGTTCGACGAAATAAAAATATTAAATTTAGCAGGTGAAGTTTTATATACTAAAACACTTAACCCTGAAAAAACAGAAATTGATATTTCAAATCTACCCGCAGGAATGTATATAGTAAAAACAAAAGGGAAGATAGGAAAAGTTATTAAAAATTAGTAGAAAATAAATTTCATTTACTTTTATTTCTTATAAACTGCTTATTGATTTTTTCAGTAAGCAGTTTATTAATAGTTATGATATTATGCGGAATTAGTTTTAAAAAAAAATAAATATAATTTAAATCTCTTTTGTTATTTCATATAATTTTTGTATTTTTTCGATATATTTAATACAATTAGTAATAAAATTAATAATTTTACATCACAATTTATATACTTAAATATTATGTTAAGAAATTTAACAAACCTTTTATTAATGCCCTTGGCATTATTTATTTTAATTTCTCATTCTGCATTTTCTAATGAATTAATCACAAATCCACAATTAAAAGAATGGGTAAAAACTAATAAAGAACAATTAATAGGAGTTGTTGTAAATTCAGATGGGGGAATAGATAGGACTACAACAAATTTAGAAGCTTTATCAAAAATAAAGTATTTAGATTGCAGTAATTCCAAGCTTATTAGCATAGATGAATTAATTAGAAATATGCCAAATTTGGAGACGTTAGAATGTAGCAATAATTCTTTGACTGAATTAGATCTAAATAAAAATATAGAATTAGAAATATTAGATTGTTATAATAATCAATTAACTAAGTTAGATGTAAGTAAAAATATAAAATTAACAAGACTAGCTTGTTCTGACAATCAATTAACTAACTTAGATCTAAGTAAAAATGTACAATTAAAAACACTAGCTTGTCATAAAAATCAACTAGCTAACTTAGATCTAAGTAAAAATATAGATTTAGAAAAATTAGCTTGTTGGATGAATAAACTAACCAAGTTAGATCTAAGTAAAAATATAGATTTAGAATTATTGATTTGTTCTCAAAATCAACTAGCTAACTTAGATCTAAGTAAAAATATAGAATTAGAAGGATTGGATTGTTCTCAAAATCAACTAACTAACTTAAATTTAAGTAAAAATATAGAATTAGAAACATTAGTTTGTTCTCAAAACCAACTAGCTAACTTAGATCTAAGTAAAAATATAGAACTAACGTACTTAAAATGTTCTATTAATCTACTAAATAAATTAGATGTAAGCAATAATATAAAATTAGAAACATTACATTCTTGGAATAATCAACTAACTAGCTTAGATGTAAGTAAAAATATAAAGTTAACAATATTAGCTTGTTATGGAAATAAATTAACTAATTTGGATATAAGCAATAACGTAAAATTAGATTCCTTAATTTGTCATAATAATCAACTACACAAATTAGATGTAAGTAAAAACATAAAACTAACACTATTATCTTGTCCTAATAATCAACTATCTATCTTAGACATTAGCCCGCTACCATATTTAAAAACACTATACTGTTGTAATCAAGCGGAAGGTTTTATTCTATACTTAACTAATGAACAAAAAAGTAAACTTACTGAAAAAAACTATTGTAATGCTATACTTAAAATAAAATAGTAGTAGTTTGCGAAATAGAATGGTTGGATATTTATCCTAACAGGCGAAGTTTTATATATTAAAATACTTAACGCCGAAAAAATAGAAATTGATATTTCTAATCTGCCTGCGGGAGTGTACCTAGTAATAACAAAAGGAAAGATAGGAAAAGTTGTTAAAAATCAGTAAAGAAAATTATTTTTTAATATATTTTTTATTATTCCCCTCTAAAAAGAGGGGAATTTTTTTATATTTATTAGATAACGTGAAGATTATAATTTTATTAAATAGCATTCCTATTTTAATAGCTGCACAATATCAATATATTTTGTTATTATTATGTATAACTTAATTTGATATTTGCTAAAATATAATTTGCTCTTTCTAAAGCTTTGTCAATATCAGGATGTACATTCTCTATTCCTATAATATCAATAAATCCAGCTCGTTTCATTGTTTCTAATGGTGCAGGATTAACACCTGAAAGAACAACATAAATTCCTTTTTTTTGAAAATCATAGTAAAATTGCTCTAACATATTTAATGCCGTTGCATCAATAATAGGTACATTTCGCATACGTAATACTATTATTTCTATATGCCTACTTACGTTATCAAATTCATCACGGAATTTATTTGCTACTCCAAAGAAAAAAGGACCTGAAACTTCATATACTTCGATACCTTTAGCTACTGCTTTTTTATTAATTGCCATAGGATCGTCTTCTTCAATATATTCAAATTCATCTGTAATGATATCAACATTTGAAGCTAATGACACCCGTCTCATAAACAAGAATGAAGCTAATATCATACCAGAATAAATCGCTACTGTTAAATCAAATATTATAGTTAAGAAAAAAGTTACTAACATAACAGCAGTATCACTTCGTGGACTTTTTAAAACACTTCGGAACGATTTCCAACCGCTCATATTATATGAAATTACTACTAAAACTGCCGCTAGTACAGGCATAGGAATAAGTAAAGAAAAATCAGCTAAAAATAACATCATAAGTAGTAAAACTAAAGAATGTATAATTCCCGCGATAGGTGTTCGACCTCCATTTTTTACATTGGTTGCTGTTCTTGCAATAGCTCCTGTGGCAGGTATTCCACCAAATAGTGGAGTAACGATATTTGCAAAACCTTGAGCGATAAGCTCTGTATTTGAATTATGTTTACTTCCTATCATACCGTCAGCAACAATCGCAGAAAGTAGAGATTCTATAGCTCCTAAAATTGCTATTGTAATTGCTGGTGAAATCAAACCTCTTATCATCTCAAAAGACATTTGCGGTATTTTTGCAGGAGGTAAGTTTTGTGGTAATGAGCCAAAACGAGAACCAATTGTTTCAACAGGTATATCTAATATAGTAACAACAGCAGTAGCCACTATAATGACTACTAAAGAACCGGGGATTCTTTTTATATATTTTTGCCAAATAGCTATAAAAATAACAGAAAGAATACCTAATATTGCAGCAGTAAATGAAATATTAGATATATGGCTAGCATAACAAGCCCATTTTTCTATAAAACCTGAAGGTACATTAGAAATATTTAAACCAAACAAATCTTTTATCTGAGTAGAAAATATTATTAATGCTATACCAGCGGTGAAGCCAACTATTAAAGGATAAGGTACAAATTTTATTATTGTTCCTAACTTAGCTAACCCCATAACTAAAAGTATAAGGCCAGCCATAACAGTAGAAACAATTAAACCATTAAATCCATATTGTTCAACTATTCCGCTAACAATAATAATAAATGCTCCTGTAGGACCACCTATTTGGACTTTGCTTCCACCAAAAGCAGAAATAATAAAGCCAGCTATAACAGCAGTAACAATACCTTTTTCAGGTGCTACTCCGGAAGCAATAGCAAAAGCTATAGCCATAGGTAAAGCTACAATTCCTACAATAAGACCAGCAGTTAAATCGCTACTAAATTGTTTTGTATTATATTTTTTTAATGAATTAAATAATTCAGGCTTGAAAACACTACGAAGATGTGAAAAAACCATAATATTAATAAATACTATTTATTCAATAACAAATCAGTTAATGAGAAATACCAAAATAAGTAAAAAATATGAATTTATAAAATATTATGTAATTATAATATGAATTTTAATGTAAATTAATTTGTGCTTATTGATTAAAATATAATAGTTTTATAAATAATAAAGTTTTTTATTTCCCTATATACCAGAAGAATACAACCGTTTAAAGATAAGTTTGAGTATAAATATGCTCAACTGAAAACTTTATTTTATCTTTTTTTAGGTTTGACTTATACTCTAATATTCGGAAAAATAGCCGAATTAGCTTTTTTAATTAACTTGCCTATCTCCGAATCTGGTGCGTAATCAGTGATAGATGAACAATTAATCATAGCTTCTACAACAATCGGATCAAATGGCAGTTTGCCTATAACATCAATACCATTTTCGTTGCAATAGGCTTCTATCTCAGAAGATAGCTCCTGATTTATATCAAACTTATTTATTAAAACACTCGTTGGTAGATTAAATCCTGCGCTAAGTTGAAGCGTACGTTTAAGGTCGTGAAGTCCTGACACAGAAGGTTCTGTTACTACAACCACAGCATCAACGCCTGTTATAGTGCTAATCGCAGAGCATCCGATGCCCGGCGGTCCATCAATGATAATATGTTCTATCTCGAACTTTTTTGCTATCTCTTTTGCCTTTTCACGAACTTTGTTAACCAATTTACCTGTATTCTCTTCGCCTGGCGCAAGTCGTCCATAAACCATTCTTCCATTCTTAAAACGTCCAGCATAAAAACGACTTCTATTTTCCTCTTTAATGATGATAGCATCGTGTGGACACACGCGGGAGCACAATAGACAACCTTCACACAATGTGTTAATTATAGATACTCTACGTCCATTTTCTACTATAGCACCGAACCTACAGTAATCCACGCATATACCGCAATTTATACATTTTTCTCTATTGAGTACCGCTTTATGTCCCGAGACAAAAATATATTCCTCATCGCAAACTGGATTAAATAGCAAGTAAAGATTTGCTGCATCTACGTCGCAATCTGCAAGTACAACAGGATTTTGCAAGGTAGCAAATGCTGCACTAATGCTACTTTTACCGGTTCCGCCTTTTCCACTGATTATTGCTATTTCCATAATTATTTTATCTTAATTTTTTGAAACTCTTCTTTTATGGTGTAGTACAAGTGATTAAATTTTGTTCTCCAATCGGAGTTCAGATTGGTAATCAACTCGCCTTTTGAGTAGGCAACCGCAATTTCTCTATCAAACGGCACGCTCATTAACAAAGGAATGTTCTCCTGTTTTAGGTAGTTACATACATCATCTGCTCCCATATCTGCTCTATTAATAATAACTCCACACGGTATTTGCATCTCTTTTAAAATCTCTATTGATTGTTTTAAGTCGCTAAGTCCAAATGGGGTAGGTTCAGTTACTAAAACCACGTAATCGGCTTTGTAAACTGTTTGAATAAACGGACAACCGGTACCAGGAGGGGAGTCAAGCAGTACCAAATCGAATTTATCGGCAGCCTTAATCGATTCTTTTATAATTTCTATCGATACGTGAACTCCAACTTCCATTCTACCTTCAATCAGCTCGTTGCCAGTTGCAAAGCGATATCGATTAATATGACCTAAAATATTATCTTTTTCCGATATAGCTCCATATTTACACGCAACGGAACAAGCTCCGCATCCGTGACAAAGTTCCTCAAGTACCTCAATGATTGATGATTTCCCAATAAAAAAGATGGCGTTGAAGTTACAATACTCGTCGCATTTTCCACAATAGGTGCATTTTGATTTGTCAATAACCGGCACCTTTTGCATAACTGCTTGCGTACTTTGCAGTTCTCCTTCCTTCAAAAACTCCTTGTCATTAGGTGCTTCTGCGTCGCAATCCACCAAAGCCATATTCAACTCACTATCTTGTAATGAGTTGAATAGGTTGGTAGATATAAACGTTTTTCCTGTGCCTCCTTTGCCGCTAGCAATGGCTATGGTGATCGCCGTCATGATTACAATAGTTAGCGTTTAGGGATAATTTCCCAGCTAAAAATTCGTTAACAATTTCCTCCTCACTTTTCACAGGAGCTCCTACAAATACGTTAATTCCCTGTTCGTTAAACAGGTCAATAGCTCGTTGCCCTATACCGCCTGTGATTACATCGGTAACCCCAAACGAAGCAATCCATCTTGGGTACACGCCCGGTTTATGCTCAGGTGGCACCTGTTTTGTTATTTCTGCAATTTTTTTTTCTTGTACATCAATAATCGCGAAATATTCGCAATGTCCGAAATGTGTAGAAAGTTTCCCGTTTTCCATCGGGATAGCTATTTTTTGTGTCATAGTTATTTAAATTTTAATATTGTTATAAAAATCTAATTATTTTCGATATCTCTACCTTATTTGTTTCGACCTCTACCTTGTCCGAACCCGCGTCTTTGTGCAAGTCCACGACCTTCAGCTTGTCCAGCGGAACAGCGACCAAAACCGCGACCTCTTCCTCTTCTCATTCCGCGACCTCTTCCTACATTTTCATTTACCTGTTCTTCTGTAGAACCTATATTTTCAGCACCATAATTAGTGCATTTGCCCAATTTACGTCCAGTCATCGGACCTTCTCCCATTGGACCTTGTCGATTAAATCCTGGCATAATCCATCTCCTTTTTTTTTAATTATTAATTAATTAGTTTGTTTAAAACTCTTTTATGATTTCCGAAATAGTTTTATCTTTATCATTTACCATTTCAATTTGAAGCTTATTTAACATATCTTCTGCTTTTTTTCCAAACTCAGGTGCTACAACTTTCTTTGCCTCTTTCGATGCGATGAACTTCACAGCTTCTGGACCAGCTCCCTCAGGGGAATCTTTTGCCGGGTTAGGAAAAAATTCGGTAGTTTTGCTATCAGTATCATATATAGCAAAATAAGCACAACGCCCAAAACGACTGTCAATTTGTGCGTCTAAACTGTTTTTTTCTGATACAATTGCAATTTTCATAATGATTATTTTTATTTAATGTTGATAATACTAATATATAAAACCTTTATTTATCGGTTTAAATCTCTAATTCATATCCGACATAAAACTGTATAAGCCGTTCTCCTAATATGTTCTTCAACTGGTTAAAAGCAGTCTTGCCGGTACAGTGTCCTGTTATAAAACAAGTTAAAGGGAAATTTTGCTTTAAGATTTGCCCTAAACTCTCTATCTCTTCCGCAGTTTCAAATTCAATGTTATTTTGACTATCCAACAAATGGAATCCACCCATCACGTAATTTATTGGATATTCTATTTCAGCATTTACACTCTCCAAGATATTTAACAAACCGCGGTGTCCACAACCTGTAAAAACAAATCGTCTCTCTTTTCCAAATGTAATAATTAGTTCGTGTGCAAAATCATCGTTTATCAATCCATTGTCGCCATTTTTAAAAAGCGTACAATTAGCTTTCGGCATCGGATGTTTTATTGTTTCAACCTTAAAAAGAGCTATGTCCTTTTCAAACAAAACTTTTTCATCAACTGTAATGAGTCGTTCTTTGATAGTTTCAAAATCAAAATCGATACTTATTTTTCTCAATTCGCCTCTCGTAGAATAAAACTTCCGATTTAATACTTGCGAAGAGAGAATTATTTTAGCTTTTTCGTTTATCTCTAAAAAAGCCGACAATCCGCCTATATGATCAGCATGTCCATGAGAAATAAAGAGATAATCAATATCGCTCAAATCAATATTCATAAGCTTAGCATTACGTGCAAACAAATCTGATGCTCCCACATCAAGTAGACATTTATAAGTATCCGCTTCGAGGTAAATAGATAAACCGTGTTCGGTTTCAAAATCTGTCTCCGATGTTATATTGTCCGATAATACTAGAATTCTCATTTTAGCTATCTTTTAATGTTTGTACCTAAGTTATTGGTTTAAAATCTTCACTCTTCCATATCTGTTGCGATTTCCGCAAGAATGTTGTTGCTTGCAGGTAGTGTCATCTAATAACATATTACAGCGACGACAACGATACCTTTTTCCGCCAAAATCTACATTTCCACCTTCAATTACTAATGTTTTTCCTTCCACAAATGCTTCGGCAACCGCTTGCCTCGCCTTCGCATAAATCCGCGTGAGTGTCGGACGCGATACGTTCATTCGCTCAGCTGCTTCCTCTTGCAACAAGCCCTCATAATCTAACAATCGAATAGCTTCATACTCATCGTATTGCAAAACGACTTCTCCCGTTACCGAACGAGGAATGCCGAACGGTTTAAATCCTGACATTAGGGGCTGTGATTTTATTCTTCTACACTGTTTTGGACGTGCCATAAGCTTTATTTTTTTGAATTACTCTATAAGTATACGTACAAATATACGAAAAAGTTTTGAACAAATGTTCATAATTTGAAAAACTTTTTGATTTTTTTGCAATATTTTTATTTTGGCTATAATGTTATGGGAATTGGCAATGTGTAGCTATAGCGTAGCAGTTATTGATTAGTTCTTGAATATTTTTGCCTCAAAATCTTTTATAGCTTGTTCTTTTAGTTGTCGTGCCTGCTCTTTAAATATATAGTAATTTTCCGTTCTATATTTAAACTCTTCGACTACCTTTTGCTGAACTGATTTATCAGGTAAAACAAATGGAGATTTCAAATATTCTTGTCCGTTAATATTAGGTTGTACTGATATCCGTTGATTTGATTTAATCCATTCTCTAAAAATTATGCCTTTTGTATATGCAAAAACATACTCAGGAATTACCTTTTCTGTATTTAACTTGTATTTAACTAAGTATCCAGCAAATAAGCACTTCCCAAATTTTGATTTATATAAAAATGACTTTCCAACAGTACCTGAACGAGCTAATAAGAAGTCATTTTCTTCGAGTAAATATTTAGGATCTTCGTCTTTAGCTTGAACTACTTCTTCATTTAAACTACCATCTTCGTTAATATCAGTAATCCTTAAATATCTTATATCAGAATTAGTTTTTGCTGATTTTGTGTTTGCACCATACATAGGACTACTGGATATAATTTTTTCAAATTCAACATTGTCATAGGCTTTCGAGAAAGGTAAATCTTTGTTATTCCATACGTCCCATCTTTCTAGGTTCGCAAAATTTTCAAAATATAGGAATTTCTTAATTCGTTCATTTTTCTTCGGTATTTCAATTTTAAGGAGTTCTATTAACCTTTGTTGAAAAATATTAAGCTGTTCTATTCCGTTGTTTTCAGCTTCATTTGTCTCTTCTATTTTTGCATTATACTCAGCTAAAATTTCTGCTTGCTCGGTTAAGGACGGTAAGGGGATTTCTAAAGACCGTAAAATATCAATTGTAAGATTTTGCCTTACTGAACCTGTTGTACTATCACGAATAACTTTATTAAACCTATCTGTTTTGAAAAGCTTATATAAAAACTCAGGGTTTAAGCCATTTTTACAAGAAAAAACTACATAAGCAGAGCTTATTAGGTCGTTTTTATGTTCATTGCTTTTTAATCCTATTGAACCCACATTTATACGATAAGGATTATAAGCTAAAAAACCATCTTTCATTATTTTGTAAGGTTGCTTTATTTCCTTTCCTAATTGAGTGTATGCATCAAATATTCCATCAATATTATTTACACCTAAAATTTTATGTTCCTTTTCAGGTTCTAATGCAGGTCTGATTTTAGTATTTTCTTCCTTAATGTATTTGCCTAATGAAACTATTGGAAAGTTAGATGTTATTCGCTCTGCTACAAACCGTTTCACATCCCACAAGAAAAAGTCTTTAAAGTTTACAAATTTTAGATATTCGTATATATGTTCTGTTTTTGTCATTATTTTAATTTCTTTTGTTAACACTACTTTCCACAAAACTTTTCGGGTTCTCCATCAACAAAAACACGCGACAATTTGTCATCAAAAATTTCATATGTAAACTGTCTTTTAACTTCTTTCCAAAGATTATTTGCTTTTCGGTATTTATTGTACTCATCTCGCAAAGGCTCAAGTTGATTTTCACATTTTGCTCCTTTGCTATCAATTCCTGCTTTTTCCACTTCTGCAATAGGGACTTGATAATCAAATCGTTGTTTTATTTCGGCTTTTATAGATGCCGCTTTTTCCTCATCAAGTTTTTTAAGTTCAGATTTTGTTTTTATTTTCAGTTCTTTAAATTCTTCATTAAGTATTTTTACTTTTTCTTTATCTGATTCCGTTTTAATTTCCTTATTCTTGTCTTTAACTTTTTTGTCAATGGCATCATATTTTGGTTTAAATTCCTTCTCTTTTGCTTCGCTTACCTCTTTTACAATTTTCTGATACTCTGCTTCTTCTTGCTCAGTAAAGCGTTTTAGAAAAACAAGACTTGGCTTAACAGTTGCACCCGAAGCAATAAATACATCTTGCGGAATGGAAACTATAAGTAATATTTTAGTTCTACTTTCAAAGTAGTCTCTAACTTTCTGCATTGCCTGTGCGTTGTTTAGCACACCTTCCGGCAATACAATTCCTAAACGTCCGCCCGGTTTAAGCAGGTTAATACAACGTTCCATAAATAGCGTTTCTGTTAAACTGCTGAAAGCTCCTGTTTCATAAAGTCCTAAAATTGACTTGTTAACGTTGGCTGTAACTTGCTTTAAGGCTTGTTTATATTCGTCTCCGTAGCGTTCGGTATAGTATTTTATTTTCCCTTCGTCAGTATATTTATCTTCTTCTGTAATTTTTTGATCTTTGGCAACTCTTGCCCCAAATGGAGGATTAGTAAGAATTATATCAAAACGGTTTTCAAAAATTCCGTTTATATTCAAAAGTCCATCGTTGTGATGAACACCACCGTGTCCGTCTCCGTGCATAATCATATTCATTTTGGCAGTTCGTGCCATTCGTGGATTGGCATCTGTGCCATAAATACTCCAAAAACTCAAATTGTATAATCTTGATTTAGTATTTGATGGATTGAGTTCTTCATTAAGTTTTGTCAAAAGCTCATTTACCCGTTTGGTAATTACTTCTTTTTCTTCATCGGAAGCTTTCTCAAAATTTTCGTCAAAGTATTGGGCTTTGATTTTTTCTTTTTGGGCTTGAATGTCCTTTTCAATACTTTCTCTCACATACTCAAAGGCTTTAATTAAGAAACCACCCGAACCACAACAAGGATCGCAAATAATTTCTCCTTCTTTGGGATCAAGCACTTCAACCATAAAATCTACAATAGTTCTCGGCGTGAAGAATTGCCCTAATTCTCCTCTGAAAGTTTTGCCTAAGAATTCCTCAAAAGCTATTCCTTTTACATCATCGGAAGTATCAGAAAGATTATATTTTTCTAATTTTTGAATTATAGATTCGATACTGTTTTCACGCAATTTGATTACATCGTTTGGATCGAAAAGGTCTTGTGTTGCATAGTCTTTTTTTACACTATCAAACAAATTTTGATAAAAAGGTTTTGCATCTTTTGATGCAACTTCTTCATATGCTTTTTTCAGTTCTTTAAAACGCTCTAAGGAAAAAATTCTTCCTTTTTCTTGTTTGCGTTCATACCAAATTTTTATGAAAAGAATTTTAGAAATTTCATCAAATGCCATTTCCGGCGAATACTTATCATTGTTTCGAATAATGTTATGACAAGCAAAAAGAAGTTTAGCAAATTCGTCTCTTTCAAATGCTTTTGTAGAATTCAAAAGTTCTTCAATTTTTTTGTTATTTTTTAACTCTTTAGCAGTTGGAATTGCAACAATTTCATTTCCAAGGCGTTTTGGCAAAATACCGTGAACAACTTGGAAGTACTTAGTTTCTTTCTCGTTTGTGGTTATGAAAAACTTTGCACCTGAATAATAGGCATAATTTTGTCCTTGGAAATAATCTTCTTCTTTGATTGTAATATTTTGAGCTTTACACTCAACTACAATAACAGGTGATTTTTGGTCTGCTTTATCTTGTACAGAAGCCCAAATTACAATATCGGCTCTCGCACTTCCTGTTCCACGACTTGAACTTATCACTTTAATCTCTTGTGCCATTTGGTCAAGTAAGTAACCGTATTCGTTAACCAATTTACAAATATAGTCTTGTCTTACTAATTCTTCGGGCGTTTCAATAAGCCATTTACCCGTTAGCGGAGCGAATATTTTCCCGTCTTTTTGTTGTATCTCTAATTTATCCATTAGTTTCTTATTTTAAAATTACAAATATATCAACTTGTTGTAATGTGTTAGTTGTTCATTAATTTAGTTTTTTACAAAATTAAATAAATATTTGTAATTTATAAATAATAAAGTTTTTTATTTTTTACAACTTTTATGGTTCTATTCTAAATTATAATGTTCTGAAATTGCAAGTACTAATATTACTTATTTGTTGTCTTTCAGTTCATTGTAGAAACTTTCTGGAAGGAAAATGTTCTCCACATCGATTGCTTTTTTGAATAGAGGTGCAATTTCTTCTACGGTAAATCCCGCAATGCCACAGCCAATCTCTGTAACGAGAAATTTTAATTCAGAGTGCTCTTTTGCAAATATTATAAATTCATCGACATAAGGTTTTATGGTCTCGACTCCGCCTTGCATAGTTGGAATTGCGTATGTTTGGCCCTGCAGACCAACTCCTTTGCCCCAAACCGCACCCCAATTCATAGCTAATTTTGCTGCACCACCACCATGTAACCCAGAAAGATTGCTGCCGAAAACAAATATCTCGTTTTCTTCTAAATGCTTAATCCATTTCGGTGAAACTCTTTTTATATCCATTTTAATTTTTTGATATTTTAATATAATGAAATGAAATTTTATTTGTTATTCTATTTTTTGCTGTAAGTAAACTTCTTTTGTAAATATAATAATTTTTCTTAAATTTTTAATAACTATTTTTATTACGATGAATTTTTGCTCGAAAAGTAGGGAAGCGAGAATATGTACTTACAAGCTTCGTCGTAAATATTATTTCCATTTTTCAAACTTTATATGTCTGATAAATCAAAATAAATTAATTTTTATAAAATTATAAAAATATACAAAAACAAATAGCATTTTTTTATAAAAAACAAGAAAAAAAGAAAAAAAATTATGTAAATTAGTTAAGGTTTTTGCATAAATTGAAGATTAAAAAAATAGCCTGCTTTATATTATAAAAGCAGGCTAAAATTATATATTTGTATAAAATATAATTTAGATAGTAAACTTATGTATTAACATAGGTTCATCTATTTTAGTTGCTGTTCCTCTGAATGTTTTTACTGTTTTTCCTCTTATAATAATTCTTACTTCAAAATTTTTAGGAATATATCCGTTAAAGCATTCAACTTTCACTTCATAAGTACCTTTTGCAATACTTTTCGTGCTATATATATTTTCAGTAGCATATCCAGGTTCTTCTAACCAATCACGATCTAAAACAATACTATTGTCTAAATTTCCTTCTGTCCCAAAATATACTATATCTTTATTTGGACAATATAGATATAAATCTAAATCAGTACCTTTTTCATTGGTATTCACCCATGTTAATGTAGCTTGAAATTCTCCCGTACCGAAAGGAACATCTGCTTTAGGCCAATTTGGTGGTGTTCCTACGATCCAATCTGCAGGTTCTGAGATAACTTTCCAACCTGTCCAATCATCCGCAGTCCACGAGTAATTATATTGAAGAGGCTGATTAACAACAACTTCAATTAAATTAGGATAATATTCTAAATTACCTGATATTCCACGTTTAATACGAGATATTTCTACTGAATATGTACCTTGTGGAAGTCCTACCATATAAAGTGCACGAGGATTGCCAGTAGCTGATTCAATTCCCGAAGATGCAGTTTTTCCGACAATATCAAAATTGTTATCTTCAGAAAATTTTGCGGTAAAGTTTACAATTCGCAGAGTATAATAATAAGTGTTATTTTTAGGTTCCATTTTAATACCGCCACATTTTCTGCTTTCACTTTGTATTCCATGTGTTATTTTCTTAGTTATTGAATTATTTTTTACTAAGGCAAAATATCCAAGTTCAAAAGTAGCCACACCTATTATTTTCTTTGTTCCATTCACATCTGATATAGGAATTATTGTCCATTGATTTTTTTGTTCATCTAAACGAATTATATTTATATCCTCTAAATCTTCTAGAGAACTGCCGGGCAAATATACCATTAATGGACGTGAAAAAACAAAAGAAGACGGACTAAATTTAAATAATTCGCCTATAATAGAATAGTTAGAAGGTATAGATAGAGGTAGATCTTGCTGTTTTATCGGCTCAATAGAAAATGAAATTTTCCCTGGCGAATCATCTTCTTTTTTACCTATAGCATCTATTGGAACAAATAATTCAGCTCCTAAAGGTGAAACTAATTTTCCACCAACATCATTAGACATTTCGAGTAATACTCCGTTATTTTCTTCTACCTTTACAGGATTGTCTTTATCACATGATACAAAAAACAATAACATTAAAAATGTCAGAAAAAACGTCTTATTTTTTAGAAAAAAATTCATAATTATTCTCCTTTATTTTTTATAAATAATAAATATAAATATTTTTAATGTTGTTAATAAAATTATATTACAAATATACTGTTTTTTTTTAAATAAAAAAAGAAAATAGTATTCCTTAAAAAATTAAAATTAATTTTTTTAGTTGTTCTATTATATGCAAATCTACACACAATATTTTATAGCAATATTTAAAACCATATTTTTTGTAATTTACTAATAATAAAATTAAAATAAATTTGTATTATATATGTTATTTTCGTATACTTGTGGATATATATATCTTTTTTTATAAATTTAAATATTTTAATGTTATGCAGGTTAAAATAAGCAATATTTTGGAAATAATAATAAGTAGAAACTTATATTTCATACCTCCTTTTCAACGTTCTTATGCGTGGGGAAAACCTCAATTAGAAAGGTATTTTGCAGATTTAGAGAAAATTATAGAATCAGATTTAGATGAAAAACAACAAGACAAATTAGAACATTTTTTTGGTTCAATAGTAATTCAACAAAGAATCACTGGAATTCAACCTACTGCTGTTATAATTGATGGACAGCAAAGAATTACAACTTCTTTAATTTTTTTAATTGCTCTACGAGATTCTGAATTATGTAAGGATGATGATAAAAAGTATATAGATAGCAATTGTTTAATAGATGAACAGTCTACATTTCCAGATAAAATTAAACTAAGACCAGTACCTAATGATTTGAATGCTTATAAAGCTTTAGTATTAGGAAATAATATAGTATCGTTCGGATTAATTAAAAATGCATATGATTTCTTTAAAGACTTAATATCTAAGTTAATTGAAAAGTATAAAAATATTACTTTTGAAAAATGTTATCAAGCACTAAAAAAATTAAATATTGCAGCTATTATATTAGATGAAAGACCTTTTAAAGGAGAAAATCCTCAAATTATTTTTGAAACACTTAATTCACTAGGAAAACCACTTTCTCTATCTGACTTGATTAGAAATTATATTTTACTAAATCTTAGTAATAAAGAACAAACTGAAATTTATGAAGAAAAATGGGTTCCTAAAATTGAAAATTTATTAAATAAAAAAACATCAGAGTTTTTTAGAGATTATCTTCAATTAAAACTTTCTAAAACTATAAAAACAGTAAGTGATAATAATACTAAAGAAATATATCATAGTTTTAAAAATTATGTAGAAACGAATTTTCAAGACAAAACAAATTTTATAAACGATATTTTACGTTATTCAAAATGGTATAAATGGATTGTTTTAGATACAGAATCAGATACTTTTAATAATGAAAAAATTACAGAAGATGACAAAAACAATACAACTATAAAAGAATTACTTAAAAATATATTTAATGATATAAAATCTACTGCTTTTATTCCATTTGTTCTAAGACTACTAGAATATCACCAAGAAGGTATAAATAAGATAAAAATTGATGATAATAAGTTAATATATATTTTAACTGTAATTAGAACTTATCTTATTCGTCGTAGGGTAGTTAAATTATCACAAGGTGAAAATAAAGAAGTAGTTAGTAAAATTGATAATATTGAATATATAGCAAAGGGAGAATTAGATATTGTTGAAATTTTATCTAATATGTTTTATAAAGTAAGACTTCCAAATGATATAGAAGTAAGTAGAGAGCTTTCTACTGTAAATTTTTATAATGATTTAAGCAATTACAGAAAATTTATTCTTGGTAAAATTGAAGAATTTCGCTCTAAGGTTTCAGTAGATTTTAGAGATCCTAAGATCACAGTAGAGCATATTATGCCACAAGTTTTAAACGATTCTTGGAAGGAAACTTTAGGTAATAACTGGGAAGAAATACATAAAACATATAAGGACAATATTGGTAACTTAATATTAACAGAATTTAATAGTGAAATGGGAAATAAAGCATATTTAGAAAAAAAGAAACAAATAGAAGATTCTAATTTGAAATATCGCGAAGCAGTTAAAGAATCTGACAGTTGGTCTGAAAAAGAAATATTAACACATCAAAAAAATATGATAGATTGGTTTTTACAAACATTTTCTTTGCCAGATGACTATAAAAATAAAGATAATTGGAATACTTCAATGATTAAAACTGATAACAATCCTCTTTATTTTTCTCCATTAGATGAGGAAATTAAAGAAGTTGTTACAGGTAGCAAACCAAAAGAACTAAA
This sequence comes from uncultured Hyphomicrobiales bacterium, assembly GCA_964472015.1. Lineage (GTDB taxonomy): Bacteria > Bacteroidota > Ignavibacteria > Kapaibacteriales > UBA2268 > JAAYTD01. The sequence continues at coordinate 73,205 of CAYYIP010000008.1, read as the reverse complement.
AATTTATGATAAAAATTATAAAATCGATAAATGGAAAAATTTATATTTAACTTTTATTAAACATATAAAAGAAAATTATTCTAGTGATTTTAATAATATCATTATTGAAAATCAAAATACAATATTTCCTAATTCTAATGCTAATGCTATTGTTACTATGTCAAAACTTTCAGATTTAATAAATTCTAAGAAAACTAGAGAATCTTATTACTCTTTAATAGATGATGATGATTCTAATCCTGATACTTTATTTTGTTATACTCATGGTTCTGCTGAACAAATTTTAAATAGAATTATAAATATAATGGATGAACTTAGTATGCCAGAAGAATCAGTACAAATTACTTTAATTCCAAACTGTGATGAATAATTTTTTTAATAATATTTAATTTTTTAATTTATTTATACAATTTATACATATAAATAAAAAGGTCATCATGTTTTATTAGATGCCCTTTTTGTTTTAATAATGAAATATTTTATAGAAATACACCAAAAAAAAACATAAATCTGCAGTTTTGTAGTTATTTTATCTTAATTAATCTTGCAGCAAACGCACCATCACAATTATGTATATGAGGGAATAATTGTAAGTATCCATTTTTACAATAGAATTTATCTATATAATTTTCAGCAGGTTCTAATTTAAAATTTTCATATTTATTTAAAAACCATTCTATATTCTTATAATTTTCATTAGGTTCTATACTACAGGTCGAATAAACTAATATACCGTTATTTTTTAATAAATTTACTGCTTTTGATAAAAGTTTTCTTTGTAATTCAATAGTATTTTTTATAAATAAAATTCTTTTTGCATATTTTATTTCTGGTATCTTTCTTATAGTTCCTAATCCAGAACAAGGTGCATCTATAAGGATATAATCAAATTTATATTTTTCATCTAATTCTAGTGCATTACAACAAGATAATTCTATATTTTTTACTTGCAATCGTTCTATGTTTTCATATATTAAATTTATTTTTCTTTCAGTAATATCATTAGCTATTATTTTTCCTGTATTATCTATTAATTCCGCTAAATAACAAGATTTACCACCGGGCGCAGCACACATATCTAATATTAAACTATTTTTTTTAGGACTAATAAGATTGGAAATCAATATCGTAGAAGTGTCTTGTATTGTTACTTTCCCGTCCATAAATAACTTATTTTCATTTATTTTTCCATATGCTTTTTTTAATATATATATATTACTATATTTATCAATTTTATTAAAAGGTATTTTACTAGTATATAAATATTCTTCTACTTCTTTTTCTGATGAAATCAAATTGTTAACTCTTAAAGTTATATTAGGACGTTGATTATTAGCATCTAATAATAATATTGTTTCATCAATTCCAAATATATTTATCCAATGTTCTATAAGTTCTTTTGAATGCGAATAATATACAGATAAATACTTTATTAATTGTGTTTCCTTGTCCGGATAATCTATTATATCTTTTTTTCTAATAAAATCATTTAATATTTTATTAACTAGATTACCGGCAAAATTCATATTTTTTAATAACTTAGCAATTTTTACAGTTTCATTTACTATTGCATAGTTTGGGATTTTATCAGTAAATAAAATTTGATAAATACCTACTCTAAGAATATTTACAATGTTTTTATTTGTTTTTGATATCCCTTTTTTTAATAGTTTATTTATTATATAATCAAGTCGAATTTTCCATCTTATAACTCCTGTAAAAATTTCGTTTGTTAATAACAAGTCATTTTTTGATAAAAAAGGTAATTCTACTTGAGAATTATATTCTATTAAATCTAATTTATAATATTTATTTAATAGATTTATTGCATTAAATCTTGATATATTTATATTCATTAGTACAAATATAAAAAAATATGTGTTTTTTTTAATATTTTTTATTATTTTTATAATTAAAAATAAAGGAATAAATATATTATGAAAAATATACAAAAATTACAATATTTAAAAGCATATATTAAATATATAAATTATATAATCTTATTTTTGTTTTTATTTTTAATAAATTTTAATACTGCAAAATGTATTAATTTATCTTCACCAATAAATCCTGCTAAGATAGATAAAGATAGATATATTGGTATTTTTTTTGGACTAGGACAAAATATACAAGATGGTATAAAACTTGTAACTTGTGATTCTTGTTTTTTCTCTAATGGATTAAAATTTGGATATGATATTGGAATTCTATATGAACAACAATTTACAAATAATCTATCTTCTTTTGTCTATAAATTTAATTGGGGTATTAAAGCTTTTTATTCAGATCTTGGAGTTAATGCAAATTTTATAGAAAATAAATATGAATATTTTGATAATTATAATATGTCAATTCCTTTTTCATTACAACATTTAAACACTATTTCTATTTCTAATGTTGGGATTATGCCATTTGTAAAATATAATTGCTTTGACTTTTTATTTTTTAGTTTAGGTGTTAATTTTAATTATTTTCTAAATGATTTTATGGAACATAAAATTAAGTTGTTAGAAAAAACAAAAACATTACCTAATGGGGAAGTTGTCTCTATTTCTATTCCAGGTAAAAAAGATAATATCTCTGAATATGTTGTTGAAAATGGAGATATAATTGGTATTAATAAATTTTATCTTTCTTTAATGCCTGCAATAGGATTTGATTTTAATTTATCTGAAAAAATTAAATTATCTACAATTTTTAATTATTCAACTCCTTTGACAGATATTCTAAATGATTATGAAGATAATTTTCTTATTAATACTTGGCGACTTGCTGTTGAATTAAAATATAATTTTGCTAATAAAAATAATATATATCGTAAGTAATATAATATAATAAGATAATAATAATTAAAAGGAATAAAAAAATAATAATATGTATATCAAAGCTGAAGAAGTTAAAGAACTTCTTAGTAAATTTAAATTTAAAAGTATTGGACAAGTTAAATTTCACGAAGTTGACTCTTTTAAAGTAGTTCATAATTTAAGTTATTTATATTGGACAGAAAATTCTCGTGTTGATTATTGTAATTTTTTAGATATAGGTGTTGTTCCTGTATTAAATTCTACTAATAATTTTTCTGTTTTTCTTGTACATTGTGATGTTGATTATTTTTCACCTGCTCATTTTTTAGATAATTATTTGGTTTATACAAGAGTAAAATCATTAGGATACTCTTCATTAGAATTTGAACATATAGTAACATTAGAAAATGGCGAATTATTAATATATAATAATTCTGTTGAAGTATATGTTGATAAAAATAAAAAGTCTATAGAAATTCCAAAAGATATTAGAGAAAAAATAATAAAATTTGAAGGAGATAATGTAATTTATAAAAAACAAAACAATACTTATGTTTAATATATATAATATAATTATAACTATATAAAAATAATTATTATATAAAAACATATATAATTAATATTATTACATAGGTTTACTTATGAGTAGATTTGAAACTTGGAGTAGTAGAAAATTAGCAGCACAATGTATAATTTCACGTTTAGATTGTGATAAATATATTGAAGACGAAGAATATAGAAATAAAATACAGCAATTAGTAAAATTTGATATCGGTGGTTTTTGTATTTTTAATGGTACTACTGAAACAACAAAAAATATAATAGTTGAATTGCAGGTTATTTCTGATATTCCATTATTTTTTTGTGCTGATTTTGAAAATGGTGTTACAATGCGATTAGAAGATGGAAATGAATTTCCTCACGCTATGGCTATGGGCAAAACAGGTGAGTTTACATCTCAAATTGCAACTGCAATTGCAAAAGAATCTAAAGATTTAGGTGTTTCTTGGAATTTAGCACCAGTTTGTGATATAAATTCTAATCCAATGAATCCCGTTATAAATATTAGATCTTTTGGTGAAGAAAGTAGTGTTGTTACTAAAAATATTATTGAATATATAAGGTTTACACAAAAAGAACATATTCTTGCTTGTGCTAAGCATTTTCCCGGTCATGGCGATACAAGTATTGATTCTCACGTTGCATTCCCGGTAATTTGTAAGTCTAAGGATGATTTTATTAATGAATTAGCACCATTTTATGCAGCAATTTCTAATGATGTAAAATCAATTATGGTGGGACATATATTTATTAAAAATATAGATGATAAATATCCTGCCTCTTTTTCTTATAAAATAGTTACTGATATTCTAAAAAATAAATTGAACTTTGAAGGAATTATAATTACAGATGCACTTGATATGAAAGCTATTACAAATAATTACTCATTAGAAGAAACTATTAATTTAGTTTTTCATTCAGGATGTGATGTTTTTTTAATGCCTTATGATGTACTTGAAGCTATTAATATTCTTACTATAATTATAGAATCAAATAAAAAATATAGAAATAGAATAGAAAATTCAGTAAATAAAATTTATAATGCTAAAAGATGGGCAAATCTAATTCCACAATATGCAAAACATAATGAAAAACCACAAGTATTTATTGAGCATCAAAAAATGGCACTAAAAGCAGCCTTACAAGCTGTTGAATTTATTGGAAATAGTAAAGATATAATACCAATTCCAGAAGATTCTGATTTTGCAGTTTTCTCAATTTTACAGAAAACAGAAGATGTAAGAGCTGCAACAAGGTTTTTTACTATGTTAAGTGGTGCAGTAGAAAATGATTGTGACTTTGCTTATATAGATGAAAATATATTAGAAGATGAATTAAACTCTATGTATGAACAAATAAAAGATGTTAAATTTTTAATTTTTAATTTATTTTATAGAGGACGTGGATATGCAAAACTAGGGAATCCAGAAAAATTAAATAATATTATTTCAAAACTTGCAAAAGAAAAAGATTATTTCATAATATTTTTTGGTGATCCATATATTGCTAATTTTATAAAATCTGATTTGAAAATTATTACATTTTCTGATTCTTTTCCATCATTAGCAGCAGCAGTTATGAAAATTACAGGTCGTACTTTACCTGATAATTATTGATAATTATTATTTTTAAATATTATTAATATTTTATTATAAAAAATTAATATAAAAAATTGATGAATAATGAAATTTTAAAAAAGGCAAAACCTTTTATTATTGTTTTTGTTTCCTATGTAATAGCTTTATTATTAATTTTCTGTTTTATTGATTCAATTATAATGCCAAGTATTACTAGTAGTAAAACAGTAATAGTTCCTAATATAGAAGGTAAAAGCTTAAAAGAAGCTCAACAAATTTTAGCCTCAAAAAACTTAACATTAGAAGTTACACAAGAAGTTTATAGTTTAAAGCAACGCACAGGCACTATACTTTCACAAAAACCCATTGCAAATACTAATGTTAAAGAAGGTCGTACTATTTTAGTTAATATTAGTAAAGGAAAAAAATTAGTTAGAGTTCCTTATATACAATTGTTATCTATAAGAGAAGCAGAATTATTACTCTCTGAAAATGATTTAGAAATCGGAGTAATTAATTATGAATTTAGTGAAAATATTGATAAAGATATAATTATTTCTCAGTCTTTAAGGGCGGGGGAACATGTATTATATGGTACTGCTATTAATATTGTAATTAGTAAAGGACCAGAAACACAAATTCAAATACCAAATTTAATAGGGAAGTCAATTCTTGAAGCAAAAGAAATACTTGAAGAAACTGGTTTATTGTTAGGTATAATAAATTATAAAGTTAATGAAACATATCAGCCTGATATTGTTTTAGAGCAAACACCTTTACCGGGCGAGGCAGTAATTCCTAATACTACAATTAATATAGTTGTATCTAAATAAAATTTGAAGAAATTGAATGAAAATAAAAAAGAATATTATTGCTAAATCTATAAATGATACGAAAAAAATAGCTGTTGAATTTGCAAAAAAATTATCCCAAGGAGATATTGTTTTGTTTTATGGTGATATTGGAGTTGGTAAGACTGAATTCATAAAAGCTATTTGTAATTATTTTAATGTTGTTCAAATTGTAACAAGTCCTACTTTTACTATTGTTAATCAATATGAAGGTAATAGGGGAACTGAAATATTAAACATTTTTCATATTGATTTATATCGTATAACAAAAAAAGATGAACTTATTACTATTGGATTTGAAGACTATATATATTCAGAAAAAGCACTAAAATTTGTTGAATGGGCAGAAAATTCTTTTGATTTTATTAATAATTATAATTATTCTGTTAAAATTATTGCTAATAATCAAAATGAAAATTTAAGACATATAGAAATAATTAAATTTGATGCAGAAAAATAATTTATATAATAAAAAACTTGGTAAAAAAGGTGAAGATATTGCTGTTGCTTATTTAATAGGCAAAGGTTATGAAATTATTCATAGGAACTTTAGTTTTGGGAGACAAGGTGAAATTGATATTATTGCTACTTGTAATAATATCCTTGTTTTTATAGAAGTTAAAACAAGAACTAATTATAAATTTGGTAATCCAATAGAACAAATATCGCAACAGAAAAGAAAAAAATGGTATAATGCTGCACAAGGTTTTTTATATATAAAAAATATATCAGATAAAGAGTGCAGATTTGATGTTATTATTATAGATTTAACTAAAGATAACAAAGATGAATATATTACTCATATTGAAAATGCTATATAGAATATATACTTATATACAAAAATAAAAGTAATATTATATAAAATAGAAAATTTGAATCTTTATACGCCTTAATATACCATAAAAATATTTAATGGTTAAATATAATTTTAAAATAAATTATTTTCTTTTATTGTTTATCCTAAATGGCATTTTAAATATTGGGTTTGGCCCGCCAGGTAGTTTACCTTGTTTCACATCTCTTATATCTTCTATGGAATAAAAAGCACTTGGATTATATTCTTCAATTAAATTGATAGTTTCATTTAATAAATGTCTTTGAGATATCATTAATATAATTTTTACATCACCAAATTTACCTTCCGCATTAACAACTGTAAAATTATAGTTATTATCTTTAAAAACTTGTATTAATTCATCATAATTTTTATTCATAATTATTCGAACTATTACATTTCCTAATGACATTTTATTTTCAATTCTCATACCTATATAAGTACCTAAAGCATAACCACTAGCATAAGCTATATAATATAGAATATTATTTAAATTTTGCATAATTTGACTTATAGCTAATATCCATATAAATATTTCCATAAAACCAAGTACCGGTGCAATATTTTTATATCCTTTGCTTATCATAATAATTCTTATTGTACCAATAGAAACATCCGATATTCTTGCAAGTACAATTAATAAAGGGATAATAACCCATTCAAAAATTCCCGGTGGGAAAATATTAGCAATAATTTCCATAATTTTAATTTTTTATATTTTCTTATATTAATAATCTTCTTCTGATAATATAATATCTTCTTCAAATATTTTATTTTCTTTATAATCTACTGGATTCGGTGGCATAACTTTTCCCTCAGACACATATTTTTCTATTTCTCCTAAAGATATTACTAGATTTTTCTTTTGAGTAAGATTATAAATATTTATACTCTTTTTAAAAATATCGATTTTATTCAGTATCCCTTCACCATCTTCTAATTGAATAATAGAGTTTAGAACTGGATATTTTTTTAATTCAGCTTCATAATGTTCATATTCAAATAATAAACAGCATTTTAATCTGCCACAATTACCACTTAATTTAGTAACATTATTCGATAATCGTTGTATTTTTGCGTGTTCAATAGTTACTTGGTTAAAATCAAACAAAAAAGAAGTACAACACATTGTTTGTCCACAACATCCTATACCACATCCAAGTCTACGTGTTTCCTCTCTAGAATTAATTTGTCTTAACTCTATACGAGTTTTGAATTGTCTAGCAAATTCTTTTACTAATTCTCTAAAATCAACTCTATCAGGTGCAGTAAAATATATTGTTAATTTTTGTTTATCAAATTGCCATTCTGCATCAACAATTTTCATATTAATTTCAAAATCTAATGCCATTTCATTTGTTTTAAGTACAACATCAGGCTCATCATATCTATTTATATATTCTTTATCTAGATCGTTATTATCTGCTATTTTTATTATAAAATTTGAAATTTCGGAAGTATCTCTATTACAAATAGATATACAATTTGAATTTTTTGTAAAAACAACACTTCCTATATCAATTCCTGAATCAAGTTGAACTAATACTTTATCTCCTTTATTAAGTTTTAATTTATTTTTATTAACAAATGGTAAATATCTATGCCCTTTAAATTCTATAACTGCAAAGGATTGGTCTTGGGTATTAGTTTTACATTCTTGTTTTATTTTTTCATTTAATGTATTATTCATAATTATTTTTTATAAAATTTATTTTATTAGAAATACTTGTCTAAGCTCAATAAAAAGAGCAATATATACAAGAAAAGGATCAATGTTTTGATTTAGCTTAATGATAGCTTTTTCTATTTTGTTTAATGCTTTTATATAATCAACATTTTTGAAACCTTCACAAAATAATATCATACGATTAAGCATATCTATATTTACAACATCGTTTGTATTTTGTGTTTTTGATATATAATATACATCACGTAACCATATCAATAATAATTCTAAAACTAACGTATTTAATTTCTTATCTTTTTGTTTTATTATATCTTCAATACTATCTATTAAATTATTTCTATAGTTTTTTCTTTTTAAAGAAATACGTAAAATATCAACTATATTATTTCGCATTTTATTAATATTATCATCTAAATAATCACAAGCTTTTACAATAGAACCTTGTGACATTGTTGCAATTAAATTAGCATCTGTTTCATTTTTATTATATTTAAACATTAAATATTTTTTTATTTCTTCTTTTTTTAATGGATCAAAATAAAACTGCTGGCATCTAGATATTATTGTTGGTAATAATTTTTCACGATGTGCAGAAGTAATAATTATTGTAGTACGTGTCAGAGGTTCTTCTAATGTTTTTAAAAAAGAATTTGATGCGTCTGCATTCATATTTTCACCGTTTGATATAATAACAAATCTATGACCTGAAATATCAGAAAGCATTAATTGTTTATTAATATTACGAATTAAATTTATATTTATTTGCTTAGCATTTGGAATATTTATTTTATAATATGGATTTTTTAATTTTAACAGAACTTCTTCTTTTATAATACTTATTAGTTGCTCGTTAGGTTTTGTTTTATCAGAAGTTGGTTGAGCAAAAATAAATTGTATATTTGGATGCATCATATTATTTGCTAATTCACAACTATTGCACTTATTACAAGCAGAAATTGTATCGACAGAAATTATAGGGGACTTACAATTTACAGTTTTAGCTATTTCTAATGCAAAACCATCTTTGCCTATTCCTTCTAATCCTAAAAAACAATAAGCAGATGCAAGTTTATTTTCTAAAATAATTTTTTGAAATATATATTTTTCTCTTTCTAATCCTATTAAGTTATCCCAAGACATTATATTTTAGTACTATTATTGATTTAACAACTATTTATATTATTTATTAGAACGTACTGAAAAAAACAAAAAAATAGTAATTGCAGTAGTCAGTATTACTAAAGTAGGTTCTAGTATACGTTTGAAAAATGATTCTGATCTAAGAGGTACTGTGGCAGTAGCAAAATCTATGTTAGAACTATTTATAATATTTATATCACTAAAATTTACAGTATCTATATAATTTAAATTAAAATCAAAATTTTCACTAATTCCATTATAGTCGTTTTTTATTACATTTATATTATTTATACATTTTCTTATTAATAAATTCTTATTATTTTCTATTTTGTTAAAAGTAACAGAAATATTTTCGTTATTTATTTTTATTTTTATGTATTTATTTATTTGTTTATTTACTATAATATCGGAATTTATAAGTGTATAGTTTTTTTTATAAGTAAGTAATTTTTTTTCTAAAAATAAAGAACTATTAGAACTATTTCCATTAGAATTAATTGTATATAATATAGTATCAATTCCATTATCTATACATTTTTCATATATGTTTTTTATATTTATAGTAACTAACGAATCTATAATATTAAAATTTGTTTGTAATGAATACGTATTTAAACTATAACAAAAAAATATTAATAATAAACTAAAAGAAAATTTCACAAATAATTTAATAATTTTTTAATTAAATATATAATTGTTAATAATTATATCTTTATTACATTTATAAATATACAATATACAAAAAAAATATTATTTTATTATTATTGCTTATTTAATTTTAATTAGTTTTGTTTAATTTTATAATTTTTTACAACTTTTAATTAATATCTAAAGTATGGAAAAAGATATTCTCATTCCTTTATTATTAACGTTGTTTGCAGGATTATCTACTTGCATAGGTAGTATTATCGTTTTTTTTACAAATCGTACAAATAAAAAAATCTTATCTTTTTCTTTAGGTTTATCTGCAGGCGTTATGATATATGTTTCTTTTGTAGAATTATTTATGCAATCTCAACAGATTTTTATAAGTGAATTTGGAATTAATAGTGGTATGTTATTTACAAATATAGCTTTTTTTATAGGGATGATATTTATAGGAATTATAGATAAATTAGTACCTTCGGCAGAAAATCCGCATGAAATAAAAGTAGTAGAGGACATAAATAAAGAAGTAAGTAATAAAAAATTAATGCGCATTGGTATAATAGCAGCATTAGCAATAGGAATACATAATTTTCCCGAAGGAATTGCAACATTTGTAGCCGCTTCTGAAGCTCCTAAATTAGGGGTTGCAATTGCTATTGCTATTGCAATCCATAATATTCCAGAAGGAACTGCGGTTGCTATTCCTGTATATCAAGCTACTGGAAATAAATTAAAAGCTTTTTTATACTCTTTATTATCTGGTATTGCTGAACCAATAGGAGCTTTGTTAGCATATTTTATATTATCCCCCTTTATGTCACAAACTTTACTTGGTGGTATTCTTGCATTTGTAGCAGGAATTATGATATTTATTTCTCTTGATGAGTTATTACCAGCAGCAAGAGAATATGGCGAACATCATCTATCAATATATGGTTTATTAATTGGAATGTTAATTATAGCATCAAGTTTAATAATATTAGCTTAAAATACTTTCATTAACTTAATATATTTTAATTAATATATTATGTACCAATTTTTATTAAATATATAATTGTAATTTTTTTTATTAATAAATTCTTTTTATTATTCAAATTCTTCTTTAGTTGGAATTTTATTAATATCTTCACGTATTAAAAATATTGCGCCAACTATTACTTGAATTATAAGATTTACTCCATGAGTTAGAGTTGCATATGCAAGAGTTTCTTCTTGCGATATACTTGGATATAAATGAGTTAATGCACTAACAATAATCCAATGATAAACTCCAATAGCACCTGGTGTAGGGGCTATACTTGTACCTACTCCTGAAACTACTATAAGTAATCCTGCATCAACAATTCCTAAGTGTAAACTATCTTGAAAATCAAAAGAAAAAAACATTAAATACATTGGTAAGGCATACAATGCCCAAATCAATAAAGAATACATAAAAGTTGAAAAGTATTCAGACGGATCTTTCATCATTTCAAAACCTTTACGAAAAGATAAAAATATATTCTTTAATCGTTCATATTTATTAGGAATTATAGGTTTTACTAAAATATCTAGCATCTTATCAAATACATTAGTAGATAAAATTAATACCAAAAATAATATAGATAATAATATAAATACTAACAAATAGGTCATAGATGAAGCAGATATCCAAGGAAATGCCTGTAATATAATATCTCGACTTGCAATAAAAGCAACAACAAACATTAACATAAGAAATATTACATCTATTATACGTTCAGTTAATATAGTTGCAAATACTGCAGATTTTGAAATTTTTTCTCTTCGTGCATACACAAATGGTCTAACAAATTCACCACCCCTTGGAATTATATTATTAATTATATAACCGACCATAACGGCAGAAAATAAATTTAAATTAGATTTAGCTTTAAAAAAAGGTTTTAGAAAAATTTTCCATCTGATAGCTCTTACCCAATGAGATAATAAAGCAACAGGTATAGATAATACACACCATTCCCAACGTACATTTAATAAAATATTTATAAAATTAGCTAAATCTATATCATCAAGTACAAAATATAAACTAAGAACTAATATTATTATAATAATGATATATTTAATTATTTCTTTAATTTTTCCTTTCATAATTTAATTTGATATTGTTATATTTGTAATTGAATTATATAAAACAATATAAAAATAACTTTTTAATTTTTATTTTATACTATTTTGCTTATCTGTATATCTTACAAATTTAACTATTACAAAAGAAAAACAAAAGAAATAAATTAATTTATTTATAAATAATACAAATATTTAATATTTTAATTTTAGTAAATAAAACATAATTATAAATAATAAATTCTTAAATATAAAAATGCTTAATAATCTTAATAATATAATAAAACATCAAATAGACCAAAGCATAGAAGTCAAAAAAACATTAAATATAAATGATATATATAGTGCAGCTGTTATATTAGTAGAAGCTTTAAAAAATAATAATAAAATATTATTATGTGGTAATGGTGGGAGCGCTGCTGATTGCCAACATATAGCTGCAGAATTAGTTGTAAGATTTAGAAGTTCTATAAAACGTAACTCCTTACCAGCTATTGCACTTACAACTGATACTTCTATTTTAACAGCAGGAGGGAATGACTTGGGATTTGATAATATCTTTTCTCAACAAATTATGGGGTTAGGAAATAAAGGCGATGTACTATTAGCAATATCTACAAGTGGTAATTCTAAAAATGTTATTAATGCTGTCAAAGTTGCAAGGGAAAAACATATTAAATGTATTGGTTTACTTGGATGTAATGGTGGTATTTTATCAAGTTTATGTGACTTATCTATAATTGTAAATTCTATTGAAACTGCAAGAATACAAGAATCTCATTTACTAATTGAACATATTTTATGTGATTTAATAGAAAGAATATTATTCCCAGAACTATTTAAAAATTAAATCAATTATGAAAAATAGCAATATAATTATTCATGAAGTAGGTATGCGAGATGGTTTGCAACCTGAAAAAAAAATAGTACCATTAGAATTAAAAATTGAATGGTGCAAAAAACTTATTGAAGCAAATGTTGATATAATTCAATTAGGTTCTTTTGTACATCCTGTTAAAGTTCCACAAATGGCAACAACAGATGAACTTTTTAAATATTTTAAAAATAATAAAAATATAGAACGTAAAACTTTACTTTCATGTCTTGTTCTTAATGAAAAAGGTATGGAGCGGGGGATGAATGTTGGAGCAGAAATGTTTGCTATGGGAGTATCCGCTAGTAATACTCATAGTCGTAAAAATACGGGTATGTCAACAGAAGAAGCTCTAATACGTATAATTGAAATGGCAAAGGAAGTTATAAAAACAAATATTCCAGTTCAAGTGTCTGTTCAATCTGCTTTTGGATGTGGATTTGAAGGACAAATTCCATATAAAACAGTTTATTCTATAATTGAACAATATTTAAATGCCGGAATAAAACAAATTAGCCTTGCAGATACTGCTGGCCATGCATATCCCGAACAAGTTTATGAAATGTTTACAACAATAAAAAAAATGGCCCCTGAAATATCTTTAACCTGTCATTTTCATAATACATATGGACTGGGAATGGCTAATTGTTATACTGCTATACAATGTGGAGTAACAAGTTTTGAAACTGCCTTTGGTGGAATGGGCGGATGTCCATTTACAAAAGTAGCAGCAGGAAATGTTTGTACAGAAGATTTTGTATATTATTTACAACGTCAAAATATTAGAAAAGATATAGATTGTAATAAAATATTAGAAACAGTCTTATTAGCAGAAAAGTTTTTTGAACGACAATTACCAGGATATCTTTATAAAACTATAAATAATACAAAATGTAGTGAATAATATAATATTTTAGTAATATAATTTATAATAAAAATTTAAAGTATAAAAAAATAGTTATTGCGTCAATAACTATTTTTTTATAAGTAATATATATATATATATATATATATATATATATAGTTGGTTATATATATAATGAATAATAAGATAAGATAATAATAAAGTTATTCTATATTTTGTATCTGTTCCCTTATTCTTTCAAGTTCTTCTTTTGCATTAACTACGTATTGAGAAATCATTGCATCATTAGCTTTAGATCCTATAGTATTAATTTCACGATTAAATTCTTGTAACAAGAAATTAATTTTCCTTCCTGCAGGCTCTTTACCTTTTATAGCTTCAAAGAAAAATTTAAAATGTGAAGCTAATCTTACGCATTCTTCTGAAACATCCAATTTATCTGCTAGTAAAACAATTTCCATCTGAAGTCTATGTTCATCTATTTCATCACTTTCAAATAATTGAGCTATTTTATTCCTTAATTTTTCACGTTCTTGAGGAATACGATTTTGCGAGATATCTTGAATTTTTATAACAATATCTTGAATTTTTTTCATACGTTGTATGATATCTTTTGCTATATTTTTCCCTTCACGTAATTTCATATCTTCAAGTTTATTCAAGCTCTCTTTTAAATTTTTCTTTAATAATCCCATTATAACTTCTTCATCTACAATAGTATCATTTTGAGAAATAATAGAACTAAAAGTTAGTAAATGGTTGAGATTTATAGCGTCTCTAAACCTAAATTTTTTCTTTAAATTATTTAATTCATTGTAACATTGTTCTGCAATATCTTCATTTATAGCAAATTTTTGTTCAGTATTATCGTCTTCAATACTAATATAAACAGACAATGTACCTCTTGAAATATGAGATCTAAAAAAATCTCGTAATTCCATTTCTTTATAAGATAATTGGCGTGGCATTCTAAAATTAATATCGAACCCTTTTCCATTTAAACTTCTGATTTCAACTATAAGTTTTATACCATTACTGGAAGTTTCAACTTTGCTGAAACCCGTCATACTTTTCATCATAATTTTATTTTGTCCTAAATAAGTTAAAAAATAAAACAAAAATATATAATTAAAATAAAATTACATATATTTTTGTTATATATATAATATACATAATATTTTATAGCACACAACTGACTTCTGCATATACATCATCAGTTTCATAAAGTCTAACAGTAATTTTTTCTATATTATTATAAATTTTCAATTGTTCTTTTAATAGATTAAGAAGATAAGAAGCTATATTTTCAGCTGTAGAAATAAAAGGAACAATTACAGACTTGAAATTATTCTTTAGTAAAAATTCTTTTACAATCTCATCATCTTCTTCACATAAAAAAGCATGATTCAATGGTTGTATAATTTTCTGTACAATAACAGACAAATCAAAATAATCCATTAACATTTGTTTTTCATTTAATGTACCTTCTAATTCAACACGCATTTTGTAAGAATGACCATGCAAATTTTTACATAATCCTTTATATTTATAGAGCCTATGACCCATTTCCCAATAGAAATCTTTTGCTATTTTCATATAATTTAAATTGTTTAATTTTTAATATGTCTGGCTCTAATTATAGAATTTATTCCACCTCTAGTCTTCCATTCACTTATTATTTCCATTTCTAATGGATCACATACTGCAACTAAGTCATCTAAAATCTTATTTGTCAAATCCTCATAAAAAATACCCTGATTACGAAATTCTAAAAAATAATATTTTAAAGATTTTAATTCAAGACATACTTCATTAGGTACATAACGAAGAGTAATTATACCAAAATCTGGTAATCCTGTAATAGGACATACAGAAGTAAATTCTGAATTAATATGCGTTATTACATATTTTCTATTAGGAGATGGATTAGGAAAAGTTTCTAATTCTTTCATAATTTTTTAATTACATATTTTTAATTTAATATTAAAATTTAGATATATACAAAATTAATTAAATAAAAAATAAATATTTAAATAATTTCATTAAAATTTGAATAGGTTTCATTTAATAATTTTACATCAGCAATATGTTCAGAATAACTATTATAATATAATATATCAAAAATTTTTTCAAAATATTGTCTAAAATTATCATTCCAAGTCCAATATTTCTTTCCAATACGTAAATACGTTTCATTATAATCTTTTGTTATAACTTCTTCTTTTTGTAATATATTAGAAAAATTATTTACTAATTTTATAGCGTCTTTAATAACTTCGGTATTTTCGTTATTTACAATCCAAAAACCAGTAACCAAAGGAACTTCAAATGTATCATACCAATCTTCTGTTAAATCAATGTCAAAACAATCTGTTATAATGTCTTTTTCATTGTTTACAATAATATCTGCTTCTTCAATATTAATCGTTAGTTCAGGTGAAATATTAAATCTTTCTAATAGCACTAATTTAGTAGCAATTATCATAAACTCATTGATTTCTGAGAAATATATTTTTTGTAAAAATTGTCGGTTTTGTTTTATATTAATCGTTAATGAATTTGTATAATCTTCTAAAATAAGCATGTTAGCTGGTATAATCCTGAAATCGTTAATTCCTAAAACAGATGTATAGACTAGAGGAGAAATTAATGCTAACTCAAAATTATTATTTTTTATTTCTTGTATACATTTTAATTCTGATAATATTTCTATATTAAATTCTTTCTTATTTAAATTATTATAAAGTGGTTCTAATAATTTATTATTAGATATAATTATATTTTTCATATTTTATATTATTTATTACGTGTTATTACATAGTGAGCAAATTCTATTAATGATTTTTTTTCTTTTGATATAGGTAAAAAAGTAATACATTCAATAGCACGTTCTACAAATTTTTTTGCTTTATTCATTGCATATTCAATACCACCTTGTTCAATAGTAAAATCTATTATCTGATGTATTTTATTATTACTTAATTTATTCGTTTTTATTAAAGATAAAATTTCTAATCGTTTTGTTTCCGTTGTTTGACTTAACGCATATATTAATGGTAATGTTAATTTACGTTCTCTTATATCATTTCCAACTGGCTTTCCTATTGTATTACTATTAGAAATATAATCAAAGATATCATCTCGTATTTGAAAAGCCATTCCAACATACTCGCCATATTTTTTTAATGGTTCTACATATTTAGAATTACCTTTTGAAGCAATATTAGCACTAATATAACATGATGATGAAATTAAAGATGCAGTTTTTGCAAAAATAATTTTATAATACATATCTTCTTTGAAATCAACTATATTACTTTGTTGTATTGCTAATAATTCACCTTCTGTCATTATTTCAATAGTATCAAAACATACTTCTAAAAAATCCATTTCTTTGTTTTTTAAAGCCGTACGTAATATATATGCAATAATAAAATCGCCTGATAATACTGCTATTTTATTATCCCATTTCGCATTTACTGAAGGTTTGTTACGTCTTTTTAATGACTTATCGACAATATCATCATGAATTAAAGTAGAAGTATGTAATAATTCAATCATTGCTGCATTGTTATAAATACGATCGTTAATATTTCCTAAAGCTGCTGCAACAAGCAACATTAAATTTGGTCGTAATCTTTTTCCTACAGTATTAGTAACATATGTTAATACTTCATTTAAAAGTTCTACCTCTGAGTGTACTAAATTTGTAAAATATTTTTCAAATTCTACTTGTAAATTGTTTATTGGTAATAGTATTTCAGAAAGAGTCATATATATTTTATTTAAAGTATATTTTTATTTAATTATATCAAATCAATTATAATTAATAATTTTATTTAATAATAATAAAGTTTCTAATCTCATTATTTATTTTTATAAAATAATTACCATTTGATAAGTTAGAAACATCAAATTCTTTTTCATTGTTAATACTTGAAATAAACACTAAATTTCCATTTATATCAAATATCTGAACTAATGAAGGCATATTATTATTTGAAATATTTTCTATATTAATATATATTTTATTTTTAACAATAGGAAAAGGAACAATTAATATATTATTATTAATTGATTTATTTGTATCTATTGAAATATTTTCTAATTTTTTCATTATAGATAATGCATCAATTTTGCCCCAACCCCATATAGAATTTTTATTTTCTTTTGCATCACCAGTAAATTCATCATTTATAGCAGTTATTCGTAAAATATCTTTTATCTCTTTATTAGTTAAATTAGGATTTATTTCTAACATTAGTGCTACAATGCCAGAAACTAAAGGAGCCGACATTGAAGTCCCACTCATTGCATATAAATAATCACAACTATTTGCTGTATTTATTTCGTCTACTAAATAAGTATTTTCTTCATATGAAGATAATGCGCAATAAGGATTTAAAGCAGAATAAATAACACTACCTGCACCTACAATATCAGGTTTTATAGTACCATTAGTACTAGGACCATGTGAAGAAAAATTAGCAATTCCATTTAATTTTCCTGAATATCCATTTGTTACTGTTCCTGTTAAACTTTCTGTTGTTGTACGTGATACACTTGCACCAACTGTAATAACATCATCTATTATTCCGGGCGAACCAATTGAATATTCATTATCACCAATAATTTCAGAATATGTTGTATCAAATATCATAGCTCCATTTGCATTCCAAATATGAACATTTGCATTGTCGGAAACAACATAAACATTCATTTTATCATTCTTTGATAAGCCATAAGCATATATAGTAATAAATGGTTTTTCATTAAATATGTAAGCTGAGTTTGTCCTTATCCATAAACTTATTTGATTATCTAAAAGTATTTCTTGAATATTCATTGCATTATTAGTAGCATACCATTTAGATTTATATTCTCTACCATCTTCACATTTTATAATTACTATAGCTTTAAAGTTATCATTTCTATTACCCCATATATTTACACATCTAGTACCTTTATTATTATTATTATATGACCCAGCACTACTTATACCAAATGCACAAGTATCATTGTTAAATTTATATTCTTTGTGCATATTAGAATACCCATTATTACCCGCAGAAGCTACAATAATCTTACCCTTAGGATTTTTATTTATTAAGTATGATAATATAATATCTCTTTCTGAAGTTCCATCGCCTGGATGTAGTGTAGAACCTAAACTCATATTTATTACAACTGGTTTATTAACACTATCAGCATATTTAAAAATATAATCTACTGTTTCTAGTAAACTTACCTTTGGATTATCTATTTTAGTTACACCGTAAAGTTCAACAGCAACTATATCTGCACCGGGAGCCACACCAGAATAAGTTGATTTTGTCCCTTGTACTTCTGTACCTGCTGCAATTCCCATAACATGAGTTCCATGATTATCTTTATCACTACTATATAATAATTTTGTTGCTATGAACGAAGAATCTGTATATAATGTACCATTATATCCATTTGGCGGATTTCCTGTTTCATCATTAGTTATCCAGACCCTTTTTATGCGTGATTTACCATCTTTTGTTTTAAACATTGAATGTCCAAAATCAAACCCCCAATCTGTTATTCCAATAATTACACCAGTACCATCATATTTTCTATCTAATCCTTCTCCTAAATGGACTTGTTGTATATTTGCAGTTGGTAATGCTTTATCTAAGGTTGAATTAACTTTTGATTCTATACTTATTTGTAATACTCCTGACAATGCTGCAACTTCTTCTAATTTATCAATTGGAATTGTTATTGTTATTATTTTATCTGTCTTTAATCCTATTTTACAACCAAGTTTTTCAAGATTTTCAAATAATAAATTATCATTATAAGTGATAAAGGCTTTTATTGTTAAATCTGTTTCATCTAGTAAATTATATTGCTTTTTAAAATCTGCTATATTTGTTTTGTTATGATTGTATTGTTGTATTAGTATATAAGTTTCTAAAGATACATTATTTTGAGAATAAATATTGTAAGTAAGTAATAATAAAAATAAACTATTAATTATTATTAAATTTGATAATATTTTTTTCATAAAATTGAGTGTTGTTTTTTAATTACTTAATATTTAGAATTTTATTTTATTTTAGAAATTATAAAGCTACAAATTTACAAAAAAATAACTATAAAAACATAAAAATTATAAATAACATTTTTATTATTTTTTATGTTACTATTTATATTAGTAATTATTAAAATTATAAAATAACTAAAATTAATTTAAATAATATATTTTAACTATAATTTTAATAACAAAATAATAATAATTATATTACTTATATTATACATAAGTCCAATTAATATAGATTAATTATTTGTCTTAAATTTTTATATTTATTTTTGTATTTTTGTTATTTAAGTTAAGCTTTGTAAAATAAATAATAATACAATTATGAAAAAAGAAGATATATTTAATGCTTTAGTTGTTTCTACAACTCAGACAGGAGTTGAACGATTAGTTGCTAAAAAAAGAATAATAGATTTACCAGATAATGATATAATTATAAATGTTAAATATTCTTCTCTTAATTATAAAGATGCACTTTCTGCTAATGGACATAAAGGTATAACTAAATTATATCCACATACTCCTGGTATTGATTCCGCCGGTATTGTTGTTGCTTCTAAAAGTAATAAATTTAAAGTAGGAGATAAAGTTATTTGTATGGGATATGATTTAGGAATGAATACTCCTGGAGGATATAGTGAATATATAAGCGTGCCAACAAATTGGGTTATGCCTTTACCAAAAACAATTTCATTGCGAGATGCTATGGTTATCGGTACTGCAGGCTTTACTGCTGCAATCGGTGTAAATGAAATTATTAATAGTGGAATCAATAGAGAAGATGGGAAAATATTAGTTACTGGTGCAACAGGTGGAGTAGGAATTATGGCAGTTATAATGCTGTCTAAGCTAGGTTATGATGTTACTGCATCAAGTGGTAAGAAAGAACAATATCAATTATTAGAAAAAGCAGGCGCTAAAACAATTATAGGACGTGAAGCAATTGATGATAAATCAGAACGAGGGTTATTAAAATATCAATGGATAGGTGCATTTGATACTGTCGGAGGTAATATTTTAAGCACTGTTTTAAAATCTATGAAATATGGAGGAGTAGTAGTTAACTGTGGAAATGTTGCGTCTATAATGTTAAATGTTACTGTATTTCCTTTTATTTTAAGAGGCGTGCGTCTAATAGGTATTGCAGCAGCAGAAACACCTATGAATAAAAGAATGGAAATCTGGGAAAAACTAGAAAATGAATTAAGATTGCCTAATATAGAATATTTAGTAAAAGAAATAACACTTAATGAATTAAGTTCAGAAATAGATATTATGCTTGCTGGAAAACAATTTGGACGTGTTATTGTAAAATTATAATTCTATAAATTTTTGCTAAATACTATAAGTACTAAATTAATAAATTATCATAAAAATATTTAATTAAGTAGAGAATATAAAATATTAAAATTTATTTATATTCTTTAACTTTCATCTAAAAATATAAATAAAATATTTATATTAAGCTTAATATATTATAAAAACCACATAAAAATATGAATAATATATCAAAAATAAAAAAAATATTTTTAATAGTTGTTCTATTTTATGGAGTTGCATTTGCAGATACAAACACTCTATATCTAAACCAACTAAATGAAAATATTCATACAACTTTTGATTATAAAACAATAAACACAGATATAAATAACCTATTATATAATAATCCTAATTTATCTAGAACAAAATATGGCTTATCTGTATATTCTACAAAACTAAATAAATGGATATATACTTATAATCATAAAAAATTACTTGTTCCGGCTTCTAATACTAAACTATTTACTACATTTACTTCTTTTTATCAATTAGGACAGGAATATCAAATTTCTACAAAAGTATATATGGAAGGACAGTTAAATAAAGGGACTTTAAATGGAAATTTATATATAGTTGGCGGTGGCGATCCTATTTTTAATATAAACGATTTAGAAAATATAGCAGCTGAAATAAAAAAATATGGAATAAATAAAATAAATGGAAATATTTATGGTGACGGTTCTTTTTTTGATGCTGAAACTAATAGATTTAAATATAGTAATGATATTGATGAAGTAGAAGCAGTAGCACCAATAACTGCATTATCTCTTGAAAAAAATATCGTTACTGTAATTGTTACAGCAGGTACAATACCTGGAAAATCTGTTAATGTTCAATTTAAACCTGCTTCTTCCGGATTTGTATCATCAGTAGATGCAATTGTTACTGCTAACGAAAATTATTTAGATGAAAATAATTTATATAACAATTTTTATTATGAAGAATTAAATTATAAATTATATTCAGGTGATAGTTATAACTTAGTTGCAGCAAAAAATAAGAAAAAAAATATAACAAAAAAAACAAATAAGAAATCTAAATTACCATCTATTAGAATTACAACATCAATGAGACAAGATGGTAAACAATGCTTTTATGTAAAAGGATCTCTAAAGAGAAATAA
This sequence comes from uncultured Hyphomicrobiales bacterium, assembly GCA_964472015.1. Classification (GTDB taxonomy): domain Bacteria; phylum Bacteroidota; class Ignavibacteria; order Kapaibacteriales; family UBA2268; genus JAAYTD01. Next base: position 50,768 of record CAYYIP010000008.1, on the reverse strand, counting down.
AACTTATACTTATCAATATTATATAAAAGATCCAGTTCTTATAACAGCTTATGCATTAAAAGATAGATTAGGTGCCGTTGGAATTAATGTCTCTGGATGTGTTGATAAAAAAGAACTTATTAAAAATGAAATAGAAAACAAAATATTAATTTATACATTTAAACGAAATATTAATGATATTATTATTCCAACAAATAAATTTAGTGATAATTATTTAGCAGAAACATTATTTAAATTAAATGGTGCAGTAAGTGGAAATAATATAAATTGTGTTGAAAATTCGAAATTAATAACTAAAAATATATTAAAAAAATTAAATTTTTTACCAGACGGATTTTTATTAAATGATGGATCAGGATTATCACGTAGAAATAATATAACCTCTGAATTATTAACAAATATACTAATATATATGTATAAAAATAATTTTTATGATAATTTATATGCATCTTTGAGTATTGCTGGTAATGATGGTACATTACGAAAAAGGATGAAAAACACTGCTGCTGAAAATAATTTATATGCTAAAACAGGTACCTTATCTAATGTTAGTTCTCTAGCAGGATATGTAAATACAAAAAATGGAGATAAATTAATATTTTCATTTATATTTAATGGACCCAATATAGGTGCATATAAAATGATTGAAAATAAATTAGGAGAATTATTAGCTAATTATTAAAATGAAATTTTTAAAACAAATAGAATTAAAAATAAAAAAAATATTAAATTATTTTGTTATTTCTGAACGTAAGACACAAAAGTGTAACGAAGTAAAAAATATATTTATTGCTAATAAAGAAATAAATTTACATAATATAAAAATATTAATATTAAGGCAAGATAGAATAGGAGACCTTATTGTTTCAACACCTTTTATTAGAATTTTAAGAGAACATTTTCCAACTGCTAATATTGATATTTTATTAAGTAAATATAATTTTTGTGCTAAAAATTGTATAAAAAATTATATAAATAAATATTGGTGCTATAATAAAAATATATTTAATTCAATTCGTTTACTTAATAATTTAAAAAAAGAAAAATATGATTTAGTTATTGATGCGTTTGAAACAGTTTCTACAACTTCATCTTTTATTATAAAATATATTAATCCAAAATTAGCATTAGGAATAGATAAATCAAATTATATGATTTATGATTATATAGTACCAATGCTTGATAGATTTAATACTAATATTGTAGAACGAACTGCTACTTTATTATATCCTTTTGGAATTAATCCACAAAATGAAGATCTATATATTGAATATAATAATGATAAAATTAATAAAAATATTAATAATAAAAGTATAGATAATAAAAAAGATATATTTAAATTTTGTATTAATTTATCAGGCAGTAGTCCTAATAGATTTTGGGGTGTAGAAAATAATATAAAACTAATAAAATTTATAAAAGAAAAATACACTAATATAGAAATAAGAATTTTTTCTACTTCAGAATATAAAGAAGTTACTAATAATTTAAAACAAAAATTTAATGACATTATAATAGTTCAATGTAACACATTTGATGACTTTGCTTTTGAAGTATCTAAATGTAATTTTATAATATCACCAGACACATCTATAGTTCATTTAGCTTCTGCATATAAAATTCCAATTGTAGTTTTATATATAAAACAAGCTAATACTCAACATCAACCTTGGTATCCTTATAAAGTTAATTTTATTCCTATTGAAACAATAGAAAATTCTATACGAAATATAAAAACAACTCAGGTTTTTGATGCAATACAAAAGTTATACAATATTGAATATACCAAATAAATATTTTAGCTAACAAAAATATTGAAATTATGATATTAGATACAAGTATTATTTTAAAAATTTTTATATTTATTACGTTCCTTTTTTTTAATTCAGATACTTCTAGCGCTAATAAAACAGAGATACAAACAATTAATATAAATAAAGATAAAGCTGAAATTTTTGCGCCTATAGTAGATACTTTATTAAAACGAGGTATAGATTCTAAGTTTATTATTAACTTAATAAATAGTGAAAATACTAAATTTGATGAAAAATATATAAAAATCAATGTTACGGGTTATCTTCAAAAAATTGACTATTCACATAATTATAAAGGAAAATCATTAATTAAAACTAAAGAATTTTTAATACAATACGATAGTTTACTTACTGAAGTATCGAATAAATATCAAGTTAATAAAGAAATTATTGTTGCTATATTGTGGGTTGAAACTAAATTAGGAACTTATACTGGTAATAATCATATTCCTAGTGTATTTTTGTCTACTGCACTAGTAAATCTACCTAAGTATATTGAAATAAATATATCTGAAATAGATAGTACTAAATATAGCAAAGATGAATATAATAATTTAGTAAATAAAATATATAAAAGAAGTCAAAAAAAATCTAGTTGGGCAATAAATGAATTAATAGCAATGTATGAATTAGAACAAGAAAATAAATTGAAATTTGATAATATATATGGTTCATGGGCAGGTGCATTTGGATATTCTCAGTTTTTACCATCTTCATATAAAAAATGGGCTGTAGATGGAAATAATGATAATTATATAAATCTTTTTGAATTTGAAGATGCAGTCTATAGTATTGCTAATTATTTAAAAGTTCATGGATGGAATAATAATAATGAAGAGCAACAAAGAAAAGCTATTTTTGCATATAATAACAGTAATAAATATGTCGATGCTGTTTTAATATTATCAAAGAAGTTAAAATAATTAATAAACCTAGATTTATGAAAAAAGTAATGTTAGTAACTGGGGGAGGTGATTGCCCCGGATTAAATGCAGTTATTCGAGCTTTTGTAAAAAGAGCATATCAAGAAAAAAATTGGGAAGTATTGGGCAGTATTCAATCTTTTAATGGAATATTAAAAGAACCTACTGAAATTAAATTATTAACTCCACAAGTAGTTTCAGGAATTCATATACTTGGTGGTACTATTATTAAAACTACAAATAAAGGCGGACCGTTTTCTTGGCCAGTAAAAAAATATGATGGAACTTGGGAAATAGTTGACAGATCTGATGAAATGATAAAAAAATGTCAATTATTAGGAATTGATGCAGTTGTTAATATTGGAGGAGATGGTTCTCAAAAAATATCTCAAAAATTATTTGAAAAAGGATTACCTATTATAGGAATACCAAAAACAATTGATAATGATTTAGCAGCAACAGATTTTACATTTGGATTTCAAACAGCAGTACAAATTGCTACAGAAGCACTAGATAAACTCGTTACAACAGCATCAAGTCATAATCGTATACTTATTATGGAAGTAATGGGACGAGATGCAGGGTGGATAGCATTAAATAGTGCAATTGCAGGAGGCGCAGAAGCTTGTTTGATACCTGAAATTCCCTATAATGTAAATAGTATAATAAAAATGATAGATAAAAGAATAGAAAGTGGAAAAGAATTTGCTGTAATTGTTATTGCAGAAGGTGCTAAACCGCAATATGGGAGTGTATCATTTAAAACAAATAACGAGATAGGTTATAATAATATAAAACTTTCTGGTGCAGCAGTAAGATTAAGAGAAGAACTAAAAGCAGCAGGATGTGAATTAGATATAAGAGAAACTGTTTTGGGACATTTGCAACGCGGCGGTATTCCAATAGCATTTGATAGAATTTTAGCAACTCAATTTGGAGTTAAAGGTTTTGAAATGGTAAAATCTGGAGAATTTGGTAAAATGGTATCGTATAAACATAACAGTATAGTATCTGTATCGTTAGAAGAAGCTACAAGTAAAATGAAGTTCATTACTTTAAATGATAATCTTTTGAAAACTGCGAGAGGAATAGGAATATGTCTTGGAGATTAAAACTCTCAATTACTCAATAAAAATAGATAAATAAATTATTAAACAGTATCTTTATTATTTTATATAGATACTGTTTTTTATTTTTATTTTTATTTTTATAAATTTTTATTGTATGTATATTTTTTCTTATTTTTGTATTTTATATTTAAAAGATAATACAAATGGGACGAACTTTAATTACTTCAGCTTTGCCATATGCAAACGGATATATTCATTTAGGACATCTAGCAGGAGCTTATTTGCCAGCTGATATTTATGCAAGATTTTTAAGACTATTGGGCGAAGAAGTCCTTTATGTTTGTGGCTCTGATGAACATGGAGTAGCTATTACTATTTCTGCTGAAAAAGAAAAAACTACCCCAAAAGCTATTATAGATAAATATCACAATTCAAATATAGAAGCATTCAAAAAATTCGGTATGAGTTTTGACATATATTCACGTACTTCAAGTGAATTACATAAAGAAACAGCAATAGACTTTTTTGAAGTTTTATTAAAAAATAAATACTTAAAAGAAAAAAAAGAAAAACAATTTTATGATGAAAAAGCAAATATATTCTTGCCAGATAGATATATAGAAGGAAGTTGTCCTAATTGTGGTGCAGAACAAGCTAGAGGGGATCAATGCGATAAATGTGGTGCATATTATGAACAAACAGAATTAAAAAATCCTATTTCTGTAATAACTAATACAACACCTATATTAAAAGAGACTACTCATTGGTATTTAAAATTAGGAATGTTTCAAAAAGATTTGGAACAATATATTGAGGCGAATTCTAAGTTATGGAAAGATAATGTTATTAATCAAGCAAAAGGATGGTTAAAATTAGGTCTTGCAGATCGTGCAATTACACGTGATTTAGAATGGGGAATAAAAATAGAAAATGTAAAAGGAATAAATAAAGAAAAGGCAAAAGGGAAAGTCCTATATGTATGGTTTGATGCAGTTCTAGGATATTTAACTGCTACAAAAGAATGGGCTATAAGAGAAAAAGGAGAAAAAGTAAAAAAAGAAGATTGGGAAAAATGGTGGAAAGATAGTGATTCAAAACATATAGCATTTATTGGAAAAGATAATATTGTATTTCATACAATAATGTTACCTGCATTAGAAATTGCGTATGATGATAATTTTAACTTACCAACAAACGTTCCTGCTAATGAATTTTTAAATTTAGAAGGAAATAAGTTTTCTAAATCTAAAAACTGGAGTATTGATCTAAAAGATTTTATTAATGATTTTGGAAACGAAGAAAGTATTGATGCTTTAAGATATGCTTTAGCGTCAATATTACCAGAAAATAAAGATACTGATTTTATATGGAAAGAATATCAAAGCCGTACAAATAATGAATTAGCTTCTATCTTAGGTAATTTTATTAACCGTACAGTTCAATTTATTCATAAGTATATAGGAGGACGAATTCCTATTTTACCTATTGAATATGAAAATATTGAAAATGATATTCAAAGTATAATAAATATTTTTGAAGAAAAAAAAGTAACATCTTTTGACGATGTAAAAGATATACTAAATATTGGTACTATATTAAATAATAACGATCAATTACTATTCTTTTGTTTATGGAAGGGATTGAAAAATATAGAAAATCTCTATAAAAAATTTAGAATAAAAGATGCTGTAATGGAAACACTTAATATAGCTAGAGCAGCAAATAAATATTTTAATGATGAAGAACCTTGGAAAAGCATTAAAGTAGATATAAATAAATGTTATAAAACTTTATATATATGTTCACAAATTGCTTATTCTCTTTCTATTGTCTTTGCTCCTATTTTACCTTATACAAGTAAAAAAATTCAAACATTATTATCAACTGAAATTAGTATAGGTAACGCGAATTCTGCTAATAAAACTATAAACTATTTTAAAAAAGCATTAAAATTTAATGTAGAAGGTGGAACTAAACTTATTGATATTCCTGTATTATTTACTAAAGTGGAAGATGATACTATAAAGAAACAAGTTGAAAAACTTGGTAATTTAACAAACAAAATTATAGAAGCAAACGATAATAATGATATTATTACTATTGACGATTTTTCTAAAATAAAATTGAGAACTGCAAAAGTATTAGAGGCAGATAAAATTAAAAAATCTAAAAAATTATTAAAATTAAAAGTTAAAGTAGGAAAAGAAGAAAAACAAATACTTGCTGGTATTGCAGAATACTATGAGCCTGAATATTTAATTGGAAAAACAGTTGTTATAGTATTTAATTTAAAACCTACTAAACTTATGGGTATAGATTCAGAAGGCATGCTTTTATGTGCTTCTGAAAACGACAACCTTTGTTTTATTACTCCTGAGAAAGAAATAGGGGATAACGTTGAAGTTAGATAATTTTCAATTTTATATTAAAAATTAAGTAAATATATTATATTTTTTATTATTAACTATAAATTAAAAAATGGCAGAAAGAATTAAAAACGATCAAGAAATACGTAGGGAAGAAGAAGTAAAATTACTTGAAGCTGCAGGTATAAATCCTTATCCTTATTATTTTAATAAAACACATAAAAATGCATTTATATTAGAAAACTTTAATGAAGATAAAGTAGAGGAGTTTAAAAATGTTGCTGTTGCAGGACGAATTATAAGTTTAAGGCGTATGGGCAAAGCAACTTTTGTTCATATTCTTGATGACACCGGTAAATTACAAATATATTTTAGACGAGATGATATTCCAGAATTTTATGAACATCTAAAAAAACTCGATATTGGAGATATCATTGGAGTTAATGGTTATGTTTTTAAAACAAAAACAGGTGAAATTTCTATACATTCAGAAAATGCAGAATTACTTTGTAAGTCACTTACTAATTTACCAATAGTAAAAGAAGAAATAGATGAAAAAGGTAATAAACTTATTCATGATGCCTTTGCAGACAAAGAACTTAGATATAGAAAAAGATATATAGATTTAATTGTAAATTCAGAAACACGCAATACTTTCTTAAAAAGGTCTAAAATTATTTCTTTTATAAGAAAGTATTTTGATACTCAAGGTTGGATAGAAGTAGAAACTCCAGTTTTACAACCATTATATGGTGGTGCTACTGCTCGTCCTTTTATTACCCACCATAATGCACTCGATATTAAATTATATTTAAGAATTGCTTTAGAATTATATTTAAAACGTTTAATTGTTGGTGGTTTTGAAGGCATTTATGAAATAAGTAAAAATTTTAGAAATGAAGGTATAGATAAGACACATAATCCAGAATTTTCTATGCTAGAAATATATATAGCATATAAAGATTATATTTGGATGATGGAAATGATTGAAGATCTTATTTTTAAATTATCAATTGAAATAAATCATTCTTCAAGTGTACTTATTGATGGTAATAATATATCTTTTGAAAAACCTTTTAAACGTGTAAAAATGTTTGATTTATTTAAGGAATATACAGGATTAGATTTAAAAGGAAAAACTACTGAAGAATTATTTAAAATTGCAAAACAATTAAATGTTCCAGTAGAATGTAATACAAGTTCAATGAAAATTCTTGATGAAATTTTTGGAGCAAAAATAGAAGAACATTTAATTCAACCTACATTTGTTATTGATTATCCAATTGAAATGTCACCACTTGCTAAAAAGCATCGTTCTGAAGACGGTTTAGTTGAACGCTTTGAATTATTCGTTAATGGTAAAGAATTATGTAACTCTTTTTCTGAATTAAACGATCCAAGAGATCAAAGGAATAGATTAGAAGAACAAGCAAGAAACAAAGCAGCAGGGGATGATGAAGCAATGGTTTTAGATGAAGATTTCTTAAATGCTCTGGAAATAGGAATGCCACCAACAGCAGGACTTGGAATGGGAATAGATAGACTTGTAATGTTATTAACAAGTAATACATCTATTCGTGATGTAATATTATTTCCAACAATGAAACCTGAAAAATAATAAATTAATAATTAAATTTAACTTATTAATAAAGAATAAAAACATTTAATATAAATACTAATGTTTTTATTCTTTATTTTTATTTGTATCAATTTTATTAGTTTTTATATAAAAAATTTCTTCGCCATCCTTTATCATTCCATATTGTTCCCGAGCTATACGTTCAATTTCAAGCGAATCTGTCTTTAACTTAAATATAATTTTTTTTAATGAATCAGAAGTTTTTTTATTTTCTTTAACCTCTTTTTTAGTTTCTTTTAATTTTATTTCTAATGAAAAACGTTCCATTAATCCATAATCAGAAAATATAAAAGAGTATAAAAATAATATTGCAAGTAATATTAATGCACTTTTGACTTTATTTTTTTGAATAATATTAAATATTTTATTATAGGATAACTTCATAAATTAAACTTTATTATTTTATTTATTAAATTCTATTTTTATTTAGTAATTATTAATGGTATTGTTTTATTAAATAATCCAGATGTTAAATTTATAAAATATGTACCAGAAGTTAAATTTTGTAAATATATGTTGTTTTTTATTTTACCCGAAACTGACGAGAAATTTCTACTATAAATTTCTTCTCCAAATAAATTTATAACTTTTAATTTTGCAGGTAATTCATAAGGTATATTAATATATGTTTCTATTATGTTATTAGTATATATTATATTAAACTCAAAATTTTCAATATCTCTTTGTATTTTATAATTTAGACCACATATAGAATCAATACTATATTTTCCATTTTCTATATTTAGTTTTATAAAATCATCACAATTGCCATTTCCAACTTCCGCTTTTTTTATAGCTATTTCTGTATTTATATGATTACCTAAAAAAGTTTTAAAAGTTATAAATAATAGAGTATCTATACTCTTAAAGCTATTATATATATCTTTTGATATTATTTCTATTTCTCCTCTATTAATAATAGAAGAAGTAACATTGCAACTTTCACTAGCTGATTCTAATTTAGTAATATTTACAAATTCTAATAAAGTAGGATTATAAGATAAAATAATATCAAAAGTTTTAATATATTGATTAATGTTATAATCTACATTTCGTAAAATTATTGGTATAGTTAATAATGTTCCAGGCTTTGCTTTTAATGTTTTAGATATTGATAAATTTGCCTCAATTGGCGGTATACTATTTCCAATAAGAATAATTTGTTTTTTAGGATTTTTTGTATCATTTGTTACAAAAATTAAATTAGAAGTTATTATTCGTTCTGGGAAAGTAGCATTAAAAGTTATTTTTAATTTAGCAGTTGAATTTTCATCAATAACAAAATTTGTTTTTTCTATTTGGAATAAGTTGTTTTCAGAATATATATCATAAATAATTAATTTTGCATTTCCAGAATTGTAAATATTTATAACTGTATCTTTTATTGATGGACAATTTTCTGAATTAGAATAACTTACATTCCCAAAATTAATTGTATCTGTCAATAACTTTATTTCAGGTGCAATTCCAATTCCTCGTAAAATAATAGTTTTTTGATAATTATTTATTGATGATGATTGTATATTACGACTTTGAAAGTCATTTGTAATAACATATCTGGCAGTTAGCATTCCTTTTTTATCAGGAGTAAAGTTTATTTCAAACGATGCAGTATCATTAATTTCTAATTTATATTTATTTTCTTTATCAGAAAGGAATTCTTTATTAATTTCAAAATAGTTTACAGGATTATCAGAAAAATTTTCATATATATTTTGATTTTTTAATCCATAATTTATATTACCAATATTTTTTAATACAACTGATGCAGTTCTAGTTTTATTTAATTCTACATTACCAAAATCTATTGTATCAGGAGTTGAACTTATAAAATCACAATTTGCCTGTATAATTTTTAAATTATGTTGTACACCGGCACCACATAACTTTACTTGTACGGTATCTATTATATTATTATTTGTAGAATCAGGATAAAATAATAATGAAACTATTGCCGTATCTGCTAATAAATCTTTTGGTAAATATGAAAACATCCAAGATCTATAAACATTAATATTCCCAGGATAAAACTTTAACGGGAATTGTTTTTCTTCAATAAAAAATTCATTATTCCCTAAATTTTGAGAAATTAATTCATAATTTTGTTTAAAAGCATTTATAGGAAAAACTGTTGTGTTTTTAACTTTCCATTCTAACAATACAGGAACTTGTTGATCTATAAATACAGAATCAAAATTCAATATATTATCATAACCATCAAGCAATAGTCTAGTTTTTTTCCCGATTAAAAAGAAAGTATCACAAATAACAGTATTTAAAGTATCATAAGTTGTGGTAAGTCCTAATATTAACATAGCCTCTTTACGTCCAAAATCTGTTTGTATTTCTGTTGTAAAATCAATAGATATTGTATCAGTGCTTTTATTTTCATTTAGTAAAATTGGAAATTTACTAGGAGAAATTAATCTAAAATTAAAAAAATCATCTCCTGAAGAATTAGGACTATTAGTATTAATGTATGTTGGCGCTTTATTATACATTAATAGTGGTATATCTGGCGTTAAATTTGAAAAATAAAATCTTAAAGTTACTTTTTGATTATCTAAAAGTGGACCAAAATAAATTTTTTTTTCATTAGGAAATTCAACTGAACCGGATTTTGCAATCGCAGCTCTTGATATAGGTTGTATAAATATAGAAAGTATAAATATATTAAAAATAATATATATATATATATATCTACTTATAATTAATTTATGCAATTCATTTATAGTTAAATATGATTTTATACTTTTTTTAAAAAATATATTAGATTTATTCATTTTTTTATTAAATTTGCAATTATAAAATATATATTATATAGATTTAATTATATAATCTATAAAAACTAAAAACAAATTTAATAAAAATTCGTTTATTTTAAAACAAAAAATTAAAAATAAAAAATTAAAAATAATAAGGAATGAATTATGAAAAAAATTCTTCTTGGAATAATAGCATTATTTTATTTGACATTTGTTACATTTGCACAACCCAAGATCGTAATTATTGGTGGAGATATTTATGATTGGAAAGAAGTTAAAGTCACACAAGGCCCATTAAAAGCAGAAGTTAAAATAAAAAATGAAGGTAATGAATTACTAAAAATTACCGAGGTAAAACCTGGATGTGGATGTACAACTGCACCTCTTGATAAAAATGAATTAAATCCGGGAGAAGTTGCAACTTTAAGTATAGTATTTAATATTTCAAGCTATAGTGGTAATGTTGCGAAATCAATTTCTATAACATCAAATGATCCAACAGCTCCACGTAAATTCTTAGAAATTAGAGCTAATATTATTAGAGAAATTATTTTAAAACCTTCTACGTATATGGCTTTTAGAGATTTACAAGTTGGTAGATCTAATACTACAACTATGTATATAAAAAATAATTCTAAAATTAAAATTAATTTTTTTAATATTCATACTATACCAGAAGATGCTCCTCTAAAATTAAATATTGTATCTAATTTCTCTTTAGAACCTGGACAAGAAATGGAACTTGTTGGAACAATGACGCCTAAAAAAGTAGGATATCAAAATACTAAAATAGTAATAGAAACTGATCATCCTGATTTTAAAACTCTTTCTATTTCTGCTTACGGTACTGCAGTAGCATCACCATATTTTCAAAATGAAACAAAATAAATATTGTTTATTAATAATAAAAAAGGAGATTAATTAATCTCCTTTTTTATTATTATATATTCTATTATTTTTATTATTTTTTAATCGTCTAAACTAAGTATAGCTAAAAAAGCCTCTTGTGGTACTTCTATATTTCCTATCTGTTTCATACGTTTTTTACCTTCTTTTTGCTTTTCTAATAATTTACGTTTTCTAGAAATATCACCGCCATAACATTTAGCTAATACATTTTTACGCATAGCTTGTACAGTTGTTCTAGCAATAATTTTAGAACCAATTGCAGCTTGAATAACAACTTCAAACATTTGTTTAGGTATTAATTCTTTTAATTTTACACATAATTTTTTACCCCATTCATAAGATTTAGAACGATGAACAATAGAAGACAGAGCATCTACTGGTTCGCCGTTTAATAAAATATCAAGTTTTATTAAATCAGAACGTCTATATGCAAGAAATTCATAATCTAAAGATGCAAATCCTTTAGATATAGACTTTAATTTATCATAAAAATCAAAAACTATTTCAGATAAAGGTAATTCCCACTGTAAATCAACTCTGGTCTCCGATAAATATGTAGTATTAGTAGCAATACCTCTTTTATCCAAACATAATTTCATAATATTTCCAATATATTCACTTGGTGTTAGAATATCTGCCCTTATTATAGGTTCTTGTATTTCAAGAACAACATTATAAGGTGGAAGTTGAGTAGGATTTTCAATATATATTTCTTCTTTTTTTGTCGTTAAAATTTTATATTGTACATTAGGAACTGTAGTAACAATATTTTGCTGAAATTCACGTTCAAGTCGTTCTTGAACGATTTCCATATGTAATAGTCCAAGAAATCCACATCTAAATCCAAATCCTAACGCATTAGAAGTTTCTGGTTCATAAGATACTGCTGAATCATTTAATACTAACTTTGCTAATGATTCACGTAAATTTTCAAAATCGTCAGTACTAGCAGGATAAATTCCACTAAACACCATTGGTTTTACTTCTTTAAAACCAGATATAGGCTTATCACACTTATATCTTGAATGAGTTACTGTATCACCAACTTTTGTATCATGTAAATTTTTAATACTTGCCATAAAATATCCAACATTACCTGCTGATAATTTTTCAGTTCTTATTCGTTTCATTTGCATAATACCAACTTCCTCTACTTGATACGTCATGCCAGTTTGCATAAAAAGAATTTCATCACCTTCTTTTATTTCACCATTAAATACTCTAATACTTACAATAACTCCACGATATGAATCAAAAATAGAATCATATATAAGTGCACTTAATTTATCATCTTTTGTTCCAATTGGCGGTGGAATTTTATTTATAATTGCATCTAAAACTTCATCTATTCCTATTCCTTTTTTTGCAGAAATATTAATAATATCTTCTTTCTTACAACCAATTAAATCTATTATTTGTTTTTGTACATTTTCTAAAGTTGTAGAAGCACTTGGTAAATCTATTTTATTTATAATTGGTATAATTTCTAAATTATGTTCTATAGCTAAATATAAATTACTAATAGTTTGAGCTTCTACTCCTTGAGTTGCATCTACAATTAAAAGCGCACCTTCACAAGCGGCTAAAGATCTCGATACTTCATAAGTAAAATCAACATGTCCAGGAGTATCAATAAGATTAAGTATATATTTATTCCCACTTTTATCCAAATGTTCCATTTGAATTGCATGTAATTTTATAGTAATACCTCGTTCTTGTTCTAATGGATTACTATCTAAAACTTGTGAATTGGTCATTTCACGCATAGATAACGTTTTAGTTTTTTCAAGTAATCTATCTGCTAATGTTGATTTTCCGTGATCTATATGAGCTATTATACAAAAATTTCTAAAACTTTTCATTTATTTAAAAATTTATTTATATTTACATAGTATTTAATTTTTGTTGAATTAAAATAATAAAAATGAACTTATTATTAAAAATCAAAGACTACAAATATACAAAAAAATAATAAATTTAATACTGTTCAACATTATAATATCAAGTAATAATAAATTATTTATACATTAATTTTGTTATATTTTTTCTATTACTTGCAATATTTATTGCTGCTTTAATTGCATTAAATGTGCTCTCTGAGGAAGCAATATTTTTCCCCGCTAAATTAAAAGCAGTTCCATGAGCAGGCGAAGTTCTAACTATTGGTAAATTAGCAGTATAATTTACTCCTTTTCCTCTTGATAATAATTTTAATGGTATTAAACCTTGATCATGATACATAGCAATTACACCATCATAATTCTCGTAATCCATTTGTGCAAAAAAACCATCCGCTGGAAAAGCTCCATATACATTAAATCCTTTACGTTTTAATATTTCTATAGTTGGATTTATTATTTGAATTTCTTCTTTCCCTATAACTCCATTTTCTCCTGAATGAGGATTCAATCCTAAAATTGCTACTTTTGGATTTATTATATTAAAATCATTATGTAATGTTTTATAAAAATTATAAACTAACTGATATAGTTTTTTTTGTGTTATACGTTTTGATACTAGATAGATAGGTATATGTAGTGTTGCTAAAGCTATTCTTAATTTTTTATAAAATAATATCATTATTGGATTTTTTTCATTACATATATTTGCTATATAATTAGTATGTCCTATAAAATTATTATATGTTTTATTTATTGATTCTTTATTTATAGGTAAAGTTATCATTGCATCAAACTTTTTTGATAAAGTTAACTTTGTAGCTTGTTCTATTGATTTCAATGCTAAATAACCAGCTTCTTTAGAAGATTCCCCAAAAACTACATTATATTTACAATCTATGTTTATTATATTAATAACTTTATTAGAAATTATTAATTGATTATCTAAAATTTTATAATTTAAGTTTATCTTAGAAATATATTGTTTTATAACTTCTTCATTCCCAATCAAAGTAAAATTATTTTTTTGTATTTCTTTAGAATTAATGTTTTGTGTAATAGCTTTTATAAATACTTCTAATGAAATACCATTAGCATCACCTATTGTTACTAAAAGTTCCATATTTATCTTATTTTTTATTTTATAATTGTAAATTTTGTATAATGTTCAGAATTACTTATTTCATCTATTACTTTTAAGATATATATACCAGGTGTTAATATATTCCCAAATAAATCTCTTAAATTCCAATTTATTCCACCATTACCATCTAATTCTTCTAATTTATTTAGTATTTTCCCTTCTAAAGTCATTATTTCAATTTTAGCTTTTTGAGTAAGTCTACCTATATAAGCTTCATCATTTTTACTAAGTCGTATAGGATTAGGATAAACACATATTTTATTTAAATTTTCTTCAGCTATTGTAAATCCTAGTGTATTTCCTGCGCCATTTGTCATTCTATTGCCATTTTTTGCTATAATATTATTTGATGCTGTAATTAAATAATCTTTTCCCAACCCTAATAATGAATGTGTGGATAAAAATAATTCAATTTTAGTAGAATCTACTAAATTTATACTATCAATATTACATTTAGGAACTATAGTATAATTACTTATTAAAGTTGCAGTTATTTTATCTATTACTTCAGAAAATTCTAAAGTAACGTAATTTGGTTTTTTAAATTCTAATCTTGTCAAAAATAATTCTTTTTTAATAGTATTATTTATATTAAATATTAAAATTGTATCATTTGTATAGTTTTTATAAAAATCTCTAAATGATAAAATATGTAATTTATATATACCATTTGGTAATGTTGAATTTATATCTAATATAATAGTAGAATCCGTTATTACAGTAGTACTTGAGATTAAAATAGACTTATTATTATTATCAATACTTGACAAAATAAAACATCCAGAATTTACTTCATATGGAAGTAATCCAGTAAATTTTACTTCTATAAGATTATTATACTTATAACTTGCATTTATTGCTTTAGTTTGTTCTGTTAAATATACTTCAATAGGGGATGAAAAATAGTTTTCATCCTGAGATATTTTAACATATGCAGTATATTTAGTATTCGGGAATAATTTATCTATTTGAATAAAATTTTGTTTTGTCTTATAAATGTCAAAAGAAACGTCTTTTTCTAACAACTTTTTTGTTTCAATCAACCATAATTCATAATTAACATTTTCATTTATTTCATTATTTTGTATATCCCATTTGAAATATACGCTTTCTGACGTTAATGCCCAACCATCAAAATTTATAATTTCAGTTCCTTCTTTATAATTATTATCAAATTCAAAAAATGAAGTTGATGAAAAAGTAGAAAATCCTATTTCTGTTTTTCCATTATTATCAAAATCATAAATTATTGCCTTATTTGTTATGCTAGTAGGATAACTCCATAAAGGAATTAATTTATTTTGTTTATCATTCCAAGTTAGAATGTATAAATTAGGGAAAGTACAAATAACTGCTTCATCTCCTAATATATTATTTAAATTACCAGAAGACAAACCATTACGAAAATAAACTCCTTGTTCTAGATTAGATATTCTTACACCATATATATCATCTTCACAAGCTTTTATAAGATTATTATTTTCATCATATTTAAAAAGATAATAAGTCCATATTTCATTTTCACCTAGTACATTTTCGCCATCATCGCATTTACCATAATACATATATAATATATCTGTTTTTCCATCATTATCAAAATCTCCTGTTGTTATAAAATGAGAATTTGGAATATGATAATAATTTTCTAATTTCTTATAATCTTTTAATCTTGTGTTAAAATCTTTATCAATTTCTAAAATTAATAAATAATCATTATTATATGTTGTTATACCAAATTCTATTTTATTATCATTATCAAAATCTCCTATTGCAAAACCAGATTTTATTCTATAAGTATTTTTTAACGAATCTATAACTATAAGATTCATAAAATCATTTATATTTTTTGTTAATTTTAATTTATATTCATTATTTTCATAAGAATATATATAAAAACTATATTCATTATCAACAAAAATCAGTTCTTGTTTATTATCGCCATCTATATCACACATTCCTTCAGCCCATAAAGTTTTTTCTATATTAGTTTGAAACAAAATATTATCATATATTGAAGAATTGGTATTTTTTTGAAATAATTTATAATGTCCATTGGCACCAGCTAATAATTCAGGAATATTGTCTCCATTAGAATCACCATTTGCAACTGTTATTTCTCTTGATTGAGTACTATCAATACATATAAAATTCTTTGTTTCAGCGTTATATTTATATATTTTAGGGTATTCAATTTCTAAATTTTCTGATAGAGTATTTAATGAGATATAACTTTCATTGTCATTTTTAATATTTATAATTTTATCATAAATATAGGAACGTGGTAATTCATATTCTTTTTTATAAAAATTATATTCATAAAAATAATCATTAGATAAATTAAAATTAAATTCTTGTCTTATAGTATCTGCATTTGTAAGTATTGCAAGTACATATCCTTCTATATCTATATTAGTAGGTATATTATTTAGTGCTACTATATGATTTTTTGTATAATAAGTATTAGATGATATAGTTTTATACGGCGTATCGGTATCTTTAATTTTATAAAAAACTAATGCATTACATTCAGTATTAGTTTGTATATTAACTATAGGTAACCGTTTTTCATAAAAGAAAGGTTGTAAAATATTTAGTTTATTTATTTTTATTCCATTTTCATCAGAACAAAATTTAATAGTATTTCTAACTTCTAATGTATTTCCATTTTTTAGATTTACTAATAAACTTATAGTATAGTTTTCTAATAAATTACTAATTTTTTTTGAATAAAATTTTCCTATTACTTCATTAATTTTTGCTTCATATTGAATAGGAATTAATGTATCCCATTGATCTTTATTATTATCTTTTTTAATACGTAATAAATAAGATTGAAACAGTGGGGTAGTAACACTTCCTATTAATTTTATAGTATCATTTTTTGATAAATTTATAACTGAATTATTTTCAGGATATGATATTTTTATATCTGACATTTCTGGCTCTTTTAATGCTTGATAAGCATTTACTATTCCGGCACCATATTCTGGTGTCCAACCAGTAAATACTTTTGTAGCAGAATAATTAAGTATATTTATAACATCTTTAGTTGTTAAAGATTGGTTGACTTCTTTTAATAGTGCAGAAATTCCTGAGACAATTGGGGCAGAAAAAGAAGTACCGCTTAATTTGGCATAATTATTTTTAGGAATAGCAGTATATATATTTTTTGCTGGTGCAGTAATATTTAAATTATTTCCATAGTTATAAATTTGTTTTAGGTCTTCATTACATCCACCAACAGAAATTACTTCACTATAAGAAGATGGATAATGTAATTTAGTAATTCCGTCATTTCCTGCAGAAGCAATTAAAATACAACCTAGGGCATCCGCAAATTTTATAGCAGTATGCATAATTGGTGACGACATATATTCACCAAAACTCATATTTATAACATCAGCTCCATTTATTGCTGCATATACTATTGCATTGGCTATATCCTTACATTCGGCATTACCACCTACATCAAAAGCTCTTAATGCCATTATTTTTGCATCAAATGCAATACCTGTTATTCCTTTTTTATTATTGTGTTCCGCAGATATTAAAGATGAAACTGCAGTTCCATGCTTATTCTCATCATAAGGAAGATAATCTGGATATTTAACATCGCCTATATACATAATAGTTTTATCAACAAAATCATATCCTATTATATCATCTATAAAACCATTACCATCATTATCTATTCCATCTATATCTCCATAAACTCCATTGCGTTCTTCTTTATAAGACCAATTATCAAATTTACCGTTACCATTTAAATCCTCAAAAGAATTAATCCATAACTGGTTTTCCAAATCTTCATGTTCATAATCTATACCAGTATCTATAATTCCTACAACAATACCTTTTCCTGTTGCCTTATTCCATGCATTTTCTATTTGTATTATAGGCATCGACCATTGAGACTTATATAAAGGATCATTAGTTTTTATTTTATCTTGTTCTATTTTATAATTTATACTTTTATATACAATCATATCTTGTTTTTTAGCTCGTAATTCATTGATTTTATTGATAGCAGTAAATTTTGGAACTTTTATATAATAGTAGCTTCTTAATTCATCAAATAACTCATTTGCTATAGTATTTCCTTGTAATAATGAATTTATTTTTTTTGTTTTGGATGATAATGATATTGCTGGAATTAAGTTCTCGCTAAGTATTAAATTTTTATTCTTATCTGATTGTTTTATTTTTATTATAATTGTTTCTGTTTGTTCAGAAAATAATATATTTTCAAATATAATATTTGAAAAAAATACAATTAATAAAAAATAATGTAAGTTGATATGTATTTTTTTTATATTTATCATAATTTATAAAACATTTTTGATATTTTTGATATTCATAAACATAAATTTATTAAGTTATATTAAATATAAAAATACAAAAAATAATTTTAATTTTAATATTTAATATAATTTCTTTATTTATGCTTGTATAATTCCTTTAATTTGATATATTTAAAAAAAGTAGCAAACGAAGATAATGTACAAATAATAAAACCATAATATCCATCTTTAAATCCTAATTTTATAAAAAAATCTCTAAAAAATTTCCAATAAGTTCTAAAAAATATTCCAATTAAAGAAGTTTTTTTATTTTTTTCAAAAGCTTCTTGTGAAGTAATATTAGTAAATTTATCAATTTGAAGAATATGTTGAGAAATAGAATTATATGAATAATGTAATAAATTACCTTCTAATTTAATAGCCTTTATATTTTTATCAAAAAATTTATATTCTTCATGAATATTTATTCCCGTCCAATTTCCATAGTTAGTATCAAAAAGTCTTAGTTTGACATCAGGATACCACCCACAATGTTTTATCCATTTTCCACAATAATTTGTTAATCTATTCATAGAGTATCCAGGATTTCCCCAATTATTTTTAACCTTAATTATTGATTTTTTTAATATATCATCGGGAATTTCATCTGCATCGATTGATAGAACATAATTAGAAGTTGCTTGTAATATAGCCCAATTTTTTTGCTTTGTATATCCTTCAAATTTATGTTCTATAAATTTTACTTCTTTATATAGGCTACAAATTTCTTTTGTTCTATCAGTAGAAAAACTATCAACTATAACAATTTCATCTGCAATATCTTTTATATTTTCGATACAACGTTTTATATTATTTTCTTCATTAAATATTATTATAACAACAGATAACTTTATTTTTTTTTCATTATTTTTCATAATACTACAATACATATTTTTATATTGAACAAAGTAATATATAATTTAATTAATAAAATAAAAAACAATTATATATTAATAATAATCAAAAATAGCAATTTATATTATTATAACAAAAGAATTTATAAACAATTAAATATATATAAGCATCATAATTATTTAAAATAAATAGAAACTATAATTATTATATAATATTTTATATAAACAAATACATATAACTTCTTTATTTATATTACAAGTAAAGATATTTTATTGTTAAAATTTATTTATATTAATAAATAAACTTAGAAATTATCAAACAATTATTTTATTTTTGTTTTTTTATTGGTACAAAAAATGTTTCGTTTAATTACATATCTTTTTATTTTAATATTTACTAATATAATATTTTTGTTCAATATAAAAATATTAGCGTATGAAAAACAATATCAAAAAGAAGATACATTAAAAGATATAAAAATATTACCTAAAGTAGAAATTATAGGGGAACGTACCTTAAGCAATTCTGCATTAGAATTTATTCCACATACTATAATAAATAAAAATGATATAAACTCATTAGCACCTGTACAAATATCAGACGTATTAACTTTATCTCCAGGTGTAAATATTCGCGATTATGGCGGACTTTCTGGAATGAAAACAATATCAATACGTGGCACTGGAAGTTCACGTACATTAATAATGTTAGATGGTATACCTATAAGTTCAACTCAAAACAGTAGTTTTGATTTAAGTAATATTGCAGTTCCAATTATTAGAGATATAGAAATTGTTAGGGGAGGTACTTCTGCAATTTTTGGTGGTAATGCAGTTGGGGGGACTATAAATTTACGTACCGATCTATTACCTGAAAATATTGCAAATATAAATTTAGGTATTGGATCTTTTGGTGAATTATCTACAAGTATAAGTGGTAATTATATCACTGAAAACAGTTATATTTCTGCTAACGCAACTTATTTACAATCTGATGGTAATTTTAAATTTAATTATAAACAATTTGAAAAAACAATTACTACTTATAGAGAAAATGCTGATTATAATAATTTATCTTTATCTATTGCAGGAAAAACTAATATTAAAAAGTGGGATTTATGGACACGCATTATATACAACAAAATAGAAAAAGGAGTACCAGGTGCTTTATTACAAGGTACATTAGAAGAATCTAACGATAGATTGCAAGAAAACAATTTTATTTTTTCATTAAATACAAAAAGAGTTTTAGAAAATCTATCAATATTAAAATTTTCATTATCAACTAAAATAAATAACAGTAGTTTTGTAGAACCTTATAAAACAGCACAACCCAAAAGTATGTTTTATTTAAAAGATATAGGAGTAAATTCTAAATATTTAAATAAATTATTTAATATGAACAATGAATTATTATTTTCATTTTTTATAAGTAATTTATCAGGAAATATGCTTGATCCTTCTATGGATTCTGTAGTAAATAGAACAACTTTATCACTTGCTTATCATATAGAAAAGGATATAGAAACTAAATTACAAAATAAATTATATTTTAATGCAGGTGGACGTATAGATTACATAAGTACCTCAGAGACTGCTTTATCTTATTTAATTTCTACTAGTTATAATATAGATAAAATCAAAACAAATTTTTTATCAAATTTTTCTCATAATTTTAGGTCGCCGAATTTTAATGAAATGTATTATAGAAATTATGGGACAAAAGATTTAAAAAATGAAACATCTAATAATTTAAATCTTTCTATTAATACTAATTTATTAAAATATATAATATTAGATATTACAGGTTTTTATATTAATACAAAAGATATGATAGTTTCCGTTCCTAAAACACCAGTTTCATGGAGTGCTAATAATTTAGATAAAGTAGTATCAAAAGGAATAGAATTATCTTTAAATATACTACCAAACACTATTCCTCTTGTTAATAATTTTTCAATTTCTTATACATTACAAGAAACTATAGATAAAGAAAAAAAATCAATAACTTATAACAAACATATTCCTTATGTACCACAAGAACAAATTACAGTTTTTTTAGATACAAAATTACCTTATAACATACATATAGGAAGTAAATGTGATTATTCCAGTTTTCGTTATATACAAGCAGATAATGATATAAAAAACATATTACCAAGTTATTTTATTGCAAATATATATGTTTATAAAAATTTATTAATAAATAATATTAATTTTACGCTTAGATTTGAATGTAATAATATATTTAACGAACAATATGAATTAGTACAAAATTATGTTATGCCGGGACGAAATTTTAGAATAGGGTTTAATATATTAATATAGTAGGTAATAGCAACTATAATAATCAAGTTTACATAATGTAGATTATATTGCATTATTTTGAATAGAATATTTATTTTTTTATTAATAAAATTTGCTCATCAATATCGCTTTGAATACTTCCTGCTATACGAAACTTTGCTGTCAAATCTAATTTCTCTGTATATACATTTTCAAAGGCTTTTTTACCATTTCCAATGATCATTGGTGCGATAAATATATTTAGTTCATCTACTAAATTTTCATTTATAAATGAACTAAATATTTTAGCACCACCTTCAACAAGAATAGATATAAATTTATATTCTATAGTAATTTTCTTTATTGCATCTTTTATATCAATACAGTTGTTTTTATTTTTTATTGCTTTAATAAGAATGACATTAAATTTTTTTAATAAATATTCCTTTTCTGGATTATCATTTGTATAGACAATAATAATTTTTCTTTCTTTTGCATATTGTACTAAATTAGCATCCAAAGGAATTCTTAAATTAGAATCTAAAATAATTATGGCAGGATTACTATTACTATCAATATATCTAATATTTAATAAAGGATTATCTATTAATACCGTATCAATACCTACAAGAATTGCATCTACTTCACTACGTAAAATATGAGTTCGTCTTCTACTTTCTTCACAAGTAATCCATTTGGATTCACCTTTTTCTGTTGCAATACATCCATCTATTGATTGGGCAACTTTCATAATAATAAAAGGTTCTTTTTTTACAATATACTTACAAAAAAATCTATTAATCCATTTACAATCATCTTCTAATACACCAATATTAACTTCTATACCTGCATCTTTTAATTTTTTTATACTACGCCCTGATACAACAGGATTTGGATCGTGCATACCAATAATTACACGTTTAAATTTTTTTTCAATAATTGTATCAACACAAGGTGATTGTTTCCCAAAATGAAAACAAGGTTCAAGATTAATAGCTATTATTAAGTCACTAAAATTACTGATTCCTTTATTAACAGCTTTGTTAATAGCATCTATTTCTGCATGTATATCGCCATATTTATTATGCCAACCTTCAGATATAATTTCACCATCTTTTATAATAACTGCTCCAACAAGTGGATTTGGGGATACACATCCTACTCCTTTCATTGCTAATTCTAAACATCGCTTTATAGCTTGTGTATCAGTAATATTAAATTTCATAAGCTCTAAATTTATAAATAATTATTTTAACTTTAATATTAAAAAATATTATAATAAAGTCTATTTATTTTTATTTATTTTTATTTTTTTTATTTTTTTTATTTTTTTTTATCAATTGTAATTTTTCACATTTATTTTCTGTTCCATTTATTAATCGCTTTATATTTGAACGATGAGCAAAAAATATTATAATAACAAAAGATATAGTTAAATATACTAGTGTTAAATATCCTTCAATATTCATATTAAAGAAATTATATCTTATAATAAGTATAATAGGAATAAAAAAAGCAGCTACAAGAGATCCTAACGAAACATATCCAGATAAAAGTAAGGTAATTATAAATATCAATAATCCTATTGCCCCTTCAATAGGAATTACAACCAATAACATTCCTAATGTTGTATTAACTCCTTTACCACCTTTAAAGCATACAAAACATGACCATACATGACCACACACAGCAGATAAACCAATTATGACCTCTAATATTGGTAAATTTAAAAAAGAATCAGAAGATAACATATCCCATTTTGGAGCAACAATATCTGCTAATATAAAAACAGGAATTGCACCTTTAAGTATATCAAGGACTTGAACTATAGTACCCCATTTAAATCCAAGAACTCGCATAGCATTAGTGCTACCCATGTTTCCACTTCCCTTTGTTCTTATATCAAATCCAAAAAATATCTTACTTATTAATACAGCTGACGGTATTGAACCTATAATATAACCTATACTTATAAACAATATAAGTTTTAAAATAATTATTAGCATATATTTTTCTATATTAATCTAAAATAAAAAATTATTTACATAAATAAAAAAGCGAGATGCCTAATGCAATTCCAACATTTAATGATTCTGAATTCCCAAAACCTTGTATTTTAAATTTGTTAGTAATTATTTTTTCTGTTTCTTTTGAAATTCCACGTGCTTCATTTCCAACAACTATACCAAATATTTCATCTTTATTCAAATGTATTGATGTTAAAAGTGTTTGAGCATCTAAAAAAGCACCAAATATTCTAATATTTTTATAATTTTTTATAAGATCATTGAGTTGAGAATACTTAATCATTTTTATTTTAGTTCTAAAAAAAGCACCCATAGTAGATCTTACTACTTTTGTAGAATATTTGTTTGCACAATTTCCTAATAATATAATCTGATTTATACCAAACCACTCTGCTGTTCTTATAATTGTTCCAACATTTCCAGGATCAGATACTTCATCTAAAATAACAAATGATTCTGTAAAAGAAAAAACATCTTCTTTTTTCTCTACAATAGCAATAATACCCTGTGGTGTAACAGTACTAGTCAAAGTAAGAAATATACTGTTTGAAACTTCAAATACTTCTATCCCTTTGTAATAAAAAGATCTTACTAATTTTTTTATAAATTCATCATCTTTATTTTTCTTATTGACAACAGCAAATAATATATTATAATCACTTTTAAGTAACTCATAACAACATTTAAGTCCTTCAACAACAAATATATTTTCATTGTTATTACTTATACGTTTTAATGATTTAATTAAATTTAATGTTTTATTTGTTAATTTGTTTTTATATATCATTTTATTTTAGTATATTTACTAAATTTAAATATGTAGAACCATTTATTAAATACATAAATAAATAAAAAATAATTATATACTAATTTACTATAATTTTATTTAAATATTATAAAATATTTCTATTATTCTAATTTATTAATAAAATTATAATAATTTATTTAATTAAAATAAGTAATATTAAAAACAATATGTTTAAATTATGAAGAAAAATATAATTACTTTTATAGTAATAATAATAAATATTATTTTTACAACTTTACTTACATCAGTTTTAGCAGCTGAAATAGATTTAGATGAGGAATATTTTTATTTAGATGCTATTGCTTTTAAAAGCAATAAAATTGATACTGCTCAAATAGACATATTTGCAGTAATTCCATATAAAAATTTAAATTTTATAAATTCTAATAATAAATATAATGCTAAGTATACATTATTAATAACTATTACTGACTTAAATAATATTTCTGTTTTTTCTAAAACATACAATAAGACTATACAAGTAGATGATTATTCTAAATCTTTAGGTACAAATTCTGAGTTTTCTAAGATACAAGATAGATATTATTTAACTGAAGGTAGTTATAAAATACGAGCAATATTTACTGATTATTTTTCAAAAACAGAATATGAAAAGCAAAGAAATATTACAATTGTTAATTTTAATAAATATCCATTTTCATTGAGTGGTATATTATTACTTAGTAATATTGAAGAAAAAGAAAATGGACAATATTTAATTACCCCACATTTATCAGACAATATAAGTAGTATTCAAGATGATTTTTTTGCTTTTTTTGAAGTTTATAACAATTTAGATAACTGTGATAAAATTCAAATAGTTTCAGAAATATTAAATACAGAAAAAGATACAACTTTATATTTTAATCATAAAGAACAAGAAATAACTCAAGGCACAAATCAAATTTATACAAGATTTCCTTATAATAATATATTATTTAGTAATAAAAATAATATATTACGTATTACAGTAAAAAAAATAGATTCACAAAATATACTTGCAGCTACTCAACGTTCAATAAAAAATCAGTCTTATTACATAACTAAAATAAAAACAAATTTAACAACGGCAATAAAACAATTGAGATATGTTGCAACAGATAAAGAAATAGACACTATACTATCAGAAACTGATGAAATAAAACAATTGAAACTTTTTGAAAATTTTTGGCGTAGAATAGATCCAACACCAAATACAAATAGAAACGAAGCATTAGAAGAATATTATTCTCGTATAGAATATGCAAATAAGAATTTTAAATCTTATGCTGAAGGATGGCTTACTGATAAAGGACATGTTTTTATTGTGTTTGGACCGCCAGATTTAGTAGAAAGAACAAATGCATCGTATTCCGATTTAAAAACTTACGAAAAATGGACTTATAATAATAATATATTTTTATTTTATGACATAAGCGGGTTTGGTGATTTTAGATTAAGTAATCCTGCTTTTGTAAATGAAAAATACAGGTATAAATAAAAATATGAACTTACAATTAAGGTAGAATATGAAAAAAATAATAATAGCAATAGATGGTCCTGCCGGCTCTGGAAAAACTTCAACGGCAAAGATTGTAGCAGAAAAGCTTGGATATATTTATATTGATACTGGAGCAATGTATAGAGCAGTTACTTTGGCATGGTTAAGAACAAAGAAACAGCTTACAAGTGAAATTTTAAAAGAAATAGTAGATAATATAAATATTACCTTAGAATTCTCCCCTACTGGACAAATTACCAAATTAAATGGTAAAGATATTAGTGATGAAATACGTTCGGTAGAAGTAAATAAATATGTTAGTCCTATTAGCGCAGATAAATATGTAAGAACTGCAATGGTTGATTTACAACGTAAATTAGCACATAATCAAGGATGTGTTATGGATGGACGCGATATAGGTACAACAGTTTTTCCTAATGCAGCTTTAAAAATTTATTTAACAGCATCGATAGGCGCAAGAGCAAAAAGACGATTAAATGAATATATAGAAAAAGGAATGAAAGATTTGTCTTTTGATGAAATTGCAAATCAAATATTAGAACGTGATAAATTTGATTCAACACGAGAAATATCACCATTAAAAAAATCAAAAGATGCTATAGAAATAGATACATCTAATTTAACATTACAAGAACAAGCAAATATAGTAGAAAAATTAGCATTAAAAATTATAAACGAATTAGAATAATATAAACTGATATATTTTATGATAATTATGAATTATAATTTATTATAATTCATAATTATATTTTCATTTGTTTTAAGATATTTTTTTTGTATATTTGTTATTAAAAATATTTTATATTTATATAAATGTTCAAGTTACAATTATAGATTAAATAAATATAATTTAATTACTAAACTTAAAATTACTAAACCAAAAACTAAAAAATTACTTAAAAATGAAAACAAATATATTTGATAAAATAAAACAACATCATAAAAATTATAAGATAAAGAAAGAAAAAGAATCTAAAAAAATATTGACCCCAGGTGAAAAAATAATATCATGGATAAAAACGATTATATTTGCATTATTATTTGTAATGTTAATGCATAGTTTAATCTTGGCATCTTTTATTGTTCCAACCGGTTCAATGGAAAATACTGTAATGACTGGTGACTTCTTGTTAGTACATAAATTATTTGGGCCTTCTACTCCACAGGTTATTCCTATTTTTAATATACCGTTACCTTATAAAATTTTACCATCTATTTCTGAACCAGAAAGAGGTGATGTAATTGTATTTGTTTTTCCTGGTATGCGTGATGAATTAAAATCTAACGAATTTCAATATTATTTAAAACGATGTGTAGCAATTCCCGGTGATACTGTAGAAATAATAAATAATAAATTATATGTTAATCATAAAGAACAGCCATTAGCAAAAAATGGTATTGTAAATTATTCAAATTCGATACGTGATCCTAGAGATATATCTTATACATTTCCAAGAGGATTAAATTATAGTTATAATAATTATGGTCCAATTAGAGTTCCTAAAAAAGGTGATATTATTCAACTTAATGCACTTAATTATATTCAATGGGAGACTTTTATATTAAGAGAAGGACATGAAATATCAAAATTAGGAAATATTATAAAAATAGATAATAAAGAAGCTAATAAATATACTGTTGAAAAAGATTATTATTTTGGTATGGGTGATAATAGAGATCACAGTTTAGATAGTAGGTATTGGGGTTTTATTCCTCGTGAACATATATTAGGATCACCTGTTATATGTTGGTTATCTTGGGAAATGCATGATGAATATGGAAATGAATATTCTTTTCTTAAAAAATTAACTAAAATAAGATGGAACCGTATCGGCCGTACTATTGAATAAAAAAGAAATACACATTTTATCTAATAAATTAAATAAATTTTTATTTAAAAATTATAAATAAAAATATAATTAAAATTATTACTGTTAATCATTTTAATATATATTAAAAATATTTAATATATACAAACACTATAAAAAAGAATTACTTAATTCTAATATAAATATTTATATAACATAAAATATAAAAGGATATATATGTTATCAAGTTTTGGAGTAATATTTGTATTTTTTGTATTTGCTTTATTACTTGTTGGTGCAGCAATAGTAACTGCATCTCTTATTAGACCAAGTCATCCAAGCAAATTAAAACAAATGAACTATGAATCGGGTATAAAACCTGAAGGTACAGCATGGGTATTATTCAATACAAGATTTTATCTTGTAGCATTAGCCTATATCATTTTTGATGTAGAATTAGTTTTATTATTTCCATGGGCTGTTACTTTTAAAGATTTAGGATGGTTTGCTTTTATTACAATGGTGATTTTTATTTTTATATTGTTATTAGGTCTTTTTTATGATTGGGCAAAGGGATATTTAGAATGGGATAAAGTAAAACCTTACATTCCTAAATTAGAAGATTTAATTGATATAAAAAAAGAAAAAAAATAATAATTGGATTATAATATGGGACTATTAAATAAATTAGATCAACCATACGAAAGTGGCGGGATAGTTCTTGCAACTTTAGAAGATATTCTTAATTGGGGACGAGCAAAATCAAATTGGTATTTACAATTTGGATTAGCATGTTGTGCTATTGAATTTATGGCTTTAAATGCTTCTGATTATGATTTAATGCGTTTTGGATGTATTCCTCGTTCTAGTCCGAGACATGCAGATATAATAGTTATTTCTGGAACAGTAACTTTAAAAATGGCAGAAGTTATTAAAAATTTATGGGAGCAAATACCTGAACCAAGATATTGTATATCTATGGGATCTTGTGCTAATGCAGGTGGTCCTTTTTGGAAAAATGGATATCATGTATTAAAAGGAATTGATAAAATAATTCCAGTAGATGTATATATACCAGGTTGTCCCCCGCGTCCTGAGGCATTTTTTGATGGAATGGTTAAATTACAAGCGAAAATTAATAAACAAGCTATATTTAATAAAAGAAAACGTATAGCAGAAGAAGATGCAAAACTCGGATTACCAGATTATTTTAAAACAAACAAATAAATATTTACTATTAAAAAATAGAATAAAGAACACATCTTTAAATAGAAGATGTGTTCTTTTTATTTTTAAATTTGATATTATATTTTTATAAAAGTTATGCTACAATAAAATAATTATATTATAGATAATATAAATTAATAAAATTTTTATGATACTATAATATTAAATATTTTATCTTTAACAAAAATAATTTTTTTGATAGTTTTACCTTCTATATACTTTTTTACATTTTCATCTTTTAACGCCATATTCTTAACTTCGTCTTGTGAACTACCTGAAGCAATATTTATTTTTCCTCTAATCTTACTATTCACTTGAATAACAATTTCAACATTTTTCTTTACAATTTTAGTACTATCAAATTCTGGATATTTTTCATTAAAAATAGAAAATTCATTTCCTAAAATCTCCCATAATTCTTCACAAATATGTGGTGCAAAAGGTGCAATACAAAGAATAAATTTTTCCATAGCTATTTTAGGTCTAATACTATACTTCATAAACTCATTAACAAAAATCATCATTTGAGAAACTGCAGTATTAAAACTTAAATTTTCTATATCGTCAGATATTTTTTTGATAGTATAATTCAAAATATATTCTTGTTCTTCATTCATATTTACATCTTTGACAGAATCTAATAACTTGTTATCTTCATTAACTATCATTCGCCAAACTCTATTTAGGAATCTATTAACTCCTTCTATACCTGTTTTACTCCAAGGTTTAGAAGCTTCTAATGGTCCTAAAAACATTTCAAATAATCTTAAAGAATCTGCACCAAATTCTTTTATAACCTCATCTGGATTAATTACATTACCAAATGATTTTGACATTTTTCGGCCATCCTCACCCATTATTAAACCCTGATGAAATAATTTTTTGAATGGTTCATTTGTAGAAACATAACCATAATCAAATAAAACTTTATGCCAAAATCTTGCATATAACAAATG
This sequence comes from uncultured Hyphomicrobiales bacterium, assembly GCA_964472015.1. Taxonomy (GTDB): domain Bacteria; phylum Bacteroidota; class Ignavibacteria; order Kapaibacteriales; family UBA2268; genus JAAYTD01. Next base: position 20,433 of record CAYYIP010000008.1, on the reverse strand, counting down.
TAGAACAGCATGTTCAGCGCCACCGACATACAAATCTACCCCATTGTCACCCATCCAATATTTTTCTGCGTCTTCTTCACAAAATCTTTCTACAAAATTAGGAGAAATATATCTTAAATAATACCAACAAGAACCCGCCCATTGAGGCATTGTATTTGTTTCATAACCACCTATTTTCCCTGTTTTTTTATCAATAAATGATACCCATTCTTTTATATTTGCTAAAGGTGATTCGCCAGTATTTGCAGGCTTAAATTCTGAAACTTCTGGTAATAATAATGGTAATTCATCAAAATCGAGTCCACGTTTTGTACCATCTTCAAATAAAATTATTGGTATTGGTTCACCCCAATATCTTTGTCTAGAAAACAACCAATCTCTTAATTTATATTGAGTTTTTCTTTTACCTATATTTTTTTCTTCTAACCATTTATTTATTTGATTTATAGCATCATATGTTGGTAATCCATTTATATCAATACTATCATTATTAGAATTTATAGCATATCCATTATCTTCACAGTAAGCTTTATCCATAACATTAACACTATTATTTTTATCTGTAACGACTTGAATAATAGGTAAATTAAATACTTTTGCAAAACCAAAATCTCTATCATCGTGAGCTGGAACAGCCATAATAGCTCCAGTTCCATAATGCACAAGAACATAATCAGCTATCCATATAGGCATTTGTTTCCCGCTAGCAGGATTTATAGCATATCCTCCTGTAAATACTCCTGTTTTTTCTTTATTTAATTCTGTACGTTCAATATCACTTTTTTGAGCAGTTTTAGATATATAATTTTCTACTTCTTTCTTCTTTTCGTTTGTTACTATATGTTTTACAAGTGGATGTTCAGGTGCAAGGACCATATAAGTTGCACCAAAAATAGTATCTGGTCTTGTTGTAAAAACAGTTATTTCATCATTATTATTACAGAGTTTAAATCTAATTTCTGTACCTTCGCTTTTCCCTATCCATTGTTTTTGCATTTCCTTTGTTGAGTTAGGCCATTCAACTAGTTCTAAATCATCTAATAATCTTTGTGCATACTCTGTAATTTTTAACATCCATTGTCTCATAGGCTTACGTTCAACTGAATATCCTTTTTCCCGCCACTCATCAACTTCTTCGTTAGCTAATACAGTACCTAGTTCCGCACACCAATTTACAGGTATATTAGCTATATAAGCTAATCTATTATCATCTTTATATTTTTCAATCTCTTTGATAGATGTTAGTTCTGGAGGAATTGGTAGTTCATCAATATGTCTTGCTTTGTTTTGTTTTTTATCAAACCAAGAATTATATATTAATAGGAACATCCATTGTGTCCATTTATAATACTCTGGGTTAGTTGTATTTACAGAACGTGTCCAATCATATCCTAATCCAATAGCATTTAATTGATTTATATATGTATTGATATTTTTTTCAGTTGCAATATTTGGATGTATATTAAATTTCATACAATAACGTTCTGTTGGTAATCCAAAAGCATCAAATCCCATAGGATGTAATACATTAAATCCTTTCATTTTTTTATATCTTGCAATAATATCTGTTGCAGTATATCCTTCTGGATGTCCTATATGTAATCCGGCACCACTTGGATAAGGGAACATATCTAATACATAATACTTAGGCTTTGAAAAATCATCATTAACTTTGTATATTTGATTTTCTTTCCATTTGTTTTGCCATTTAGTTTCTATAGCTTTAAAATCGTAACTTACCATAATTAAACTTTAATTTATATTTTTTTTATAATTAACTTTAAATTTCAAAAATAATAAATAAAATTCTTTAAAAATAGATATTTTTTATTTAATTTGCAATATGAAAAAAATAAAAATAATACTAATTTATTTTATATTAGTTTTAGTAGCATTAATAATGATATTTCCAATGTTTTGGATGTTATTATTATCATTTAAACAAAATCCTGAACATTTTAATAATATTTTTGAAATTATTAAAAGTTCATATACATTAAAAAATTATATAGATGCACTTTCTTCTGATACTTTTGGAATATACTTTATAAATTCTTTATTAGTTGCTACAATAGTAACAATTTGTAATATGTTTTTCTGTCTACTAACGGGCTATACTATTGCACGTAAAGAATTTAAAGGAAAAACGATTATTAATATTACTATTTTAGGTTTATTAATTATACCATCTCACGTTATAATGATACCATTATATAGATTGATGGTAAATTTTAATTGGATAAATTCGTATTACGCTTTAATAATACCGTGGGCTATCACTCCTTTTGGTATATACTTAATTAAACAATATATAGAATCGCTTCCTAAGCAAATAGAAGATGCAGCAAGAATAGATGGAGCTAGTGAGTGGTATATTATATTTAAAATAATTGCTCCAATATGTAAACCTATATTAGTAGTATTAGCAATTTATACATTTTTAAATAACTGGAATTCTTTTTTATTTCCATTTTTATTTACAAATGATGTAATGCATCGTACTTTACCAGTCGGATTAACTTTTTATTTAGGAAAACAATCTGTTGATTGGGGGCATTTAATGGCAGGTGCAAGTATTTCTGCTTTACCTATTTTAATTATTTTTGCAATTTTTCAAAAACGTATAATAGAAGGATTAACAGCAGGAGCTATTAAATAAAAATAAATATTTTTATATATACTAATTTTTATATATACTAGAAATAGAAATAATCTAATACTCGATAATAAATACTTAAAATTAAACAAAAACACCTTGTAAAAAATTACAAGGTGTTTTTAGTCGGGGCGATAGGATTCGAACCTACGACCCTCTGCTCCCAAAACAGATGCGCTAGCCGGGCTGCGCTACGCCCCGTTTCCTAAATAAATAGGAATACAAATATATATATATATTATCTATTTTCCAAATTTTTTATTTAATTTTTATTTTTTGTCCTATTTGTAACTTATCAGCATCTAATGTTGAATTATTTTTTATAATCTCACTTACTGAAGTATCAAATTTCTTAGCTATATCATATAAAGTATCACCTTTTTTTACTATATAAGATTTAGTTTTTTGTTTTGTTGTTTTATTAGAATTTGAAGTTTTTTCTATATTTTTTTCATTTTTTATTTTTACATCACCAATTATACTATCCATATTTAATACTTGTCCAACCATTACTTTATCATCTTTCAAATTATTCCATTTTTTTATATCATTTATAGAACAATTATTTTCAGCTGCTATTTTTGATAAATTATCTCCTGCTTTTACCGTATAAAGTTTATTATTATCAATTTTTTTACTATTATCAACTGTTTTTTTATTAGAATTTGCAGGTTTGATATTATCATTAAAATTTTTATCTGTTAAACTTTCTATTGTTTTTTTAGAAGTAGAAGAATTTACTTTTTCTGCTTCTTCTTCTGATATTATAAGTATTGTACCTTCTTTAAGTATTTCTTCATCAATTTGTAATTTATTCCAATTACGTAGATTTGCTGCACTTATTTTATATTTTGCAGCAACACCATAAACTGATTCCCCTGTCCCAACTATATGATAATTAGGATTATCAAAAACAACTTCGGTCTTTGGTCTAATTCCTGTAGAAGTATATACAAGAGTAGATTGCAAATAATTCTTGCCTCCAATAGGAATACGTAATTCTGTTCCACTCGTTAAAGCAATACTTGTTCCATTTAAATTATTTAATGTAACTAATTCATCGATAGCCACATCATATTTTTCAGATATAGAAATAACATCTTCACCTTTAGCAACTTTATGAGTTAGATAAGGTTGTTTTTCTTCAAATGGTAATTTATCAAAATTTTCAACAAAATATTTAGCAGTCCCCGGCGGAACTTTTAATCTATAATATTTTTTATCAGGTGGTGTTATATCATATAATAATTCAGTATTTAAATCACGTATTTCTTGAATTCCAACTCCAATAGCTGTTGCAATAGCTGCAAGATTAGTAGCCTGTCTAATTTCTACAACATCATATAAAAACTCTGGCTCATATTCTATTGCTTCCAAATCAAAACCATATTCAGTAGGATTAGATAATATTTTTACAAGTGCTAAAAATAACGGTACATAATTTTGTGACTCTGTTGGCATTGCTATATTTTTTTTAGTACGCAAATCCCAATATGTAGGATTTTCTACATTTGTTTGTTTTAAAGCACGTCTTACATTCCCCCACCCCCAATTATAAGCAACAAGAGTTAAATGCCAATCATTAAATTCCATATACATATCTCTTAAATATCTCAGTCCTGCCCTAGTAGATTTTATAGGATCTCGTCTTTCATCCACCCATATAGATTCGCGTTTATTTAATCCATAATCAAGTCCAGTAGAATACATAAATTGCCATAATCCAACTGCGCTTTTAGGAGAAACATTTATTGGATTGTATGCACTTTCTATCATTGGTAAAATTATAATTTCTTCAGGCATTCCTTCTTCTACTGTAAGTTCTACCATCATATTATACCAACGGCTCGAGCGTTTTAGCCAGCCAATTATAAATTGTCGTCCTCGACCTTTAGTTAAAAAATCAATTTGTTTAGTTACGGCAGGATTATCAATTAATGGAATCATTAATTCTGTAGTATCTGGTAAGCTAAAGATAAATTTATCACTACTTCTCCCCTGTTTACGTGTTTTTTCAGAAACAATGATATTACTATTATCATCTTTAACAACTTCTGCTTCAAAAAGTCTTTCTTTTGATATATACATATTTAGAGTATTTTCTACATTAATATCTATAGACGAAGCATATTTTTCATAATCATAAACAATATTTTGAGATAAGTCTTTAAATTCAATATTATTTTCTATTTCTGGATAACTTACTAACTTATTTAAATCACTTAAAGCCTCTTCAAATTTCTTAATTGCTTCTACGGTATCACCGCTTTGAATACAAATTAAACCTCTTATATATTTTTGTCTAGAAGTTTCTATTGTGTTTTCTATTAGTTCTTCCGTAATAATTTTTACTGTTTTATTTTTATCTAATTTTGAATAACTATCAGGAAATTTTTTATATACTGTATCTCTACTTTTATTTTTTGGTATTATGTTATTTTTTAAATTAGGTTTTATAACTTTATTTAGTGTTTTTATTTCCTTTGATACTTTTTTATCTTGTTTTAATTGAGATTGAGCAACAAATTGAGAAAAAGTAGAAACACTACAAGAAATACTAGTTATAAAAAATAAAACTATTATACTGTAAAATATTTTTTTTATTAAATTTATATTGTTCATAATTCATTTACAAATTTTAATTTTAGAATATTTCATATAATTACTATAACTTATAACTTACCAATATATCTTCTTTTAAACATTAATCTCATTTTTTAAATATTTTTTAATCTAATATATCTAATAATTATAATAACTAATTTAATATTAAGTTAATTAGTATATTAAAAATAAATAAAAATATTTTTATTTATTTTTTTATTATGTATCACTATATATATTATATATTTATCAATTTTAATTTTCAACAATACACAAATTTACAAAAAATACTTTAAAATGTCAAATTAATTACACACTTTTTATTACTAATACATAAAATTTCAATAAAAATAAACTTATTTAACTAATATTTAACAAGTTTATAACTATTGGGTTTTACAAAAGATAGTATTTCAAAATCTTTATCTAAAAAATTTACATCTTTATATTCTATATCAATTTGTCCATTTAATGTTTTAAAATCAATAGTAATATTTTGGGGAAATTTATTTTGATAATTAATATATTTGACATTAAAAATTTCAACATTATTTATATTTTTTCTTATAAACTGTAAAAAAGAATTATCTTTATTAGAACAAACAACAGTCTCCATATAATCTACTCCTATAGAATTAAATATGTTTTCTGTTTTAGAAGATTGATGAAACATAAAACTTTCTATATTACTAGGCAATATAGCTTGTAATAAACAAATCAAATCGTGAAAAGAAAGAGGCACATTCATAATTCTTTTTAGATTTTCAACATTTGGTTTACCAGTATAGGTTGTACTTTCTAAATTATTATTCATTATAAAATATTCTTTATTAGAAAAAAGTTTTCCAACAGGTATTCCCAAAGGACCATATAATTGAATAAGCATTGAATCTGTTTTTGCTAAATACATTTTAGCGGTTACAGATTGTTTAATATTAGGAAATGCAATTTTTATTTTTGCTTTCATTGATATATTATGCTTTCTTGTTACAGGTATATCCAATTTAATAATATCAGTATCAGTTTTTTTAATAGTATCTTGTTTAGAAACTGTTGGTTCTTGTTTTTCTTTATCACTTATAGTTGAACACCCAATAATGATAATAAATAATAGTATATAGATATAATATTTTTTCATATTTTTTAACTTTAAATATTTTCAAAAATATAAATAAATTATTTTTGTTTTTGAAATATAATAAATTTTTATAACTTTTTAATTATATTTGTAACTTTATAATAAAAATATAATAAAAATCAATTGATATTTTATTAACTTTTGCAAGACAAAAATATATGAATAAATATGAATCTATAATAGGACTTGAAGTACACGCACAATTATTAACAAAAAGTAAAGCTTTTTGTTCTTGTTCAACTGTATTTGGCGCATCCCCTAATACTAATACTTGTCCTATATGTCTTGGACATCCTGGTTCTATGCCTGTTTTAAATAAGGGATTAGTAGAATACATTTTAAAAATAGGTATAGCAACCAATTGTAAGATTCGTTATATTTCATCATTTGCAAGAAAAAATTATTTTTATGCAGATTTAGTAAAAGGATATCAAATAACTCAACATAATGATCCTATTTGTTATAATGGATATATAGACATAGAAACATCTGAAACAGAAAAAAAACGTATAGGAATAACACGTATTCATATGGAAGAAGATACAGGAAAGTGCATTCATGATTTAGATATTGATTCTTTAATTGATTATAATCGTAGTGGTGTACCACTAATAGAAATAGTTAGTGAACCTGATATACGAAATTCAAAAGATGCATATAATTATTTAGTAGAATTACGTCGTATATTAGTATATCTAGATATTTGTACAGGTAATATGGAAGAAGGAGCTTTTAGATGTGATGCTAACGTATCTGTTAGATTAGCTAAAGATGAAAAATTTGGAACAAAAACTGAAATTAAAAATATGAACAGTTTTCGTAATGTAGAAAAAGCTATAGAATTTGAAATAGAACGTCAAATAGAATTATTAGAAAAAGGCGAAAAAATTATTCAAGAGACACGTATGTGGGATGGACAAAAACAAATAACACGTCCTATGCGTACAAAAGAAACAACAATAAACTATCGTTATTTTACAGAACCAGATTTAATAAAAGTTAGTATTTCTGAAGAAATGATTAATAATATTGTTTCACAAATACCAGAATTACCATCTATACGTAAAGAAAGATTTATAAAAGAATATGGTATTCCAAAATACGATGCAGGAGTATTAGTAGAATCACAAGATATAGCGCAATACTATGAAGATATATGTCAAAAATTAACTCAAAAAAATGAAAAAAATTACAAATTAGTAAGTAATTGGGTTATGACAGAAATTATGCATATAATTGCTGAAAAAAATATATCAATAAAAGAATTAAATCTTGAGCCTGATCTTGTAGCTGAACTAGTAGAATTATTTGCAAATGATATTATTTCAAGTAGAATAGCAAAAGATATATTTCCGGAAGTTATTGAAAAAGGAATTTCACCAAAAAAACTTGTTGAAGAAAAGGGACTTATTCAAATATCTGATACTAAATTAATAGAAGAGATAGTAAAAAAATTAATTGATGATAATCCTGACAGCGTTCAAAAATTTAAAAATGGTAAAAAAAATATAATTGGTTTTTTTGTAGGTAATACGATGAAACAAATGGATGGAAAAGCTAACCCTAAAATAATAACGGAAATAGTTAATAAATATCTTAACTAAATAACAAAAAATTGTTATTAATTTATTGTTTTTTTAATTATATGTTTTTATTTTTGGTTAATAACAAATAATAATAAATGGAAAGAACACACTATCCTGATAGAATATCAAAAGTTTATGAATTTGTAATTTCTAAAGGGCAAATGCCAGAAAGATTAGATAATTTTCTGACAAGATCAATACAAAACGCAACTCGTAACAAAGTACAACAAGCAATTGCAGCAGGATATGTTCTAGTAAATGGAATACAAAAAAAAGCAAGTTATAAAATTTCACCAAATGATTATATACATTGCACTGTAATGAAGTTACCACCAATAGAATTAATACCAGAAGATATTAAATTAGATATTATTTTTGAAGATGAATTCTTATTGGTAGTAAATAAACCTGCAGGTATGTGTGTACACCCTGGTATTGGTAATAGATATGGAACCTTAGTTAATGCTTTATTATATCATTTAGGCATAAGAGAAACAATAAATATAGAATTAGATGATAATGATAATGATATAGATATAGAAAATAACAATGCTGATAATGATAATTCTCTTGATATAGATGAATATATTAATATAAATCAAATCCAAATAGATGGAATAAGACCGTTTTTAGTTCATAGAATAGATAAAGATACAACTGGATTATTAGTTATAGCAAAACAAGTTGAAGTACATAGAAAATTATCAGAACAATTTACAAATAAAACAACTACAAGAGAGTACAATGCAATTGTATGGGGAAAACCGAAACAAGATACAGGAAGAATAATTAATAATATAGGACGTTCCCCTAATGATAGAAAATCATATGCAGTTGTAGAACAAGGCGGGAAAATATCAATTACAGATTATAAAGTACTAGAAAGGTTCTTATATACTTCGCTTGTACAGTTTAAATTACAGACAGGACGTACTCATCAAATTCGTGTTCATTCTTCTTATATTGGACATAAATTATTTGGTGATGTTAGATATGGAGGAAACAAGATATTATTTGGTCGTGAAAATCCTCAATGGCGTAACGCTGTATTAAAATATTTAATAAATTCACCAAGACAAATGTTACACGCAAAAACATTAGGTTTTGTACATCCGATAACAAACGATTGGTTATATTTTGATTCTGAGTTACCAGAAGATATAAATAAATTAATAAATTTAATGAGAAAATTTAACAATTAAGTATAAATAAAATTTTTATTAAACAATTTAAATTAAATAATGAAAAAGATAAAAAAACAAAAAACAAAAAAACAAGTTGTTAATAATAAAAAACCTATACAAAATACAACTACAACTACTAATTATGCAGAAAATAAAACTTTAACAAACAAATCAGAACCTGCACAATTAGAAAAAAAAGTAGTAAAAGACGGAGCAACTGTTTTGTTCCATTATCGTAAAAAATTGGCTATAACGGGTGCTGTTATAGAAGATTCTCGATTAAAGAAAAGTGTAAAAATAGTTGTTGGTGGAAACCAGATAATAAAAAGCTTTGAAAAAGGTATGCTAGGAATGTCCGTAGGTGAAACAAAAGAATTTTTTATACCTGCTGCAGAAGCACATGGCGAAATAACAACTGATGATATTGTAATTTTAAAGAAGAATCAGATTAGTAAAAATTTTAATTATAATGTTGGACAAATACTTACGTTCAATAATCTTAATGGGATGAATATTGCAGCAGAAATTCTTAAAATAACTCCAACTTCTGTTATATTAAACACTAATCATCCTTTAGCGGGCGAAGATTTATTTTTTGAAGCTGAAATTCTTGACATAGTTTAAATTATAAAATATTTTTTAATATAAAAATTAAATTTTTAATAATGAAAATAGCAAAAAACAATGATACTGTAAAGGTTCACTATTGTGGCAAACTAAAAACAGGTGAAATATTTGATAATTCTTATGGACGTGAACCATTGCAATTTACAATAGGTGCATCACAAGTCGTTCCTGGATTTGAAAATAATATAATAGGTATGTCTATAAATGAAAAAAAGGAATTTATAATACCTTGTGAAGATGCATATGGGCAATACACAGAAGAGTTAATTTTATCTTTACCTAAAAAAAACTTACCAGATATTGAATATAAAGTTAATCAACATATGCAATTACAGTTAACACCGGAATTAAATGTTGATGTTATAATAAAAGAAATAAAAGATAATGAAATAGTTTTTGATGCTAATCATAGATTAGCAGGTTTAGATTTGATTTTTGAAGTAGAACTATTAGAAATTATTAATAAAGAGTCTGATAATATTAATAAATAGTTAATATACTTATTAACTAAAAAAATCAAAAAGGAGAATATATCGATTATGAAAGTGTTAGTAACGGGTGCAACCGGATTCATAGGAAGTCAAGTAGCAGAAAAATTATTAGATGCAGGGTATAATGTTAATTGTCTCATTAGAAAAACAAGTAATTTGCGTTGGTTACAAAATAAAAACTTTAATTTAGTAAAAGGTTCACTTTCAAATATTACATCATTGGAAGATGCGGTTTCTGATGTTGATTTTATATATCATGTAGCAGGCAACACATCTGCACGTAATCTAGATGGTTATATGCAAGGTAATTGCAAAGGTACAATTAATTTAATAGAAGCTGCATTAAAAAAAGCCCCTAACTTACAACGTTTTTTATATGTAAGTTCCCTAACTGCTAATGGACCGGCAATTTCTTTAAATGAACCAACTACTGAAGATATGCCTATGTTACCTATAACTAATTATGGACGTAGCAAAAAAGCGGCAGAAGAAGCATTAGAAAAATATAAAATGAAACTACCTATAACAATAGTAAGTCCTCCAGCAGTATATGGCCCAAGGGATACAGAAATTTTATCTATATTCAAAATAATTAAAATGGGAATTGCTCCTTATATAGGATTTGACAAAAAATATGTAAGTTTTGTTCATTCTGACGACTTAGCACGTGGAATAATAGAAGCAGCTGAAAGTAGAAAAACAATTGGAAAAAAATATTTTATATCCTCTGATGAATTTTACACTTGGAAACAAATATATGAAATAATAAAATATATGTTAGGAAAAAAAATAGTATTGCCAATTAACTTACCTCATTTTATAGTACTTGCAGCGGGAGCTATTAGTGAATTTTTTGGAAAATTTGCGACTACCCCACCTGTTTTTAATTATGAAAAAGGAATTGATTTTATTCAGAAGTATTGGATATGTTCTACTGAAAGTGCACATAAAGATTTCAATTATTCTCAAAAAATGCCAATTGAAGATGGTATAAAAAATACTATTGAATGGTATAAGAAAATGAATTGGTTATAATTTTTATTATTTTTAGATTTTTATTATAATTATGTATCTTAATAAAATTTTAAATAAAAAAAAATTAACATTTGATGATATTTGTTATTTATTAGCATTAGAAGATTTAGAACAAATTGAACAACTAAGACAAAAAGCCGAAAATATTTTATTAAAAAATATTGGCAATAAAATTTCATTACGTGGACTTATAGAATTTTCTAACTATTGTATAAAAGACTGCTTATATTGTGGTATCAGAAAAAGTATAACAAAAAATATAGAACGTTTTATTTTAACAAAAAATGAAGTAATTACTTGTGTAGATTGGGCATTAAAAAAACAATTTGGTTCTATTGTATTACAAGCAGGCGAACGTACTGATAAAGAATTTATAAACTATGTATTAGACATAATAAATACTATAAAAAAAATAAGTATTTCTGATAAATTACCTAATGGATTAGGAATAACATTATCAGTAGGTGAACAAACAGAAGAAACATATAAACGTTTTTTTGATAGTGGTGCTCACAGATATTTATTAAGAATAGAGACAACTAATGAAACTTTATTTTCACAGATACATCCTAAAAATCAATTATTTAGTAATAGATTAAATAGTTTAAAAATTCTTAGAAATATAGGATTTCAAGTAGGTACAGGGGTTATGATAGGGTTACCTAATCAAACAATAGAAGATTTAGCAAAAGATATATTATTTTTCAAAGAAATGGATATTGATATGATAGGAATGGGACCTTTTATTCCACATAATGATACACCGTTTGCTAATGTAAAAATAGAAAGCAAAACAAATTTTTTATTAGGATTAAAAATGATAGCTGTTTTAAGGCTTGTAATGCCATATATAAACATAGCTTCTACTACAGCCTTAGAAACTTTAAATGATGAAGGACGAACACTTGGATTATTATATGGGGCAAATGTTGTAATGCCACAGTTAACACCTATAAATTACAAAAATAATTATATACTATATAACAATAAACCTGATATAGATGAAACTCAAGATATTATTTTTGAAAAAATGGTAAAGAACTTAGAAAACATAAACAGAAAAATATTAATTAATCAATGGGGTGATTCTTTACATTTTAAAAATAGATTAAAAAAATAATATAATTTTATATATATAAATAACTTATAACTTATTTAACTATATAATATAAAAAGTAAATTAAAGCATTTGAAATGAAAAGAGAATATAACTTTTTAAACAATATAAAAGAACAAACAAATTGTGATATTTATTTTCCTGATAAAATATCAGAAGAAAGTAAGCCAATGGTTATATTAATTCATGGATTTCGTGCTTTTAAAGATTGGGGGTTTTTTCCATATTTTGCAAACAAGTTAAACGAGGCAGGATATATATCTGCTTGTATTGATTTTTCTTTAAATACTGTAATAGATAAAGAAAAAAGTATATTTGATATGGAAAAATTTGCAATAAATACAGTTTCGCAAGAAATTTTAGAAATAAATTCTTTTATAGAGGATATTGTATCAGGAAAAGTTTTAACTAAGTCAGAAAATAATTTATGGAATAAACAAATTTACTTAATAGGACATTCATTAGGCGGTGCATTAGCTATTTCAGTTGCTTCAAAAAATGATAACATAGTAAAAAAATTAGTTACAATAAATTCTATATCAGATTTTGATATTTATACAGAAAAGCAAAAAGAAAAATGGTTTAATTTAGGATACAAAGAGTTTTTTGATTCTAATACAAATCAAACATTTAGATTAAATTTAACTTTTTTAACTGATAGACTTACATATAGTGGAAATAAATCAGTAGCTTCAATGGTTTCTAAATTAAATATTCCATATTTAATACTTCATTCAGAAAATGATATTACTGTATCATTAAAAGCATCGGACATATTATACAATGCATCTAATAAACAATATACTGAAAAAATAATATTAAAACATACAAATCACACATTAGGAGTAAAACATCCTTTTACTAATTCTAATAAATATTTAGATAACACTATAAATATTATTGTTGATTTTTTTAATAAATATACTACCTTATGAAAAAAATTATATATTTATCTTTATCATTAATTATTTTTGTTTGTTGCTTTTCAAGTTGTGAATTATTTATCATTAAAGGAGAAAAAATTATTATTGAAGATACAACAATAATAAGTGACTTTTCTACATCCTCACCTATTGGGGTTGTAAATTTATTCATAAATGAATTAAAAAATGATAATATATTAGCAGCTACAGAATTATTAGCAAAAGACGATAAAACATTATACAAAGCTGAAGAAAAATATGATATAAGTGGAAATGTTTCAAGGATAAAAAGATTTATTGGAAATGAAGAAATTACTAACCAAGAAATAAATTCGACAAATGACACTTTTATAATTAACATAGAAATTGCATATATAAAGAAAGCATTTTTTGAAGTTAAAGAAATAAATAACAAATACTATATTACAAATTATAGCATTAAATAGTATAAAAATAAAATAGTTATTAATAAATTAATATAGAATTAATATTAGATTATATATATTTTATATATTTTTAAAATATATTTTTTTTATTAATTAAAATATATTATATTTGTACTTTGATTTTAATAGTAAAAATGATTATTTTGATAAAATTAAGTTTTTAGTTGGGGTAAGAACAAAATGTCAAGAACTCTTAACAAAGTAATGTTGATAGGAAATGTAGGTAAAGATCCAGAATTAAAACACACACCAAGTGGTATTCCTGTCGTTTCATTTAATTTAGCAACAACCGATTCTTGGAAAGATCGTTTAGGTAATTTACAAGAACATACTGATTGGCATTCGATAGTTGCATGGCGTGGACTAGCCGAAATTTGCCATAAATTAGTTAAAAAAGGTGCGAGAATATATATAGAAGGTAAATTACAAACTCGCAAAATCGATGATAAAAATGGAAATCGTAAACATATTGTAGAAATATTAATAGATAATATGTTACTTTTAGATTCTAAGAAAAATAAAGACGAACTTTCTGATACACAAGATAGTCTTATTTCAGATGAAAATAATATAGATAATTTTAATTTTTTAGATGATATTGAAAATGAAGAATTTTTAGATTCTATGACAGATGATGAAGATTCTGGAAAAACTAATAATGAAAATATACTAAATTTTTAAAAAATATATATTGATAAAAAAATAGCCAAAAAAATTTTTTTGGCTATTTTATTTTAATTAAATTCTATTCTAAAAACTTCCAACCAAGTAAGTATATGATACAAAAAAAATATTTTGTAATTTATTATATTTTATTAATATTTCTATACTCTTGTACTACTTCAAATAATAAAAATTATAAAAATGAATGGTTAGAATATCAATATAAGTCCATTGAATATATTGATACAACAAATAAGGATATAAATTTAAGCAATCTATTCATAGACGGACTAGTTTTTCAATTACAGGATAAACATGCTGATGCTGTTCTTTCTTTCCAAGAAGCATTAAAATATACTGATGATAATAATATAATTAATGTTATATATAATGAAATATCTAAATCTTATATAAAATTAAATAAATTTGATATTGCTATTAAGTATGCTTTAAAGTCTATAAAATTAAATCAAAATTTTATCCCGGCTTATATAAACTTATCGGAAGTTTATTTAGAAAATATTGATTTACAAAATGCTATATTTACATTAGAAAGTATTATTAATGTTAATGATGACATTGAAATAGAAGAAGATATTTTAATGGGACTAGCAAAAATATATCATTTTCAAAATATAAATAAATCTTTAAAATATTATAAACAACTAAAATCAAAATTTAATAACCAAGAAGCAATATTTAACATATTACAAATATATAAATATAAAATAAACGATAATTTACTTTACGAAAAAACTATTCAAAAAATTAACTTAAACAATATTAATAATATATATTTAATAGAAGAAATTAATAATTTTTATATTAACAATAATCAATTTGATAAACTTATTCAGTTTTGTAATTTAATAAATAACAAATTAAGTTATGAAGAACTAAATAAAGTATATTCAAATATTTTAGAATTATTTACAGATACTTTAATAACAAATAATATTCCAAATAATATAAAATATGATATATTAAAATTTATAGATTATAGATTAAGTCCTTACTTAGAAACAAATTACTATGCAGGAATATTAGCATTATATATACCAGATACATCGCTTGCAGATTTATATTTTAAAATAGCATTAAAATATAAAGATACTACACATAATATTCCTATTCAAGTAGCTAATATATATAAAAAGAATAATTATATAAATAAATATCTAGAAATATTAGAAACTTTCAATAATAAAAATATTAGTTGCATATATCCTTTTTACTTAGGATTACATTATTATACTACAGATAAAAAACAATCTGAAAAGGCATTAAAATATTTAAAATTAGCTGCTAGATATACAGATAATAACTTTAATAAATATGGAAGTCAAATTTATAATCTTATGGCAGAAATATATGACAATAATAATGATATACAAAATTCAACTAATTATTATATAAAAGCATTAAATCTAGATAGTATGAATCCACAAGTAATCAATAACTATGCATATCATTTATGTAAAAACAACATTGATCTAGAAAAAGCACTATTCTATTCAAAATTAGCTATTAATATAGAAAATAATTCGCCATTTCTTTTTGATACTTACGGATGGATACAATATAAATTAGGAAATTACGATGAGGCTTTAAAAGCATTATCAAAAGCTATTGATTTATTATCAGAATATGATCCTGAAATTTTTGAACACATATATTATATATATATAAAACAAAAAGATTTCAATAATGCAGAAAAAATTATTGAACGAGTTTTAAATTCCTATCCTAATGATACTATATTTTTACAAAAAAAAGAGGAACTTAAAAATATAATAAATTAGTTTTATTTTTATATATATTGATATAATAAATACGAAATATTTATATATAAAAAGTATATTTTTATATAATCCCCTATTTTAATTTATAATCCTTAATAAATATTTACTTTATACTATTTTTATTTCTTTATATTATTTCTTTAATACTTTATTAATTTAATAATTATAAACTAAAATAGTATTTTATGTTTGATAAAATATTATTAATTTTTTATTACTATAATATATATAAAATAATTTTAATAATATTTTTTTTGGAAAAAAGAATATTTTGTATTATTTTTTCATTCATAACAATTGAATATTATATTTTAATTTAACAATTTATAAACAAACTTCTAGGAGGGCTTATGAAAAAGTTAAGTATATTAACTATTTCTTTCATAACAACCATTTTTTATATAACAGGAATATCATTATTTGCACAAGAACAACCTAAATGGGTTAGTACAGAAACTCAAAAACGAGTAGCAGTTATCGAAGAATTTACAGGTATGTATTGCCAATGGTGTCCTGACGGACATAAAATAGCTAATCTTTTAGCTATTAATTATCCAAAAAGAGTTATTATTATAAATAATCACTGTACTAATTATGCAACACCACAAAGACCTACAGATCCAGACTTACGAACTCAAGAAGGTAATACGATTGCCGCTAGTGCAGGAATATCAGGTCTCCCTGCAGGTTCAGTAAACAGAACAGGCAACCCTTGGGCAAAAATGCGTGATAAATGGCAAGCTGAAGTACAAAATATTGTAAATCAACAATCTATTGTAAATATTTATGTTAAGCCTGATATTAACTTTGAAACAAGAGCGCTTACAGTAGAAGTTGAAGTATACTATACGGGAAACAGTAATGCTGAAGAAAATTATCTTACTGTAATGTTATTACAAGATAATATTCTTGGATATCAATCAAACATGGGAATAAATCCAGATTATATAGATAGAGAAGGATATTATCGTCATATGCATGCTTTAAGAGAAGTAATATCTGCTGGTGGTGCGTGGGGTGACACTATAAAAACTACCAAAACAGGACATTATGAATATAAAAGATATGAACTGACTTTACCTAAGAGTATACAAAATATTGATTTAGTATTAGAAGATTTAAGAGTTGTAGCTTTTGTTGCTGAAAGTAAAGCAAATATATATACAGGTTATGAAGCAATAATAGAAGTTCCAACTAATTTAAAAACTGATTTAAGTATAACGGATATCAGTGAATATCCTCAAAACATTAAATTAGCACCATATAATCCAAAAGTAAATATTACAAATAATGAAGATATTACTATCACTAAATTTGCTGTAAACTTATATATAAATAATAATCTATTTGATACTAAAATATTTAACGGTAATTTAGCAAGTGGTGAAACAACAACTATTGACTTTGGCAAATTTATGCCAGGAGAAGGTGGTAATTTTACAACTAAATTTGAAATCGATAATATATCTAGTGAAGAAAACAATAATATGATTGATATTAATAAACTAGATAATAAATGTTTATATGCTTATTTTGGATTATTAGAAAAAATAATAGATACTATAGATATTGGATTTGACACATTCACGCCTAATTTCTACTTTGATGTTACTCAAAATAAAAAAATTACGTTATTTTCAACAGGCCAAGAAATTGGTGCAAATAATTCAAAAGTTGCATTATTATTTTATTTGCATGATTCTTGGGGAGTAAAAGGTAAACCAGCTTATGTTGTATTCGGTGAAGTAAATTGTGAAGAAAACAAGAATAAAGTATTATCTTACTACTATGCTTATTCTGATGGTGGATTCAATAAAACTGCACCAAATATTAATGTTGACATATCTAATGATTGGGGAGAAACTTGGGAAACTATTTCTTCTACAACTTGTACTCAAACAGGAGTACCGTCAAATCCAAACAATATTTATACACCAAAATCTAGTGAATATAAAAAAGTAGAAATTAACTTAAAAGAATATATAACAGGTAATTGTATTATAAGAGTTGGAGGTATACCGGGAACAGGTGGAAATGCATTATTTATTGACGACATTTCATTAAGTAATGATAATGGTAATATTGAAGAAGAAAAGACAGTTGAAGTAACAATATTTCCAAATCCAACAACTAATACGATATATATAAACAATGTTTCGTTATTAAATATGGATTATGAAATATATGATAACACAGGAAAATTAATAATGAAAGATAATAATAACAATAATAGTATTAATGTTGAACAGTTAACAAGTGGAAGATATACACTAAAAATAAATAAAAATATATTTAACTTTATTAAGCAATAACAATAAAATATATTTAATAAAAAAAGAGGTATTTTATACCTCTTTTTTTATTTATAATACAAATATTTTAGATAATAATAAAGAAAGAATATTTAGATAAAGCAATTTTAACTAAAAAGTAAAATTTGGAATATAAATAATGATTACAAAGACAGATCTTAATAAATTAAATTCTCAAAATCCACAAATAAAATATGGATTTGCGAAAGAATTACTGAAAATAGGTTCTGAAAACCCCGAACAACTTTATGAACACTTTGATTATTGGGCTAAACTGATAAAAAGTAACAATAATATTTTAAAATGGACGGCAATTGATATAGTTGGCTATCTTTCGGCTGTAGATAAGGACAATAGAATAGATCCATTAATACCAGACTTGATTAATTATCTTCACGGAGGCGTACTAATTACTTGTAATCATTCTATTTTTGCACTTGGACTAATTTCACAAAACAAACCCAACTTTAAAGAAAAAACTATCAATGAATTAATTTCAATCTCGCAAGACAACTTTAAAACTAATGAATGTAAAAAGAGTTTCGCAGAAATATATTGAGTATTTAGAAGAAAACGAGATATTTGTTTTCGGAAGCAATCTTGTTAAGAAATAACAAATATCTATTCAAACAAATTTGATTAGTAACAATAAAGTTTCGAAAAGTTTTTGCTAATTTTAAAAGTTAAAATTTTTGTAAAATGAAAAAATATTCTTAATTATTATATCTATGAAATTTTCTACAATTTTGCTTCACGAACAAAACGCCGACTTCCTAAAAATGGTGGAATATGGTATTAAAGCACCTTCGGGACACAACACGCAACCTTGGAAATTCAAACTAAACGAAAACAGTATTGATATCTATCCAAATTTTAGTAAAGAACTTTCTGTTATTGATGCAAATCACAGAGAATTGTATATAAGTTTGGGATGTGCTGTAGAAAATATTTGCATTGCATCTAACGAATTAGGCTACTTGTACCGGATTGAAATCATTAAGCAGGATAGTTTATCTTTCATCAGAATTGGACTACAAAAATCAGAAGTGAATAATAAAAATCTTTTGTTTGCCCAAATTGATAAGCGACAAACTAACAGGAGTATTTACAAGTCAGAAATTATACAGGTAAATGTTATTGATGAACTAAAAAAAGTTTATAATAAAAATTCCGTTTCTATTTATTTTTATCAAAAAGGAGAAGATGAATTTTCACAACTTTGCGAATTAGTTTACAAAGGAAACAAAATTCTTTTCACAGATGAGAATTTTAAAATCGAACTTCTCGATTGGATGCGTTTCAATTTTAAGCATGTTCAAGAAGAAAAAGACGGTTTGGCATACAATGTATTAGGAGCCCCGTCTTTACCAAAGTGGTTGAACAAACCGCTTGTGAAAAATTTTCTCACGCCAAAAGCACAAAATAAAGCAGAAAGTAAAAAACTCAACTCTTCGTCGCATTTAGTTTTAATTGCAACACAAGAAAACACAGTCGAAAACTGGATTTTAGCAGGAATTACTTTAGAACGTTTCTTTTTGAAATGTACAGAGTTAGGAATTTCGCTTGCATTTTCAAACCAACCTTGTGAAGTAAAAACATTAACTGATGAAATTAGAAATAAAATTTCCATTAACAATAATTATCCAATGATATTGATGCGAATAGGTTATGCAGATTCAATGCCCTATTCTGTTCGAAAAGAATTAAAAGAAGTGATAATTGAATGAAAAAACACTACCTAATACTGAAGATTTAGGTTAACATATAATAAACAAACAACGAGTTAGTGATAGAGGTATAGCTTGGATACAACCAAAAAATCAATCATTCACAACTAAAGAAGCAAGTT